>JAMDEE010000018.1 GCA_023487605.1 Patescibacteria group bacterium
ATTTATAGAGCAATCAATAATCTGTCTGGGGTGAGTATCTTGGAAGCAAGAATGCTTAACGCCTATGATGTTTTGAATAATAAGGAAATAGTATTTATGAAAAAAGCGGTTGATGTTATCAGTGATACCTTTTTGAAAGGCAAGGAGTAATTTTATGCAAGATATTTTGATAAAACCAATTATAACCGAAAAATCCATGCAAGACACTGGACTTGGAAAATTTACTTTTAAAGTAAATAAAAAATCCAGTAAAACCGACATTAAAAAAGCAATAGAGAGCGTATTTAGTGTCAATGCGGTATCGATTGCCACATCTATAGTTAAAGGCGGCAGAAAAAGAATAGGAGAAAGAAGGGTTGAGGTATCTGTTTCTTCTTGGAAAAAGGCTATAGTTAAATTAAAAGAGGGTCAAAAAATTGATCTTTTCGATCAAGCCCCTCAATCTTAATTAAGAGTAAATTAAATAGATTTATTATGAACAAGCTTAAATTTATAAAAAAGAAACACTCCGGACGAATGCTAAGCGGTGAGCTTGTGGTTAGGCATAAAGGCGGAGAGCATAAGCGTTTTATCCGTACTATAGATTTTAAAAGGGATAAATTGGGCATAGAAGGCAAAGTTATCGCTTTAGAGTATGATCCGAATAGGACATGCGACATAGCTTTAATTTCCTATACAGACGGAGAAAAAAGGTATATACTAAAGCCCGAAGGACTTAAAATAAATGATGTTGTTGTTTCGGGCGAAGAAGCAGAAATAAAAATTGGGAACTGCGCGCCGCTTAATTCCCTGCCTTTAGGAACTCTAGTACATAGTATCGAACTTACTCCTGGTAAAGGAGGACAACTAGCAAGAAGTGCTGGTTCATCCGCAGTAATTCAGGCTAGGGAGGGAGGATTTGTTCACCTTAAGCTTCCCTCCGGTGAGATAAGAAAAGTCAGAGGCGCAGGATTTGCTGTTATCGGACAGTTAGGTAATCTTGAGTGGAAAAACGAATTTTTTGCTAAAGCAGGACGGAAGCGCCATATGGGAATTCGTCCGACAGTAAGAGGTGTGGCTCAAAATCCCAGATCTCATCCGCATGGAGGCGGAGAAGGCAGAAGCGGTATTGGTATGACCACTCCTAAAACTTACGCGGGAAGAAAAGCAGTGGGTAAAACTCGCAGAGTCAACAAATATTCTAATAAATATATTTTACAAAGGAGGAAGGGATAAGAGTTGAAAGATGAAAGATGAGAAATGAAAAATATTTCTCACCTTTCAACTCTCATTTCTCATTTTCGAGTTATGTCAAGATCGGCAAAAAAAGGTCCATTTACAGACCAAAAATTAATTAAAAAAGTAGTGCTTAGGGGAAATAGCGGAGACAAAACTCCTATAAAAACTTGGTCAAGGGTAAGCCAGATTCCCCCTGAATTTGTAGGCTATACGTTTGCTGTCCATAATGGCCGGACTTTTGTCAATGTTTTCGTGTCGGAAGGTATGGTTGGACATCGTTTGGGCGAATTTGCACCGACAAGACTTTTTAGAAGTCATGGTAGAGTTGTGGCGCGAGAAATATCTAAAACATAAGTAATGATTAATGATGAATGATTAAGGATTAAAGATATGGAAATAGAAGCTAAAGGTAAATCATTAAGAATAAGTCCAAGGAAACTTCGGTTGATAGCAGATTCTTTGCGAGGTTTGATGGCCGAAAAGGCTATTAATAAGTTAACGCTTATCAAGAAAAGAGGAGCGTTGATTATTATGAAAACTTTAAAAAGCGCCATAGCTAATGCAGTCAGCAATTCAAAATTGAAGAAAGAGAATCTTTATATAAAAAGCATAGAGGTTTTAGAAGGAGCGTCGTTAAAGCGATTTCATCCTTCAACACGAGGGAGAGCGCATCCTTACAAGAAAAGAAGCAGTCACCTTAAAATAATACTGGAAGAGAAGGGAGGGGAAATGAGAGGTGAAAAATGAGAAATGAAAAATATTTCTCAACTCTCAACTCGCATTTCTCATTTTGATTATGGGACAAAAAGTTAACCCACACATTTTAAGATTAGGCACTTTGTATAATTGGAACAGCCGGTGGTTTAGTGAAAAAAATTATAAGCGCACGCTTTTAGAGGATTACAAGATCAGAAGTTTTTTAATGGAAAATCTGAAGCATGCGGGAGTAGCTAAGGTTGATATTGAAAGATCAATAAACAGCATAAAAATAATCGCTTATGTTTCAAGACCCGGAATCGTCATTGGCAGATCAGGAACGGGCTTGGATGATTTAAAGAAGTTATTAATCTTAAAAACCAACACGCCGCCAAAAATGGATATAAGAATAGAACCAGTTAAAGAACCTAATTTAGATGCGTATTTGGTAGCAAGAAACATAGCAGATTCACTTAATAGAAGATTACCGTATAAAAGGATATTGGGACAGACTTCTTCTCGAGTAATGGATGCGGGAGCAAACGGAGTAAGAATTTTGCTATCCGGCAGAATAGCCGGAGCCGAGATTGGCAGACGAGAAAAGATACAACTGGGTACAGTTCCCTTGTCTACAATACGGGCAAAAATAGATTTTGCCAGTTTTCCCGCTTTGACAAAAAAAGGATATATAGGGATTAAAGTTTGGATAAACAAAGGCGAGAGGAAATGAGAGGTGAAAAATGAGAAATGAAAAATATTTCTCACCTCTCAACTTTCATTTCTCATTTTGATTATGTTAGTACCAAAGAGAGCAAAATACAGAAAACAGCAGAGACGAAGAATTAAAGGCAACGCTCATAGCGGGACCAGTGTATCCTTTGGAGAATATGGATTAATGTCTTTGGATAGCGGCTGGGTTACGAGCAGGCAAATAGAGGCCGCCAGACGTGCGATTACCCACTATACGCAAAGAGGCGGAAGGCTTTGGATAAGAATATTTCCGGATAAACCAATAACCAAAAAGCCGCCGGAAACACGAATGGGCAGCGGTAAAGGAGACGTATACGAATATGTAGCTTGTGTTAAAGCGGGAAGAATGCTTTTTGAAATGGGAGGCATTTCTAAAGAGGTTGCCCTAAAGGCTTTGGTATTGGCATCTCATAAACTGCCGGTAAAAACCAGAATTACAGAAAAAGAATAGAATTATATGAAAACAAAAGAAAAGAAAGAATTAAAATTAAAAACAAAAAAAGAGCTGGAAACACTACTTAAGGAGGCACGCAGTAGTCTTTTGTCTCTACGGTTTCAGCATGCTCAATCTAAACTAAAAGAAAAACGTTCTATTTTTATGACAAGAAAGAAAATAGCTCAAATTATGACATTTATGAATGAAAGGGGGAATTCTGATGAAAAAAATTGAAGGTATAGTTATTTCTCTGCCGAAAAACAAAACAGTAATCGTTAAAGTTACGAGGAAGAGTCCCCATCCTTTATACGGTAGGATTGTAACTAAAAATAAGAAATATAAAGCAGACTGCGGGGATAAGCTTTTGTCTGTTGGAGATACGGTTATGTTGGCGGAGACTCGTCCTTTATCTAAAGAAAAGAATTTTAAAGTCTTAGAAAAAATGGGGGATAAAAAATGATACAGACAAGAACAATTTTACATGTCGCTGACAACTCGGGAGCAAAATCTCTTTCGGTAACACGAATAATAGGGGGTTCAAAGAGGAAATTCGGTTATTTGGGGGATATAGTTCAGTGTGTGGTAAAACAGGCAATTCCAACAGGAACGGTTAAAGACGGTGAAATGGTAAAGGTAGTTGTTGTAAGAACAAAAAAAGAGCGCAGAAGATCAGACGGTTCTTATATTAGATTTTCCGACAACGCGGGTGTTGTTATAGATAACG
>JAMDEE010000014.1 GCA_023487605.1 Patescibacteria group bacterium
TTGGTATATAGTATCTAGTATGGGGTTGCTCGACTTCATATATCCGAAAAGGTGCGTTGTCTGTAAGGACGGGGGAGAATATCTTTGCGGAAACTGCTTTTCTTATCTGTCTTTCGATACCAAGTCCCTTTGCCTTGTTTGTAAAAAGCCTTCTTTTAACGGCTTAACCCATCCCAACTGTTGCAGTAAATATACGATTGACGGATGCTTTTCTGCCCTGTCTTACAATAAAACCGCAAAAAAGTTGATTTACAGCTTTAAATACAAACCATATCTTAAAGATTTGAAAACGTTTTTAACAGACCTTTTCTACGAAAGTCTGATCCAAAACGAAAACTTCAACAGGGAATTGAGGATAGCCCTGCCTGCAGGTGGACAGGTTTTTGTTCCCGTACCCATATTTAAGGAAAAACTCAGAAAAAGGGGATACAATCAGGCAGAAGTTTTATCTTTTGAGCTTGCAAAAAGATTTAACCTCAAGTTTTTAGGTATTTTGGAAAAAGGGAAAAATACGTCTTCTCAGGTTAACTTAACCGAAAAACAAAGGCGGGAAAATGTAAAAGGTGCGTTTCTGATAAAAAGGGGTTTTGTGGGCCTGTTGGAAAATAAAAACATCTTTTTAATTGATGATGTTTTAACAACAGGCTCGACTCTTTTAGAGGCCGCTAATGTTCTAAAAAGAAGCGGAGCAAAAAGAGTAATCGGCTTAACTTTGGCTCGGGATTAGTAAAAAACTTGAATAAAGCCTGAGGCTAAGCTGAAGCTAAATTAAACTTGACATCTTGTGTAATATAGTGGTATAATGCATTTCAATTGGGGATGCATTGCATCGACAAGATTCGCACTTTAAAAACTGCAAGCCGGCTTTGATTAACAGCCGTAAAACATAATCAAAAATTAAATGCTAAAAACGCATTTAAAACTGGTGTAGCGGCTTTTGCTGATGCATTCAGTTTCCGTCAACCCGCTTTTGCACTTTCTGCTTAAGCAGCTTGAAGGATGTCCATTATGTTCTTCTTAGGTGGAATATTTTGGGCATAAACTTAGCCTAAGAATTAATAAGGAGGCTGATTAGTTCCTTATCGAATTTATAATCTAGGTTTTATTTATTCCTTTCGACTGGAAAAGAATAAAGCGACTTTTAAAAATCGAATAAGCTTGTAGATGTTTTTCAAATGTTTTCTTGGACTCCGGGCCATTCCCGGACATCTCCACACAAACCCTGACATAGCGTTCAGGGTTTTTTTATTGGCATTACGAGGACAGTTCTTGCTCGATGTGTCTTTTTATATCTCTTTTTTTAATGGCTTCCCTTTTTTCGTACTTTTTCTTGCCTTTTCCCAAAGCCACCTCAAGTTTTATAAATCCGTGCTTGAAATATAATGAAACCGGAACCAGGGATAAATTTGAGCCGTCGGTTTTTGATTTTAAGGCAATAAGTTCGCTTTTATGGAGAAGTAATTTTCTTGTCCGCCTTTCATCGTAATCTTCGGTTCTTGCATTTTGGTAGGGGAATATTTTGGCATTTACCAAATATGCTTCGCTGCCGATTATCCTAACAAAGCTTCCGGTTATGTCGGCCTGTCCCAGACGGACTGCTTTTACCTCCTGTCCATATAAATTAATACCGGCCTCAAAGCGGTCTAAAATTTCGTAATCGTAAAATGCTTTTCTGTTTGTAATTTTCATACCACAATGATACTTCAAAAGAGGCTAAATGGCAATTTACTCTGCGTTGGCTTGAAAGCGGGGTTTATTTTAAGTCTATTTTATAGACCTTGCCGCCGGAGAGGACATAAACTTTATTACTGCTTTCCAAAACCTCGAAATCCGTGGCATTTTTTAAGATATCGGCCTGGTATTGGGCTTTATAATTTCCGCTTTTATCCAAAACCACAATTCTGGAATTTCCTTTGTCGAGAATATAAATATTACTAAAGGTGGAGTCTGTTGCGATTCTTATGGGGTTTGAAAACCCTTTGGTAAGTCCTGTTATGGTAAAGTTGTCTTCCGTACCTCTTGTAAACTTTTCTATTGTTCCGTCGCTAAACAAAATCCAAATTGAACCGTCGATTGCTATTGAATCTGCGTTTGATAGGTCGGGAGACACGCCGCTTGCAAAATAATTGGTATTTGCAAATCCTCCGGAAGTAGCAACAAATTTATCTATTTGTTTTCCCGATTTGTCCAAAACATAAATATTGCCGTAGTAAACCCCCAGTCCTCCAATATTCGTAGGTAAGTCGGAAGATTTAATAATTACTTTTGGAGTTCCGCCGGACTTGGCTACCGAAGAAACGCCGTTTGAATCCACAAAATAAATATTGCTGTCATCCTGGGCAAAATAGGTGGCGTTTGGATATTTTATCTCGACGGATAAAAGACTGCTTACGCTTGAATCAACGCTTTGAGCGTTTGCCGAAGTCACGCCCGAAGAGGCGCTGATCGCCTGATTTACTTTTTGCAGCAAGGCAATAATTTGCTGTTCCTGGGTTGATTTTGCAGGGAATTTTGCTTTCCCGTTTTCAAGAATATCCTTTGACGCTATAAAACTTTGGTAGGCGGCATTTTGGTTAAGGCTCAAAAGGCTTTCGCCTTCGTCGTATTTTTTCTGGGCCGAAGGATAAATCCGGTTAAAAAGAGCCGCTGTTTTGGCATCATTCTGTTTTTTAACAGCCAAGAAAGCGCTGACGACAAAAATCACCGCGATTATAACGGCAACGGTTAAATAGAGCTTTTTGGAATGGTTAACTCCCTGAATTTTGGGTATTTTAATTTTACCCAGGATAAGTGGGATAAAATTTGTTATTTTAGGCAAGGACCTGGAGGATGAAACTTCAACAGGGGCCCGAGGCAGATCTTCTATTTTTTCAACTGGGCTTGTTTCCTCTTTTTCTATTTCGGTTTCCAACACCGGCTCGACTGTTTCTTTGTTTTGTTCCTCGGGGGTTTTATAGGTAATTATTATTGCAGACGCTCCGGATTGCTTATCGTGTCCGTGGATTTTTGGGGCAAGGGTTTCGGCGATTTCGCTTGGCGGCTGATGGTCAAGAGATGAAGCAAGGTCGTCGGTTGAAATCAGTTCGGCAAACTGCTGTGTCTGGAGAACAATTGTGTCGTCTTTTTGTAAAAATCCCGAAACTGCCTTAGCTCCGGAGGAAGGACTTTCTTTAACCTCCAGGATTGTGCCCAATTTCTCTTCCCTTTCTAAATCGATTCTGCCTTTACCCAAAACAAAACCGTATAAAATATTATTGACAATTGCACAAATTACAAAAGAGCAAAAAACATCTTCGGGGATTTTTTTCGAGGTTACCAAAACGGCATTTTTTATTGATTCCAAATCTTTTGTTTCGAGACTAAAATATTCATTTTCGAGGCTGTCTAAAATTTCTTTGCCCAAGGCTTTCAGGGTGTCGTTTTCTTCAACTCCCTCCTCGTTTTTTTCCAAAGATATTACCGCAAAAAGCCTGCCCGCATTATAAGCCTGCGACCAAGAGTAGGCGGTCGGATTGGCAACTATTTTGGCAAAAGCAATATTATTTTCCGGCATCACTTTATAGTATAACAATTGCTGTCAAAAAAAGCGAAACGCATAAAATCAGGAGGATAAGCGCTATTTCTTTTAAGATAAACGAATCGTTTTTATCGTCCACGATGGTATTTAGCGAAAGGACCTGTTTGAAAACAACAGCCATAAAAACAACAGCCATAAAAATAAAAATCAAGAAAATAATTTTTATCATAATTGCCATAGAGTTTAAATCGAAAAAAAGAAAAAAATTAAACATTTTCCTCCTTTCCGATTAAATCCTCTACAAAATTTACGATATTTTCGGGTTCGGGAACGGCTTTAAAAGTAAAATTTTCAAGCGTTCCGGCGGTCTGCACCAGAACGTCACCGTAATCAAACACAGTTCTTAAAACCCCGATTTGGGAAAAACTTACATCTTGCAGTAAGTCAATTTTGGTTGCCGATACATCTTTATAGACAATACCCGAAAACGAAAGTTCGATCACTCTAACGTTGGTTATTAAGGCAATATTAAAATACCAGTCGATAAAGTTAACAAAAACATAAATAAGCAAAAAAAGGTAATAGGAAAAAATAAAGTAGAGAAAAAATTTGAGAGGCAGGGATGTTAGCTGGATATTCATTGTTTTTCCAAAGAAAGGGAACAGCGATGGAACAAAAAATAAAATAGAGGCGATAGCTATCCATGGGAAATTGGTTACGAAGTCTTTGCGGACAAAAAGCAGAACTCTTTCATTTAGCCCCTGGTTTTGGAAAGTTACTCCTAAAGGGTTTTTGCACAAAGATGCAAAAAGATGAATATGGCTTCTGATATGGAAATCCGTGTCCGGTATTTCTGATGCAGATGTATTTCTTGAATTCGGCAAGAAAGGAGTATTGGCTTGGGGCACAGTCGGTTTTTGGGGCAAGGTGTTAATTTTTGCGGCAGGATTTTGGGTCGGTGCTACAAAAATATCAGGCATAGACTCCTTTTGGTCATACCGCTCATTATCTCTGTTCTATATTATACATCGGTCCCACAATCTGGATATTGGCAGGCGCTCTTAAGTCGAAGTAGTTTTTAAAGTCCGAGCCGTTGATATTTACCGTTCCGGCGTCTCCGGTAACCGATACGTTGGTTACATTTCCGGAGCCGAAATTTGCCGATACGGAGATGTTACTTATCGAATTAAACGGAGTTATTCCCCTGCTTTGCAGTTCTTGCCTAACCTGGTCGGCACTCCAGGTATCGGTTCCGGCAGGGTTGGGTTTATCGGTTTGGTATAGGTGATTTACCGTGCTTGAGTCTTTTTGCGCAAGAAGTATGGCATTGACTATATCGGCAACTTCAAAGGATTGTAGCCAGGCAGTGCCGTTATACTGGCTTCTTGAACCCCAGTCGCAATAAAACCAAGGAGAGTTTGCATGACTTGGACCGTCATAGGCGTTGCTGCTTAAATCGGAAAAACTGTTTGCGGTTGAAGCCGTATCCTGCATCTCTTTCGTATAGGGGGTTGAGCTCCAGCCAATGTCCGAGGAAGAAAATTCGTAGCCGCCGTGAGTAGACGAATACCATGCTTTTATAGGGGATCCGCCGCTTGTCATGATTATCCCTTTTGTCGCGTCAACGGCATCCTGCCAACTTTGGGCGTTTATTTCGGTTTTAACTTCCTGGCAGTGCTGGTTGGGACAGATAGCACTCGCTCCGTTATTCGTTGCCGCCATAGCGTAAGAACGCGCCGCAATGGCCTGGGCTTCCAGGGATTGAGCAGGCCAATTTGAAGGCATTTCGTAAAGATGTTTTACATAGTCTTCAATACTCATTTGTTGGTTATTAAAAGATTCGCCATAGTCATTTGTTCCGTTTACGGTAATTTGAGTATTGGGGTCGATATTTGTAAACTGGATATTTTGGTAATAGGCGTTAAGTATATCCTGATAGCTTTGTCCCGCCTGTGCCCTTCCTAAGGCGCCATATTGGTTAAGTCCTACCCTGTTGGGAACACCATAAGTAAAAAACCCGAATTTGGTACCCGAAAAGCCGGGGTCTTTGTAAGGGCTGATGTCGCTTGAGCACCCTCCGCCAAGGCCTGCATACGCGGTCAAAGGAATATTTAAGCCGGCGAGTTTTGCTGCAATAATTGACTGTTGGATGGAATTAAGCGAAGCCAGTTGATTGGATAGAGTTGCCTGATAAGCTTTTGCTCCCGAAACAATTGTATTTAATTGGGCCGTCTGTTGGTCAAGATTTGTTTTTAGGGCCGTCAGTTGTGCTTCCTGGGTTTGAAGCTCTGCTTTTTGAGTTTCCAAATCCTGTATAGTCAGGGCAATGTTTTCTATTATTGCCTTATCCCTGTCTGCATTTGCTCTTTGGTAGCCCAAAATTTGAGTAAACTGGGAAGCAGTTGCCGAGGATAAAAATATAACAAGCGGAGAATTGTAATAAGATTTTATGTAGTAGTCTCTGATGGTTGCGTCCAGAATTTCCTGCTGTTTTGCCAAATTCGCGTAACCCTGGTCGATATTTTGTTTTTTCACGGTTAAACTGTCCTCGATTTTTGCGACCGTATCTCTTATTCCCTGTATTTGTGAATTCAGACTGTCGAGCCTTGACTGAAGAGGCGCAGTCGCATTTATAGAATCCTGAAGAGCCTGGCTTATGCTTGATTCGCATCTTGTAAGCAAGTCGTTGCAGGATGAACTGAACCCGTTGGTTCCGCTGCAGGCGCTTTCAACATTCGACATATCACAGCTTGCGTCCTGGGCTTTTGAACTCGGAATTAGGGCGATTCCCAGACCCGTAAACATTATTAAAAACAGTAAAAAGAGGAATTTTTTCATCAGCTTTTATTATACCAGACAATAAAACGCCCGGGGTTTGCCAAATGTGTTAAGAGGTGGTATTATTCGCTAAGCAAGGTATGGAAGAAAACCAGTTTCAGGATATTCCACAAACCTTTACTCCGGCAAGGCCGCCAAAAAGGCTTCCTAAAAAAACTGTCGTATTGATTGTTTTTGTTGTTTTGGTTATTCTGGCCGCAATACTTTTCCGCTTACAGGGTAAGGGAAATAAGCAGTCAGTGCCAACGCCAACGCCTTTTGCTTCTCCCGCGGAAACTTTTTCTCCTTTGCCAACAGTTTCCGAAAGTCCGTCCCCGTCTCCTTCTTCAACTCCAACGCCAACGCCCAAACCCAGCATTAATCCGGTTGACAGCGCAACGGGACTCGACAGAAGCAAACTTAACGTTAGCGTTGAAAACGGGAGCGGAACGGCAGGAGCTGCAGGCAAAGCCGCGGATTATCTCAAAAGCCTTGGGTATAATGTAGTTTCAACAGGTAACGCGGATAATTTTAATTACACAAACATTTTTATCCGGGTCAAAGCCGCAGACAGTGATTATTTAAGCCTTTTGGAAAAAGATTTGGGATTTAATTATACAATCGGCACAACCTCGGCCGATCTTTCCGACAGCGCTTCCGAAGACGCTTTGGTTATAATAGGACAATAAAATCAGTTGTCAGCGTTTAGCTTATGGGGTATAGTTAACTAAACGCGATATGATATTTTCTATACGCTTAATTTTATGAAGGTTTATTTGGCAGCCGATCATGCGGGATTTAAATTAAAAGAGGAGATTAAAAAATATCTTTCCGAGCAGAATTATGATGTCGAAGACAGCGGAGCTTTTTCTTTTGAAAAAGACGACGATTATCCGGAATTTATTTCCAAAGCAGCGGAAAAAGTATCCGAAAACCCCGATTCAAAAGGAATAATTTTTGGGAAGTCGGGGGCAGGGGAGGAAATAGTTGCCAATAAATTTAAAAACATCAGGGCTGTTTTGGGCTTTTCGGAGGAAAACGTAAGACTTTCAAGAGAACATAACGACGCAAACATTTTATCTTTGGGCTCGGAGTTCGAGACTCTAGAAAAAGCAAAGGTTTTGGTGAAAATATTTTTGGAAACCCCGTTTTCCGGGGAAGAAAGGCACAAAAGGAGAATAGAAGAAATAGAAGACATTGAGAATAGACAATAGAAGCTCAAAATTAGAACTTGAAGCTGGAGAATGGAGGTTTGAAGCCTAACTTCTAATTTCAAAATCCAACTTCCGGTTTCCATTGTCCAGCATCAAAAATAAATATGCACGATATTATTCCCGGAATTTTGGAAAAAGATTTTTCGGAGATTGAAAAAAAAATAGAATTAGTCAAAGATTTTGCCAAAATAATTCATATAGACATTATTGACGGTAAATTTGCCCCAAATACGACATTTTTAGACCCTAAGCCGTTTGAGAAATACACCTTTCCTTCGTCAGGGCAAGCCCTTTTTTTTGAAGTGCATTTGATGGTCGAAAACCCGGTTAATTATCTTGAGCCTTTTGCCGCCTCGGGTTTTAAAAGATTTTTGGGCCATATAGAAAAAATGTCTTCTCAGGAAGAGTTTGTTGCCAAAGGAGAGCTTTACGGAGAGGTCGGTCTGGTTTTAGATGCCGATACTCCGTTTGACAATCTTAAGGTAAACTTAGAGGATTTAGATTGTGTACTTGTGATGGGAGTTAGGGCGGGATTTTCCGGACAAAGTTTTGTACCGGAAGTTTTGGAAAAGGTTAAAAAAATAAAAGAAAAAATGCCGATTCCCGTTGAAATTGACGGTGGAATAGACGACTTGTCAATTGTCAAAGCATTCAATGCAGGAGTAGAGCGTTTTGTCACAACAAGTTTTTTGTTTGAAGGAAACCCTTTTGATAATTATCAAAATCTTCTTTCCAAAATCCGCTAGGAGTTAGTGTTTTACCAAAGTTGCGCTTGGGGTTGCCAACTGGGTGCAATTTACGGAGTTTTCCGTTCCCTTTACAAAGTACTCTGTTTTGCCAAGACAAGATTTAGCAATTATATCCGAAGGCACTGGTTCGGGTTGGTTTGGTTTTCCGGACAACAGGCTGGCCATGATTTGATGCCAAATTGGTGCCGCTCCTGTTATTCCAGACGCCAGCCCGTTCATTGGGGAATTGTCATTATTCCCAACCCATACCGCTACAACATAGTCCGGCGTATAACCGATTGTCCAATTATCCCTAAAATCGTTAGAGGTGCCTGTTTTTACGGAAACCGTGTACCCCGGTATATTAAGAGGTGAATTTGGTCCGAATTCCATCGAACGCGCCTGGTTGTCGGAAAGTATGTTGGAAATAACATAGGCAATTCCCGGATCGAGTACGGGCGTTCCCGCAACATTGCTTTTTTCCTCTAAAACATTATTTTCCGCATCGGTAACTTTAAGTATCGGATTAAGGTCAACTCTATCTCCCAGATTAGCAAGAGTTCCGTAGACGGTTGCCATATCGGTCATTTTTACGTCTGCCGCACCCAGAGTAATGGCTAGTCCGTATTGCGAAGGACTGCCCCAGGTGGTTATCCCCATTTTTTTAGCCAGATTAACCATGGTTGCAACACCTATTTGATTCAAAGTTTTTACCGCAGGGATATTGATTGAATTTGCCAGAGCCTGCCTTAAGGTTACCAATCCGTGGAATTTTCCGTCGTAATTTACCGGAGCATAGGTAGGTGCGCCTGCCGAGGCGTAAGCAACGGGAGAATCGAGAATAGGCGTTGCTGCCGTAAACCCCTGGGAAAGAGCCGCGCTGTAGGTAACTACTTTTATAGAAGAACCGGGTTGACGAAGAGCTGTTGTTACGTTTACGTTGCCTCCGTTCGGGTCATTGTAGTCCTTGCTTCCGACCATAGCCAAAATATCTCCGTTTTTGGGATTTGTTACAAGAGCAGCGCCGTTTGTCAAACTGTAAATATAATCATTATTAACTTCGGTTGATACGATATTTTGCGCCATGTCCTGAGTCCTTAAATCCAGGCTGGTGATTACGTTTAGTCCTCCCTTTTCAACCATAGCCAGTCCGTATTTTTGTATCAGCAGATTCTTAACATACATTACAAAATGGGGAGCGTGTATGGGCACCTGGGGAGGTAAAAACGTAAGCGTTTCGCTTAATGCATTTTGTTCCTGATTCTTTGTTATATATCCGAGCTGTTCCATTCTTTGCAAAACGTCTTTTTGTCTTTGTTTCCAAAGGTTGGGATTTTCTCCGTAGGGAGAATAAGTTGTCGGTGCCTGGGGCATTCCCGCCAAAAAAGCGCTCTGTGCCAAATCCAAGTCTTTGACGTCTTTGCCGAAGTAGGTTTCGGATGCGGCCTCAACGCCCCAGGAAGTTCCGCCGTAGGGAACACGGTTAAAATACATATCGAGTATTTGGTTTTTGGTATAAATTCTTTCTGCCCAAAATGCAAGTATTATCTCTTTAACTTTCCTTTCAATGGAGACTTCTGGGGTTAAGAGCGTCGATTTTATAAGCTGCTGGGTAATGGTCGAACCCCCTTGTATAGGTTGTCCGCGAAGGTCTGCGTAGGCAGCCCTTATAATTGCATTTATATCAAAGCCGGGATTATGGTAAAAATCCTTATCCTCAATGGCGATTGTGGCGTTAATTAAATTTTGGGGAATATTGCTTAGAGGAACCAATGTTCTGTTTTCGTTTGCGTATATTTGGTAAAGAAGAACGCCATTCCTGTCGTATATTTTTGTTGTTTGGGAAATTTCACTGTTGGACAATTCATAAGGGCTTGGAAGGTTATCTACAAATACCAAAAACACAAGCGGTAAAAATATAAAGACCAGGGAAAAAAAAGTGCCGACAAAAAAATATTTTATCCTGAGCCTTATAAGATGCGGTTTTTTATATACCGTGATTTGTTTTTTTGAAGGCCTGCCTCTTTTTTTGCCTAGCTTAACCTGAAAACTGAATCTGATTGGGGGAAGTGTGACCCTAATTTTAGGCAGAGTTAATTTTATCAAAGGTTTAGCGGGCTTGACGGGTTCTTTCTTTTTAAAAGCAAAGCGCCCGGATATATATTGTTTCTCTTTCTTCGAAATTTTTTTTAATTTGCCAAATTTTTCTTTGGCATAATTTACCGGCATTTTTATTGCCTGCATCAGCAGATTGAATAGCCAAAGAACAAAATCGCCTATTTTTATAAACAGGTTCAAGACGAGTACGATAATATCGATAACTAATTTCATAGCAAAAGGCAGAGATAAGTGCGCAAATTATACTATAGGTGTATTTACTTGGAAAGAGGCAATATTGGTATTAGGGTGCCGGCGTAGGTGAAGGGCTCGCATTCAATTCCGGGTGCGGGCAGGTAAGGCAGAATTTATCTCCTGTCGGGTCAGTATAAACGACTTCGCTTTTTGTCTCCAAATTATTTGTTTGTCCTTTGGTCGGTAAATCCTGTGTTGTTTTATCTACCTGAACGTCGGAAGCGGTTGGCTGACTCATTTTAGGCTCGGTTCCTTTAATGAAGTACTCAAATCTTGTCGGACAGGTTGCTCCGCTTCCGGCCGGAGGCGGTAAAAGCCCGGTGTCGGCACAGACTTGTTTTTGGATTACGTCCGGCGGCTGGGCGATGGTCTGTTGATCTTTTCCTTTAAGAAGAGAAGCCATAATATCGTGCCAAATAGGAGCCGCTCCGGTTATTCCGGAAGCAACTCCGCTCATGGGGGAGTTGTCGTCGTTGCCTACCCAGGCAGCCACAACGTAGGAGGGGGTATAGCCGATTGTCCAGTTATCCCTAAGATCGTTGGTCGTGCCGGTTTTAACCGATACTACCTGGCCGGCAATTCTAAGCGGTGAATTGTCCCCAAACTCCATGGCCCTTGCCGAGTTGTCGGATAAAATGTTAGAGATGATAAAAGCTACTCCATCGGGGAGAATTTTCTGGCCGAATATCGGGCTTGGCGGAGGATTGTATTGTTCCAGAACTTTTCCTGTTTTGTCTGTTACTTTGAGTATGGGGTGCAAATTTATTCTATACCCGCCATTTGCAAACACTCCGTAAGCGGTTACCATATCCGTCATTCTTACATCCCCGCCTCCCAAAGTCAGCGACAAGCCGTAGTCCTGAGGCTGATTAAATGTGGTTATTCCCATTGCGGAAGCAGTCGCAAGCATGGCCGGTAAGCCGTTTAATTCGAGCATTTTTACTGCGGGTATGTTGATGGAGTTTCCTAAAGCATAGCGCATTTGGACAAGGCCATGCCATTTGTGGTCGTAATTGTGCGGACAATAGTTTTGTCCTCCCTGGTCGGGAAAACAAATAGGCTGGTCTATAAAAGCTGTAGCAGCAGTATATCCCTTCATCAGTCCTACTGCATAGTTTATTGGTTTTATCGACGAACCGGGTTGCCTTAGAGACGTTGTAATGTTTACATTTCCGTCTATAGCAGTGTTAAAATAATCTTTACTTCCGACCATTGCTAAAATTTCACCTGTCGCCGGGTCGGTTACTAAAGCTGCGCCATTGGTGACATGGTAATAGGTTGGAAGAGCGTTGACTTCGTCGGCAACGGCCTGTTGCGCCAGATTTTGGATGTTTAAGTCAAGGCTCGTTATTACTCTTAAGCCTCCTTCTTCGACCATTTTCTCCCCGTATTTTTGCATAAGCAGGTCTTTGACATAAAGCACAAAATGGGGCGCCTCGATTGAATTGGAGATTTTTTTATAATTCAATGTTTCGTTTGCCGCTTGCTCTTCCTGGGTTTTGGTAATATATCCCTGTTGTTCCATTGCCTGGAGTACTTCAATTTGCCTCTGTTTGCCGAGTTCGGGATGCGAACCGAACGGAGAATATTCGGTTGGGGCCTGGGGAAGGCCGGCCAAAAGAGCGCTCTCGGCCAAATCCAAGTCTTTTGCGTGTTTTCCGAAATAAGTTTCCGCACCGGCTTCAACGCCGTAAGCAGTGCCGCCGTAGGGAATTTGATTTAAGTACATTTCCAGAATCTGATTTTTTGAGTAAAGAAATTCCGTTACGTAGGCCAAAATTACTTCTTTTATTTTTCTTGGAATTGTCTGCTGTTGCGTCAGAAGACTATTTTTAACCAGCTGTTGCGTCAATGTTGAACCCCCCTGAATTTGCTGATGCAAAAGTATGGAAACGGCCGCCCTGGCTATGCCCCTTATGTCTATTGCACCATGTTGGTAAAAACTTTTATCTTCAATAGCGATTGTAGCTTCCTGCATAAATTTAGGGATACTCGATAAGGGAACAAATATCTGGTTTTTTTTGTCGTAAATGTTGTAGAGCAATTTTCCGTTTCTGTCATAAATTAATGTTGACTGAGGTTCGGAAGTGCCGCTTAATTTTGTGGGAGAAGGCAGGTCTTTTAGTATTGCCCAATAAAAACCTGCACAAAAAAGAACGAAAAGTAAAACAATTATTAAATTGTTTCTCTGAAAATGTTTCTTATAAATTTTTAATAGTTTTTTCGGGGATTTTGTCACAAAGCATATAATACCATTATATTTACGAGCTGACAACTTATAAAAGATTTTATATAATAGATTAACGCAAATGGATATTAATACTATACTTTCTTCCTTATCGATACCCAACTTGGGCTTAAACTGGGTAGACTTGGCAATAATTGTCGTTCTTATTTTTTATGCTTTTGAAGGTTATGCGTTAGGTTTTCTTGCTGCACTTCTGGACCTTATAAGTTTTGTCGTTTCATTTTTCTTGGGGTTGACTTTTTACGGGCTTATCGGCAATTTGATTTTTAAGGTTTTTTCGATACCCGGCGGTTTTGCAAACGCGATAGGGTTTTTTATTGTAGCTTTTTTTTCCGAAATAATTATTAATTTTATTTTAAAGCATCTTGTTTTGGTCCTACCTCTTTTTACGGAGTTTTCTTCACGGCCCGAACCTGTTAAAAAACTAAACAGTTTTTTCGGAGTATTCCCTTCTGTTTTATCGGGGATTTTGCTTTTGGCTTTTATTTTAACAATGATAATTATCTTGCCGGTCTCGCCTTTTTTGAAAAATTCGGTTTCTTCGTCAAAAATAGGCAGTGTTTTAGTTACCAACACCCAAGGGCTGGCAAAGGATTTAAACATGGTTTTTGGCGGAGCAGTCAACGAGTCACTGGCGTTTTTAACCGTTGAACCGCAAAGCAACGAAATTGTTAATTTGAACTTTAAGATCAGTAATTTCAGCATAGATTATCAGGCCGAAAATAAAATGTTTGAAATGGTTAATCAGGAAAGGACCTCAAGGGGAATTGCTCCGCTTGAGGCTTGGGACAAACTTCAGCAACTGGCCCGTGCGCATTGCGAGGATATGTTTAGGCGAGGTTATTTTTCTCACTATACTCCCGAAGGTTTGTCTCCCTTCGACAGGATGGCTCAGGCAGACATCAGCTATACTTATGCCGGGGAAAATTTGGCTCTTGCACCAAATGTTGATTTAGCAATGAACGGATTTATGCAAAGTCCTGGACACAGAGCTAATATTTTGTCGTCCGACTATCATAGGGTGGGAATAGGAGTTATAAACGGCGGAATTTACGGTGAGATGTTTTGTCAGGAATTTACAAACTAGCCATTAGCACTTAGCCAATTACACTCAGTTTGGCTGGTAACTAAATGCGGTTGCCGAATATATGAACTTGAGAAGCATAAAAGATGAGGATGTAAAAAACAAAAAGGTCTTTTTCAGGGCGGATTTGGATGTTCCTTTGGAAAACGGAAAAATTAAAGATACGACAAGGCTAAAAGCATGGCTACCTACTTTGGAATATCTTCTTAAAAATCAAGCTCATGTTTTTATCGCAGGCCATCTGGGAAGGCCAAAGCCAAAGTTAAGATTTAATAATTCGGAATTAAGAATCGAAGAGCCGGAATTTAGCTTAAGGCCTGTTGCCGAGTGGTTAAAAAACCAGCTTGAAATACACAGCGAGCTAAAAGGGGTTGATATCGGGGGATTTAAAGGGTGGGAAATTACCGGCAACGTTTCTCTGCTTGAAAACTTAAGGTTTTACAAAGAAGAAGAAGCAAATCCTTCGACAAGCTCGGGACAAGCTTTTTCTCAAAAACTCGCCTCAATAGCCGACATTTATGTCAACGATGCTTTTTCCTCTTCGCACAGAGCGCATGCATCGATAGTCGGTGTAGCAAAGCTCATTCCGCGTTTTGCCGGATTCAGGCTTTTGGAAGAGGTAGACACTCTCTCCCGTGTTTTAGAAAACCCAAAAAGACCGTTGGTAATGATTATAGGCGGAGCAAAAATTGAAACAAAACTCCCCTTGGTAGAAAAAATGCACGGATTTTCCGACTATGTTTTGGTGGGAGGAGAAATAGCGGAAAACGATAAAGTATTGTTAAAAGTACAGCACGAAAAAATAAAAGCTAAAAAGTCAATTCTTTTGGTCGCCGACTTAACCGAAAACAAAAAAGATATTACCGAAAAAACTGCGGAAAATTTTCTTCAAGTTTGCCAGGCGGCGCAAACAGTAGTTTGGAACGGGCCGATGGGTTTGATCGAAGAAGAGGAATATCAGAAAGGCACAAATATTTTGGCCGAAGGTTTGGGAAGCCTTTCTTCGTATAGAATTGTAGGCGGAGGAGACACTTTAGGATTCTTAAAGGAAAAAAATATTTTGGATAAATTTTCTTTTGTTTCAACGGGAGGGGGAGCAATGCTTGAATTTTTAGCGGGGGAGAAACTTCCCGGAATAGAAATTTTAAAAAAATAAAATTCCCCTTGCCAGTTTTTTTTAACAGGTTTATACTAAATTTATATGACGCGTGTTGCGATAAACGGATACGGAAGAATCGGAAGGCTTGCCCACAGGGTTGTTTTGGAAAGATTTCTTCAGGATATAGATATTGTTGCGATAAACGCCGGTTCCTCAACAGACATTAAGGGTTGGATGTACCTTCTTAAGTACGATACCACTTATGGGCCAATACTCGACAGGCCGATTTCATACCAGGAGGCAGAACAAAACCCGTCTACGAGCAAGCTTCTTGGATATTTAATCGTAGACAAGGCCAAAATTCCAGTTTACAGCGAAAAAGACCCGACGCTTCTCCCGTGGAAAGACTTAAACGTTGACGTTGTCATTGAATCAACCGGACATTTTACATCCGAGGAGAAACTAAAATCCCATATCCAGGCCGGAGCAAAAGCTGCGGTTTTGTCGGCGCCCGTAAAAGAGGGGGATATTAACACATACGTTTTATCGGTTAACGGGCAAAATTACAAAGGAGAAAATTTAATCAGCAACGCTTCCTGCACCACTAATTGCATAACACCCGTGGCAAAAGTTATGGTGGACCATTTCGGTGTTGAAAAAGCAATGATGACAACTGTTCACGGTTACACCTCCGACCAGAGGCTTCAGGACGGAGGGCACAAGGACTACAGAAGGGCAAGAGCGGCAGCTTTAAATATTATTCCGACTTCAACCGGCGCGACAATTGCCGCCGCCAAGGCTTTGCCCGAACTCTCGGGTATTTTTCAGGGACTTTCGATAAGGGTACCGGTTCCCGCGGGTTCTTTATCGGATTTTACGTTTCTTCTTAAAAGGGAAACATCAAAAGATGAAGTAAATAATGTTTTTAAACAGGAGATCCAAAACCCGGTTTTCGAGGGAATTCTTATGGCAACAGAAGACCCCTTGGTTTCAAGCGACATAATCGGCAATCCCTATTCAGCAATCGTTGACCTTTCCTTAACTCAAGTTATTGGAAATTTGGTCAAAGTAGTTGCTTGGTACGACAATGAATACGGTTATGCGAACAGGTTGGTTGAGGAGACAATAATGGTTGGTAATAAACTTTCTGCTCCTAATTTATGACAGCTCCTGTAGATATTCCCGGCATTAGAAATATTACTATTTCCGGAAGAATTGGAACCGGTAAAACAACTCTGGCTTTAAAACTCGGAGAAGCGTTAGGCTGGGAGGTTTTGGACGGGGGGAAAATATTCAGGGAAACCATGCGAAGTTTAGGGAAGAACATTGTTGACTCAAGCCAAAGACCGGATAAATTCGATCTGGAATACGAGGAAATGATTAAGAAGCTGCTAAAGGAAGAAAAGCACCATATTGTCCAGAGCCATTTGGCAGGTTTTGACGCCCAGGGACTAGAGGGCGTTTTTAAAATTTTGGTTGTTTGCAGAGATGAGAAGGACGACGATAAAGCAGATATCAGGATAGACAGGCTAATGAATAGAGACGGAATTTCTCTGGAACAGGCAAAATTTGAAATTTTGGAAAGAGAAAAACAGAACCTGGAGAAATTCAGAAGACTTTATGCAAACAGCGATCCGAGTTGGGTTTATTGGGATAAAAAATATTACGATTTAACCGTAAACACTTATTCTTATAATCAGGAAGAAGCCCTGAGATTAGTCCTCGATAATATAGGTTATAAAAAATAACCTTACTCTTTACTTGCTGTGCTATAATAAGTTTAATTAAAGTCCTTTAAAATTAATCTGCCGTAAAGAGGTGTTAGATATGAAAGTTTCAGATGTCATGTCTACACAGGTAGACTTTGTAACTACAGATACCACTGTTAAAGACATCTCCCGTCTTATCTTCGGCCGCGGCATAAATGGAGTTCCCGTTTGCAAAGGAAAAAAAGTTGTCGGTTTTATAACCGAAGAGGATATACTTTCCCGGTTTCATCCCTCGATGGAAGAATTTGTAGAAGACCCAGTTCATACAAGCGATTTCGAAGCAATGGAAAAAAGGATTACGGATATTTTATCTCTGCCGGCTAATAAAATAATGAGCAAACACCCCACAACTGTCTACGCAGATACGCCTCTTTTAAGAGCTCATTCGATGTTAATTCTTAAAAGAATAGGCAGGCTTCCAGTCGTTGATAAAAAAAGAAATCTAATTGGAATAATTTCAAAAGGGGACATTTTTAGGGGGGTGGTCGGGGAAAGATTAAATATTGAAGAGAGCGAGGAGTATAACGACTGGCTTTCAAAGCATTACCTTATCAGTATTGATTGGAAGAGAAGGATATCACATGAAATTCCGGATCTTGTTAAAATTTTAAAAAGAGAAAAAGTTAAAAATATACTTGATATCGGTTGCGGGATAGGAATGCATACGGTAGCTCTTGCAAGGGAAGGGTTTAACGTTTGCGCCTTTGAAAGAAGCGAACTGATGGTTAGGGAAGCAAAGAAAAGATTGGAGAAAGAGCCGGATGTTGTAAAATCAAGAATTAAATTTTACTCGGGAGAATTCGAGGGCGCGGTGTTAAAAGCCGACAAACAGTGTGAGGCAGCTATTTTTATGGGAAACAGCATAAGCCATAATCCGGACACATACCAAGATATTATTAAGCTTACGTCTAAAGTCCTGTCAAAAAAAGCCGTTATGGTTTTTCAGATAAGAAATTACGAAAACGTTTTTAATAAAAGAAACAGGCTTTCACAGTTTAGGTTTTCCAAAGGTGAGGTTTACCAGGAGCATGCATTTGTTGAGTTTTATGATCCCTCCAGAAGTAGAAAAAAAACAACTCTTAAAACTTCAGCTATTTTTGATTTCGACGGAAGGAGATGGAAATTCTACGGTCTAAGAAATACGCTGCTTGCCTATATTACAAAAGCGGATATTGCAGATATTCTTAAAAGTTGCGGGTTTAAAAAAACTCGTTTTTATGGATCGTACACCGGTGAAAAGATTGATAACTGGGATTATTTATTCAGAAAACAATTCAAACATTTGGACAGTGATTGGCTTAACGTTGTTGCTAAGAGAGGTTAGTGAGTAGGCTGAGATACATCGGTAACACTTTTGAGTTAGAATAGCTATCTCAAAGGAGGTGAAAACCGATGCAATCAAAACCTGGCAGCTTTTATTTTTTCAAAGGGAAGGATATCCCCGATATTAA
>JAMDEE010000011.1 GCA_023487605.1 Patescibacteria group bacterium
CCGGCGCGTAATCATGGGCAAAAAACAGCTTATTATAAACAACTTCATAGGAGGCATCGCTTGGGCGTTTGGGGCGGTTATAGGCGTTGCATTGGTCGTTTCACTTTTAGGATTAATCCTCAAAAACATAAATTTTATTCCTTACATCGGAAATTTTGTTGCGGGAGTTATTGAATTTGTCATAAACAAAAATCCGGGATTAATTGCCAAATAATAAGAAATATATACAAAATACCGCATAATTGGTAAAATACATCTTAATGGATAAACCTAATCTAAAAGACCACAAGCAACTGGGACAGGAACTGGAATTATTTTTTACCCATGATTACGCGCCGGGCGCTCCTTTTTGGCTTCCCAAAGGAATGGTAATTTTTAAAGAGCTGGAGAAATATATAAGGGAACTTACCGAAAACGCGGGATACCTCGAAACATCAACGCCGATAATGGTCAACTCCGTAATTTTTAAAGAGTCGGGTCATTGGATAAAATTCGGTGAACATAATATGTATAATCTGGAATTGTCTGATGACGAAAGCGACAAACACCCCGAAAGTTATACTCTCAAGCCCATGAATTGCCCCGAGTCAACAATCCTTTACAGGTTCAGGCCGAGAACTTACAAGGAGCTTCCATTAAGACTTTCCGAGCTCGGCAGACTTCACAGAAGAGAAAAGTCGGGAGAAGTTAACGGATTACTCCGGGTAAGACAACTCACTATGGACGATGCCCATATTTTTGCCAGGGAGAGTCAGATTTTCGAAGAGGTATCGAATATTTTGGACATGATGATTACCTTTTACAAAAACTTCGGGTTTGAATACGAGTTCAGGTTTGCCACAAGACCCGAGCAAAGGGCAGGAACAGATGAGATGTGGGATAAGGCGGAAAAAGACCTTGAAGAAGTTTTAAAGAAAAAAGGCATAAAAGCGGGCAATAAAAAAGGCGACGGTGCATTCTACGGGCCAAAAATCGACTTGCATATTAAAGACGCCTTGGGTAGGGAATGGCAACTGGCAACTGTACAATTGGATTTTCATATGCCTTCAAAAAATGCTTTTGACCTAAAATATGTGAATGAAAAGGGTGAATTTGAAAAACCGGTGATGATTCACAGGGCAATATTTGGAAGCTTTGAAAGATTTATCGGAATATTAACGGAACACTTACAAGGAGCATTCCCCCTATGGCTCTCGCCGGTGCAAGTTATGATACTTCCAATAACGGATGAGCAAAATTCGTATGGGGAAAAACTGCTGGGAGAATTCAGAAAAGAAAATATTCGTACAGAGCTTGACGCGAGAAGTGAACGGCTTCAAGCAAAAATACGAGACGCCACTTTACAAAAAGCCCCGTTTCTTTGTATAATAGGCAAGCGGGAAGTTGAAAATAAAACAATTTCCGTAAGAACCCGCGAGGGAAAAGATTTAGGAACGCTTAAAATTTCGGAATTCCTAAATAAATTAAAACAAGAAATTGATAAAAAGATTTAAGAAAAGACAAGACGACAGAAAATTTTACAGGACTAATGAGCGTATTTTTGCTTCCAGCTTACGTGTCCTAGATATAAACGGAAAGCAAGTAGGAATTTTAAGTAAATTTGAGGCACTGGACAAAGCAAGAAGCGAAGGATTGGACCTAGTCGAAATTGCACCTGCGGCAAAGCCTCCTGTAGCTAAGATAATTGACTTTAAAAAATTCCTATATCAGGAAGAAAAGAAAAAACGCGAGGAAAAGCGAAAAGCAAAGGTATCGGAAACAAAAGAAGTAAGACTCGGGCCTTTTATGAGCGACAATGACCTTTCAGTCATGTCGAAAAGAGCCCGGGATTTTTTAGAAGACGGGGATAAAGTAAGATTGGTGGTTAGTTTTTCGGGTAGGCAAATTGCCCACCCGGAATTCGGACATAAAATTTTGGATAAAATACTAAAAGATCTGGAAAATGTTTCAAAAATAGAAAGAGACAGACACCTGGAGGGCAGAAAAATAATTTGCATAGTCTCGCCGGACAGGAAAAAAACATATGCCAAAGAAGAAAATCAAGAAATCGGTAGCTAAAAGATTTAAGGTCACAAAAACCGGAAAGGTGATGTTCTCCCATCAGTACAAAGGTCACTTGAAAATGCATAAGTCAAAATCAAGGATTAGACGACAAAAAGAGCCGGGAGAACTAACGGGAGCATTCGCAATAAAAGTAAAAAAGATGCTTGGGGAACTTTAATGGTTAAACTTAGAAATTTTAATTTTAGACAAACACGTTCCGAAAGGGCAGGGGAAAATGCGTACAGAAATTTCAGGCCCAACTTTTTCGGAAAGTTTAAAATTAATCCGTTTAACAAGCTAAGGACTAATGCCGAACAAAACCAAGGTATCAAAAATATAAAATTAAAAGGAAAATAATATGGCAAGAGTAAAAAGAGGAACAGTATCCAGAAGAAAGCACAACAAACTTTTAAAACAAGTTAAGGGTTTCCGTGGCACAAAATCCAAACTTATAAAAGTAGCTAAAGAAGCGTCCTTGCATGCAGACGCTTACGCTTTTCATGGAAGAAAACTCAGAAAAAGGGATATGAGAGCTTTGTGGATAGTAAGAGTAGGAGAAGCCGCTAAGAAAGAAGGCGTATCATACAGTCAGCTGATTAATCGTTTTAAAAAAGCTAAAATTGAATTGGACAGAAAGATACTCGCAGACTTAGTGGTAAACGACCCCGAAACATTCCAAAAAGTCGTAAAATCGGCTAAATAAATTACCTCAGTAGTGAAAAAAGCCTCAAATTATGCTATCCTTGAATGTGATGGAAGAAGAACTTATAGGCATTAAAAATACGGCTCTTTCTTTTATTCTGGAGGCAGAAGACCTAGAAACCTTAGAGGATGTTAAGCTGCAATTTTTGGGAAGAAGCGGAAAGCTGACTCTCACAATTAAAGATATAACCAAAATTCCTCCCGAACAAAGAAAAGAAGTCGGAATTTTAGCGAACGAAGTCAAACAGACAATAGAGGATGCTATTAAAAGCAAATCCGAAAGCCTAAAACATAAAACTAAAACCGTATTAAGAAAGAAGATTGACGTCACAAACCCTGCAATTTTGCCACCTCTTGGGCATTTGCATTTAGTAACCCAGGCAATAGAAGAAATTTCCGGTATTTTTGAAAAAATTGGCTTCACACGGGTACGATATCCAGAAGTTGAATGGGATTGGTATGCTTTTACTGCCCTTAATTTCCCTCCCGACCATCCGGCTAGAGACGATTGGGAAACATTTTTTGTAAAAAGTGCTCCAAGCCCGAAATATGGACCGATGATATTAACTCCGCATACATCCTCGGGGCAAATCAGAGAAATGCAGCGGGTAGAGCCTCCTGTAAGAATGTTAAATATCGCCAAATGCTATAGAAGGCAATCCGATGTATCCCACACGGCGATGTTTCACCAATTTGAAACTTTAGTTATCGACGAAAATATTTCTATTTCACATCTAAAAGGGGTTTTAGACTATTTCGCAAAATCATATTTCGGAGAAAACAGAAAAACCAGAATAAGGCCGTATCATTTCCAGTTTACGGAACCTTCCTTTGAAGTAGACGTAACCTGCGGTGTCTGCAACGGTAAAGGGTGCAGGCTTTGCAAAGAAGGATGGCTTGAAATGGGAGGCGCCGGAATGGTCCATCCCAATGTATTAAAAGCCGTAGGCTTAGATCCGGAAAAATATACAGGCTTTGCATCGGGTTGGGGAGTGGAAAGAGTGCTAATGATGAAAGACGGAATAGAAATTGACGACTTAAGGCTTTTATACTCCAATAACCTGGAATTTTTAAAACAGTTCTAAAATATGTCAAAACACAAATCGCAAAATTCAAAGCTGTAACTAAAATCTAAAATTTAAAAAAGGATTTAGGATAAATAGATGTAGATTTGCCATTTGAGATATTAAATTTCAGATATAACTATGAATATAAAAATATTAGACAGCTGGCTTAGGGATTATATAAAAACACCGGCGAAACCAAAAGAAATAGCCGAAATGCTTTCGACAACTAGTGTTTCCGTTGAGAAAGTGGAAAAGCACGGCGACGATTTTACTTACGATATCGAGATCACTACTAACAGGCCTGATTTAATGTCTGTTTTAGGCCTCGCAAGAGAAACAGCAGCTGTCTTAAACCAATATGGAATTGAGGCTAAATTTATCCCCCTTAAGTTGGAAAAGCCACAAGCTCCAAAAATAGATCTAATCAAAGTAGTAAATAACCCCAGGCTTGTAAATAGAATCTGTGCTATTGTTATGGAGGTTAAGGTAAAGGAATCTCCCGGATACCTTAAGGAACGACTTGAGACTTCGGATATCAGAAGCCTTAACAATTTAATAGACATTACAAACTATGTAATGCGTACAATAGGCCACCCGGCCCATGTTTTCGACTTTGATAGACTTAATACAAAAAATCTTACAATAAGGGAAGCCGAAAAGGGGGAAAGAGTTATAACTCTGGATAGCAAAGAACATATACTTTACGGCGGAGAAATTGTCGCGGTAAACGACCGGAATGAAATCGTAGACCTTCTCGGAATAATGGGCCTTAAGAATAGTGTTGTTACCGAAAATACGAAACGTATTTTATTTTTTATAGATAACAATGAAAAATCCCATATCAGAAAAGCGTCTATGTCTTTGGGCATCAGAACTGATGCTGCAGTAATTAACGAAAAAAACTTAGACCCCGAACTAGCGTCCGAGGCATTACTCTACGGAATAAAACTTTATGAACAATTGGCAGAAGGCAAAATTATTTCTGAAATAATCGACATTTACCCGAATAAACAAAAAGCGAAGGAAATATTGGTTTCCGAAGAAAAAATAAATAAAGTAATAGGCGTTAAAATCCCGTTAAAACAATCTTCGCAAATACTTTCGGGCTTAGGCTTCGAAAATATTATTTTGGAAAGTAAATTAAAAGTCAGAGTTCCTTCTTTCAGGGCGTCGGACATAGAAATCGAAGAAGACATTATCGAAGAGATCGCAAGAATTTTCGGCTATTCAAACATTCCAAGTAAAATTCCACCTTTATCCTCCCAATTAGTCGTCAATCCGTTTGCAAATACTTTTTACTGGGAAAAAAGAGTTAAAGAAGCCCTGAAGTACTGGGGGTTTACCGAAACATATACTTATTCCTTTGTTTCCGAAGATTTGCTTGAGGGTCCTATTAAAGAAGCCGTAGCAATACAAAATCCCCTAACCGAAGATTTTGCCTACATGAGATTAACCCTTGTTCCCAGCCTTTTAAAGGTACTGTCGGAGAATAAAAAAACGGAAAATATAAAAATATTTGAACTTTCGAAAATTTATAAACGGCAAGAAAATGAATTGCCGCAAGAACAATCAGCCCTTTCCGGGGTAATAAAAAATGAGAAAACAGATTTTTATGAAATCAAAGGACTTTTGGAACAACTGCTGAATGACTTAGGAATAAAAAATTCCGTTTTTAAAAATTCTGAAAAAGGAGGACTGGGTGCCTCTGTATATATCGGAAAAGAATATTTGGGGGAAATTGAAGTCTTGGACAATAGGCTAATCGATTTTGAATTAAATTTTGAAATAATCTTAAAGCATGCTAATTTAAAAAAGGAGTATAAACCCCTTAGCAAATTTCCCCCGATTGTTGAAGACATTTCCGTTATAGTATCCGACGCTATTAAAACCCAGGACATACTCGAAGAAATAAAAAAACAAAGCGAATTAATCAGTGAAGTTACATTAAAAGACAGATTCAACGATTCAAGAACTTTCCATATTATTTATTTACATCCCCAAAGAAATTTGACTAATGATGAAATCTCCAAAATAAGGCAAACGATAACCGCTTCGTTAAAATCTGCATTCAACGCATCAATAAAATAACTACGGCGTAGGGGAAGGGGACGGAGAAGGTGAAGGCGTAGGCGAAGGGGTGGGGGTGGCACTCGACCCACCCGAATATTGGTAATCGGAAGTATCTGTAGGCGGATAATATTGAGGCTCGGCTGCCGAGTATGTTTGCTTTATCCAATTATCAATTCCTTCCTGCCAGCGGTTTTTCCCGTCGTTTGATATGGGGTCATTTTCTTTAAAAACAATAAAGTTTTGCGTCGTGTAGTCCCCGGCATTTATTTCCGCTTGGTTTGCGAGTTTACCGGATTGGTGTTTCGACAGTTTTAGAGCCTGATATATCGGTGATGGTGTAGTCGGTTGAGTACCCTGGATAAAATATTCGCTTCTCGTCGGTTCGTTCGGGACAGGCAATCCTCCTCCGTAAGCATCTATTTGCATTGCAATAACATCGCTGGGCTTTACAGGAGGCTCGTCCGGCTTGCCTTTAAGGACATAGCTTATAATCTTATTCCATATAGGAGCAGCCCCCGTAATTCCCGAGGCAACTTTACTCATCGGAGTATTGTCATTATTTCCCACCCAAACTCCTACAACATAAGAAGGGGTATATCCTACTGTCCAGTTATCCCTGATGTCGTTAGTTGTTCCTGTTTTTACCGAAACGTCAGGATGCCCTGCGACAACAAGCGATGAATATAAACCGAATTCCATCGACCTTGCGTTATTATCAAGAAGAATATGGGAAATAATAAAAGCTACATCCGCCGGCAGGACCCTTTGAGGAGAGGGCGGATTATATTTATATAAAACATTACCTTTTGAATCATCGACTTCAAGAATCGAAACTAGCGGAACCTTTAATCCCTGGTTGGCAAACACTTGATACGCCTGCATTTCGTCTATAAGCCTTACGTCTCGTCCGCCTAAAACAAGAGAATAACCTACGTCATTCATGTTTGCCGTTGTCGGCTGCCAGTTGGTTATACCCATATCATAGGCCTGCTGCATAACGTTCTTTATCCCAACCATCGCGAGCATTTTAACCGCCGGGATATTTACCGAGTTTGCCAAAGCAAACCTCATCTGGATAGGCCCCCTGTATTTACCGTCATAGTTAACAGGGATGTATTGCGGCTCGCTGTCGTTCTGCCTAAAATCTGTCTTTGTGTCCATAAAGAGTGTTGCCGCAGTATACCCGTGCTCAAGTCCGACTGCATAGGTAATAGGCTTCAAAGACGAACCCGGCTGGCGGTAGGCAAGCGCCGCATTAAAATTTCCGTCATTTTTTGTGTCAAAATAATCCTCGCTTCCGACCATTGCAAGAATTTGTCCTGTTTTCGGATCCACGACCATTGCGGCGCCGTTTGTTAAATTAAGGTCTTTATCCTTTGCAACTTCAGTTTTAACAATATTTTCTGCGTTTTCTTCAATGTTATAGTCCAAAGATGTTTTTACCCTTAAACCTCCGTTTTCTACCATTTGTTCACCAAATTGGTTAACCAGCTGCTGTTTAACATACATTACAAAATGCGGAGCTTTAATGCCCGTCTGGTTTTGGGTAAACTGCATATTTTGTATCTCTTTTAATGCATTGTCCGCCTGGGTTTGACTGATGTACCCCTGGCTTGCCATAGCATCCAAAACTTCCTGTGTTCTTGCAATGTAATACTTGTTGCCGCTATAGGGCGAATAGGCCGTGGGGCTTTGCGGAAGACCCGAAAGAAAGGCGCACTGGGCTAAATCCAAATCTTTAACGTCTTTATTAAAATAATACTGCGCCGCGGCCTCAACTCCTACAGCCGAACCGCCATACCCTACATCGTTTAGATACATTTCCAGTATTTGATTCTTTGTATATTTTCTGTCAACCTGGATAGAAAGCATCAACTCCTTTATTTTTCTTGGAATTGTTTGCTGTGAAGTTAAAAGAACGTTTTTAACCAATTGCTGTGTCAAAGTAGAACCTCCTGCCAGCTGCCTGTACAAGATTATGTCCCTTACGGCTCTTAAATAACCTGTTATTGAAAATCCCGGGTTCTTATAGAAATTTTTATCTTCTACCGCGATTGTCCCTTCCTGGATATATTTGGGTATGTTATTGAGGGTTACATAAGTCCTGTTCTGATTCTGATAAACCGAATAAAGCAATGTGCCGTTCCTGTCGTAAATACCCGTAGCCTGCGAGGCCTGTGCCTCTATCAATTTGCCCGGAGCAGGCAAGTCGCGGCCGTACCAGAGAAACAAAGCAACCGTAACAACGATAAATGCAACGAGGCCGAAAAACGCGATTTTTGTAATTTTGCTGATAAGAATCATCCGCTCGGCATCCGTGGTGTATCTTTGCCTTCTGCTTCTTCTTCGTCTTCCGTAGTCCAGCATACAACCAATAGTATAGCAAATCACCATAAATACTACCAATAAGCATCATTTGTTCAGTATCTATATTTAGAGTATTTGAAATTGGTATTTATTGGTATAGTTATTTTTGCTATACTCGCTTTATTATGGATAAAATCGAGGAACTTTTAACCAGGGGCGTAGACAAGATATATCCCGCAAAAGAAGACTTGGGAAAAATTTTGAAAAGCGGCAAAAAACTAAGAATCTATCAGGGATTTGACCCAACTTCTCCTGAGCTTCATTTAGGTCATTTAGTAGGATTAAGAAAATTGGCTCAATGGCAAAAATTAGGACACGAGGTAATATTTTTAATTGGGGATTTCACAGGAATGATAGGGGACCCAACAGGAAAAGATGCAACCAGAAAAGTTTTAACAAAAGAAGAAGTTCTTGAAAATGCAAAAACTTATAAAGAACAGGCCTCTAAAGTTCTGGAATTCGAGGGAGATAATCCCGTGCTTATTAAATATAACAGTGAATGGCTTTCTAAATTATCGGCAATTGAGCTGATCGAATTGTCACGGAATCTTTCACTTCAACAGGTAATGGAACGTGATATGTTTCAAAGAAGATTAAAAAATAATATGGATGTCGCATTAAGTGAATTTTTCTATCCTTTTATGCAGGGGTACGATTCCGTGGCAATGGACGTCGATGTTGAAGTTGGCGGAACCGATCAAATGTTTAATATGTTAATGGGGAGAACATTGATGCATAAATTAAAAAGAAAGGATAAATTTGTAATGACAACTCCAATTTTGGAAGATTCCGCAGGGAAAAAGATAGGTAAAACAGAAGGAAACGTGATAGCCCTTAATGATTCCCCTGTTAATTTCTACAGAAAAATTATGGGGCTTGGAGACGATATAATCCTAAAAGGATTGGAATACTTAACAAACGTTCCGGCGCAAGAAATCTCCGAAGTAAAAAGGGCATTAGACGATGGAGAAAACCCAATTAACTTTAAGAAAAAATTAGCATTTGAAGTAACCAAGGAGTTAAATGGTGAAGAGAAAGCAAGAAAAGCTGAGGAAGAGTTTGAAAGAACCGTTCAGAACAAAGAACTTCCCGGCGAAATTAAACGTTATACTTTTGACATACCCGAACTTAATATTTTAGATATTCTAATGCATACGGGGCTTGCGGAAAGTAAATCCGGTGCAAAAAGGTTAATAGAGCAGGGCGGCGTAACGATAGACGGAAATTTTATAAAAAGCCCGGATGAGGTAGTAAAACTTAAGGACGAACGCATAATAAAAGTGGGAAAGAAAAATTTTGCAAAATTAAAACTTATCGAAAGATAAAAATTGTGTTAAAATATAAACATGAATACGTTTAATAAACACAAAAGAATCTGGACGGTGATTGTTGCTATAGCCTCTATAGCCCTTATTGCGGCATCATTTCTTCCTTTTATCGGTCTTCAATAAAGTATGAGCTTACAAATGTCTGTTAGAGAAGTCTCAAAGACTTATAAAATGTATGCCGGGAGGCTTGAAAAACTCGGCATAATAAAGTTGGAAGATTTTCTTCTCCATATCCCTTTCCGCTATGAAGATTACTCCGTAATATCTAAAATAAACCAACTTAGTCAGGGGGAAACTGTAACGGTGCAGGGGAATGTTGTCGATATAAAAAATGAGTTTACCAGAAGGTTTAAAAAGCTTCAAAAAGCAAAAATTTCCGACGGTACCGGAACCATAGATGTTATTTGGTTTAACCAGCCTTTTATTTTAAACACGGTAAAAAGGGGGGACAAGGTATCGCTTTCGGGAAAAGTAGGTTTTTTCGGGAATAAACTTATTCTTGAATCTCCGGATTATGAGGTGGTCATTCAAAACCGGACTATCCACACGGGGAGACTTGTTCCCATATATCCCGAAACCAGGGGAATATCTTCAAAATGGCTGAGAAGGCAAGTTTACAAGATATTAAACGAAGAAAAACAAAATTTAAACGAGTATCTGCCCGAAAGATTGATTCGAGATGAAAGTCTGATGGATTATGCCAGGGCAATTGAACAAATACATTTTCCCGATAGTATTGATAACGCAAATAAAGCAAGGCGCAGGCTTTCATTTGACGAATTATTCTTGTTGCATCTGTCTACCGAAAAAGTTAAACAAGAATGGGATAATGTCTCCTCCGGACAAGGTTTCTTGATATCAAAATATGACAACGATATTAAAGCTTTCCTCGGCAGTCTCCCTTTTGAGTTGACTAACGCGCAGAAAAGGACTGTAGAAGAAATATTTGAAGATTTAAAATCTAAGAAACCAATGAATAGGCTTCTGGAAGGGGAAGTCGGCAGCGGAAAAACAGTTGTTGCAGCTATTGCCATGTATTTGGCATATTTAAACGGGTATCAATCGGCATTAATGGCACCGACCGAAATACTTGCGCAGCAACACTATCAAACTATACAAAAACTTCTTGGGCCATTTGGAGTACATATTCAATTATTTACATCCGGGGAAAAACCAAGAGAGATTCATGATTCAGGATACAAGATTAAAGAGAAGAATCATAAACCTGCCCGCAGAAGCTATGCGTCAAGCGTTGCAGGCGGGTCTTCAATCATAAATCGTAAATCATTTAATATAGCAGTAGGGACTCACTCCTTAATATACAACAAGGTTGAATTTAAAAATCTGGGATTGGTCGTTATTGACGAACAGCAAAGATTCGGGGTGGAACAAAGGGCTTTAATAAGAGAAAAAGGCAATAATCCTCATCTATTAACAATGACCGCAACACCCATCCCGAGAACCATTGCTTTAACAATCTATGGAAACTTAGACCTTTCGATGCTGGACGAAATGCCCAAGGGAAGAAAAATTGTCAAGACCTGGCTCGTGCCACCCGAAAAAAGAAAAGGTGCGTATGAATGGATAGAAAAAGAAATCTCACAAAATAAAACACAAGCTTTTATTATCTGTCCTTTTATAGAAGAATCCGAGAGTATGGTAACTGTCAAAGCGGCAACTAAAGAATTTGAAAAGTTAAAAGAGGTCTTCCCAAAACTCAAGTTAGGCATATTACACGGAAAACTAAAATCAACGGAAAAAGAAAAAGTTTTGAAGGATTTTAGAAATAATAGAATCAATATCCTGGTTGCAACCCCCGTTGTTGAGGTGGGCATAGATTTTCCTAACGCAACAATAATTATGATTGAAGCTTCGGAGCGCTTTGGGCTGGCGCAACTCCATCAATTAAGAGGGAGGGTGGGCAGGGGTGATAAACAATCTTATTGCCTCCTTTTTACCGAAAGCTTAAACGAAAATACTTTAAGAAGATTAAAGTCTATGGAATCAATTTATATAGGAGCCGAACTTGCCGAGCTGGATTTAAAACTAAGGGGTCCCGGAGAACTGCAGGGGACCATGCAGCACGGAAGAGATTTTCTTAAAATAGCCAGATTTTCAGATGTACCATTAATTGAAAGCACAAAGGCCGCGGCAAAAATAATATTTAACGAACTGGATAAATATCCGGCATTAAAAGAAAAAGTGCTGGAAGTAAATTCAAAAAAAATCAGTCCGGATTAAATCCTTGCAAGAAGCCGTAAAATAAAGTAAAATACGATTATGCCGCAGGAACCGAAAAAACGCCATTCAAGACAAAGACAGGGAAAAAGAAGAGCCGCGATTAGACTGAGCGTCAGAGAAACAATGCTCTGTGCCAACTGCGGCCAACCTGTATTACCGCATACAATTTGCAAAAATTGCGGATTCTATAAGGGCAAGATGGTGATAGATATCGATAGGAAGAAAAAGTTGAGAGAAGCGAAATCCGCCTCAGGCGGAAAAAAAGAAACTAATTCGGCATGAAAAACCCTCTTGACCCCAGGCATAAAAAAAGGCAAAAATTAATAGAAGACCTTTTTAAAATTGAATTTCATAAACAAAGAGTATTGCCGGAAACCAAAGAAATTCTTATACATAAAGACGTTATTGATAAAAGAATTGAAAAATCTGCTCCCGAGTTTCCTATAAGTAAAATTAACAAGGCGGATTTGGCAATATTAAGATTGGCGGTTTACGAATTACTGATTGAAAAAAAGACACCGCCAAAAGTTATAATAGATGAAGCGGTAGAACTTGCAAAAGAATACGGAGGGGAAACAAGTCCCTCGTTTATTAACGGTGTTCTTGGAAACATATTATGAGCGCAATACAACTTCCCAAATTTAAAAATAAACAACTGCTTGAGCAATCTTTTGTGCACAGGTCTTACCTTAATGAAACCAAGAAAAAACTTTCTTCCAATGAGAGATTGGAATTCCTGGGAGACAGTGTTATCTCTTTTGTAGTATCCCAATATTTATTTAATAAATACCCGGCGTTTGATGAGGGGGTACTAACAAACTTAAGATCGCTTTTAGTGAATACCAAAAGTTTGGCTCAGGTTGCAAAAGAATTAAATTTTGGAAGTCTGTTGCTTTTGTCCAAAGGAGAAGAAGAGTCAAAAGGTCGACAAAATCAAAGTCTTTTGGCCGATAGTTTCGAAGCGTTTACGGGAGCACTTTTTCTGGACCAGGGTATTGATGTAGTTTCTGATTTCTTAAGCAAAGTTTTATTACCCAAAGCAGACATATATGTAAAAAATAAGTCCTTTAAAGACCCCAAAAGTCTGTTACAGGAAAAAGTTCAATCTAAAAAACAAAATTCCCCTGTCTATAAAGTAATACTGGAGCAGGGTCCGGCCCATGCGAAAATATTTACGGTAGGGGCATTCATAGACAATGTATTAACGGGAAAAGGTGAAGGAAAATCTAAACAGGAAGCCGAAGAAAGTGCGGCAAAACAGGCATTGGCAAATCTAAAAAACGGGGTTGAGAACAAACCTAAATAATGGTAGAATAGTAAATATTATGGCAGTTACAATAAGATCATTAAGGACAGGAAAAAAAGGAGAAAGAAAATTCCGTGTTGTGGTTAAGGAAAAAAGGTCAAAGCGCGATGGGGAAGCAATTGAAATATTAGGATGGTACGAAAAAGGAAAAAAGGGGAAGAAAGATATAAATAAGCAAAGATATCAATATTGGCTTTCTGTAGGAGCACAACCCAGTCCGACTGTTACGGAACTAATGAAATAATATGAAAAAAGCGCTGGATTACATAGTTTCCAATATTGTTGATGAACCTAAAAAGGTACAAATTAACGAAGAGGAAAAAGATGGAGTAATAACCTTCACTATAACGGTTGCCAAAGAAGATATGGGAAAAGTTATCGGTAAAAACGGAAAAGTAATAAAGGCCATCAGGAACGTCATTAAAATTCCCGCTATTAAGCAAGGAAAGAAAATATATATTTCCCTTGCCGAAGAACCGCAACCGTAAATAACAGATATATCCTAAGCTCTAAGATATGAAAATTTCCATTCTCACGCTTTTTCCCGAAATGTTTACAGGGCCATTCGATTCATCAATCATAAAAAGAGCCAGAGAAAATAAACTGGTGGATATAAAGTTTATAAATATAAGGTCATTTGGAATCGGGAAACATAAGCAGGTTGATGATACTACTTATGGAGGCGGAAACGGCATGGTGCTAAGAGTTGACGTTTTACAAAAAGCTATAGAAAAATCCAAAATAAAAAAATTAGGAAAATCTGAACAAAAAATTATTCTTCTTGGGGCACACGGCAAAACGTTTAACCAAAGCCTAGCCGAAAACTTTTCGAAACTAAAACATTTAATAATAATTTGCGGACACTATGAAGGATTTGATGAAAGAATTAAAAAGTTCATAGACGAAGAGATTTCTATAGGAGACTTTATAGTAACCGGCGGGGAAATTCCCGCAATGCTTATAACAGACAGCGTATCAAGGCTGGTTAAGGGAGTTATTAGGGAAGGGTCTGCCGAGTCGGAATCCTTTTCTCCCTATCTTGAATACCCGCAATATACAAAACCCATAAGCTACAAAAGCCTGTCCGTGCCTAAGATACTTCTTTCGGGAAATCATGCAAAAATAAAAGACTGGAGAGAGGAACAATCATTAAAAACCACAGCTAAACTACGTCCCGACCTACTTAAAAAAATCAAAAAGGACTAGTCGTACCCGCACTCGAAGAAGACGAGGGAGCAGGCTGTGAGGGAGCTTGAGGCTGATTGCTTAAATTATTCCACGAAGAAAGATTTGTAAGAGTTGACAAGCCCGTAGGGGAAACCACCTGTACAGGAGCACTGTCGTTAAAGCCTAAAGGAGGAAACGGGCGGTAGTAAAAAAGGACGGTCAGTTGCGAACTGACGTTACTCAATACAATGTTTGTAACTTCCGATAAGGGAACAGTTTTGTAAAGCTGGGCCATAAATTCTGTTACTCCTTTTGTGCCTCCATTAACCGTCAGATCAACCTCCAAAGAAGGAAAAGATGCAATACCGCCCGACGCAGGATTGGTAATATTCCCGACCTGAAATGAATAATCGCCTAACGTAACGCCCGCGTTATTTGCTGCTGTAGAGATGCCTGTCAGTATTCCGAAGAAATTCTTACCGGGAGGCAATGCACTTGAAGCAACTTGAAGCTGGGAATCTAATTGAGCCTGGTCCAGATTAGTCAATAAATTCAAATTGTTCCTCAGAACTTCCAATTTGCTGGCCTCTGCCTTAGCTTGTTGTTGGGAATCAAGCATACTCTGGAACTGGGGGATTATTACAAGGACAAACAGCAAAAGACAAGCAATAATTATTCCGATGGGCAATAAAAAATCTTTATATTTGTGATATAAATAGTTTAAAGTTGCCGAATCTATGTTTATTTTCTTTTTTTCGTTCATAAAATTGTCGCCTGAATCGACAGGGAATATAATCCTGTTTTCCCGTTAATAGATAAATTTTCTATAATTACATCCTTAACTAACTGATTTTTTTGGGCAAAGCCTGTCAAACTATTTAAAAAACTATTGATCGGCAAAAGAGAATTGGAAACTATTACCAAAGTAAGGCTATCTTTATTTATCTCTATTGAGTTTACGTAAGCGCCCGAAGGAATTATTTGCAATAAAGAGTTAATCTCGGAGGTATAATTTTTTCTGTTTTGTAAAATTGTCGTAATATCCTGCAACCTATTATTTACTATTGCCAATTCCGCCTCCTTTTTATGCAAGAATGAAATGCTGTTAAGAGCGGAGTTCTCGCTGTTTTTTATCGACGAAAGTCCTATCATACTGCTGATAACAAAAATCAGTACCGAAAACAAGAAAACCATAACCAAGCTTGCGACAGCCGTAATCCTGACAACCCTTAGCTGTTTCTTTTGCTTTAGAGTTGACTCGTCTTTATTGGAAACAAGATTAATATCGTTAACCATAATTTCTCATCGCCAAACCTACTGCGATTGTATAATCGGACGCGTTATCTAACACCTCTTTTGGTATTGCCTGGGAAGAAAGAACCTTCCAGGGATTGGCTATCGCGGTCTCTATACCTGAATTGCTTGCAAAATAAATATCTATACCGGGAAGTTTGGCTGTCCCGCCCGAAAGCAGAATTTGCCTAATAGGTGATTCGTCCTTATACTTCTGCGTATAATATGCAAGAGATTTTTTAGCCTCGGCAAGAATAGAGTTTAATATGGGTTCTGTTGCCTGTCCGATCTTGCCCCCCAAACTTTTTCCGGAAATACCATAAACCTTTTTATATTCCTCCGCCTGACCGGGAGTTAAACCAAAGTCGGTAGCAATTGTCCTGTTGATGGCCGCTCCTCCTATAGACATAGAATATGTAAATACCATTATCCCGTTTCTGACAATCGCGAATGAGGTACTCACTGCTCCTATATTGATTATAAGAGTCGGAGGAAAATTCTCTCCCAAAACCAGCGATCTTATTGTCGATAATATTTCCGTTTCCATAGAGTTAATAGTAAGCCCTGCCATGGTCATAATTTTCTGATACTTCTTAATAAGCATAGTAGGAGCACCTACCATTAAGACATCCATTTTGTCGCCTGCAACAGGGTGCTCGGGTTTTTTCAATATATTCCATGTTAGAGTAATATTAGTCAGAGGAACCGGAATGTACTGTTCTGCTTCCCAATAGATAGCAGAAGCGAGCTCTCTATCTGATAAAACAGGCATTTCCAAAACCTTTGTATAGACCTGGTTCTCCGCCAGGGCAACATTCACATATTTAGAGTCTACGTTTGCATCGGAAACCGCTTTTCTGATAGTCTGGGCCATATCTTCTTCATCCAAGGGAGATTCCGAAAGCATACCGCGGGGAGGGGAGGGTGCTATAAGTGACGATTTATAAATATAACCATTTCCTTGTTTTTCTATAAAAACAATTTTAATGGCGGTAGCACCAATATCGAGACCGAAAGGTTTTTTGTTCATGCTTAAAATTTACGGTGAGAAAAGATTATAAAGGAAATATTCAACAGGTAACTCCGGGTAGCCTTGGAAGACATTGACTTTGCGCTGAGTATTTCCGGATGTTCCGGTTGAAGTTATTATAGACCCCTGCGAAGGGAAAGCAACCGTTCCCACGACTCCCATAGAGGCATTCATGTAAAGGGGGATTATCCTGGCAACCAAACCGTTACTGATATTGTTAATAGAAGCCTGATAATAAAAAGTCTGTCCGCCTACCGAGCCCTGAATGGAAGATATACTCTGAAAACCGTTGCTGGCACTTCTTAACTTACACGGGTCAAAAGCGTATCTTGCAGAAGTAGGAGCAGATGTCGGCCCCGATATTACAACCACTTCAACCGCAGCATTGCTGCAATCACCCGAAGAGTCTCCCCAGTAAACGGTAAAATTGCCGTTATACGGGTTCTGGTACATGCCCGCAGACGCTGTGGAATAATTGCTTAACCAAAGGTCTATTCCTTCATCCTGTGAAATAGGGTTTCCGGCATTGAGCAAAAAAGAGAGACCGTTAATATTTGTTACAGTTGTCGCGTATGTTGTGTTATTTGAATTCGGTATGGTGGTTATGGGAATTGAATTATTTGTTTTAATTGCCTGTTCTACTCCCGCCTCCGCAGCCGATAAAGCCTCTTGCGAATTAGCCTGCTGGGATGAATTTCTGAAGCTGGTTATACTTCTGGTGGCAACCGATAAGGCTACCGTCAAAGCTACAACCATTACCAAAACTACAATAAGTAAAGCCTGACCTTTTTGACTGCTAAAAGATTTTTTTATACTTTTACCAAGCATATAAATAGAGTAGCAAGCCAATACCCTCGTGTCAACCCTGTTAACTAGCAAAGACACTTTGTTCCTGCACTGCAGGATTTAATAGTGTCAAGCATATTAGGTTTAAATTACTTAAAACCCGATATTCCTCATTGTTACAGACGTTACGAAAGGAATAGACGCGTTTTGTTCGGCAAATCCGCTTGTGCTGGCTTGCGACAAAGTAAAATTTATCCCTATTGTCGGAGGGAGTCCAAAACTGTTTTGGGTACAGGTAAAATAGCATGAATTAGAAACAAGAGAAACGGCGGAAGTATCTATCAAAGATGCCGAATTGGAAGCAATCGTATTTGGAGGAGTGTCGGCAGAACCGTTACAACTAAAAACTGTTACTCCGCCGTCAAAAGAAGTAATCTTTATCGACTTATAGGGCGTAGGGGTCGAGGTGGGTGTGGGAAGGGGAGTCGAAGAAGGAGAAGGGGAAGGAGACGGTGTAGCCGATAAACCCGTGCAATTAGTCGAATAGGTTGTACCGTCAGGGCTCACCCCGTTAAAATACTGGGCATAGGCAATCATTTTTGACATCTGAAGAATCGTATAATTCCCGTTTTGCCTAACACTGTTTAAAACATTTGTTTTACTTGTGCCGCGCAATGAATTTACAATGATAGTAGCCACTATCGAACCTACTACCACCATAATTACTATAACAGCCAAGAGCTCAACCAAAGTATATCCTGCCTGCAAACCGGGGATCTCCAATTTTTTTTTATTTGATATTTGATATTTGATATTTGATATTTTTTTCATGGTGCCTGG
>JAMDEE010000010.1 GCA_023487605.1 Patescibacteria group bacterium
AGAAAGATAATCAGTCGCTAGAAATACTTGCGTCAAAATATCATTAGTTTTAAGGGAGTTCAAATCTTGTATTTCTAATTTTTCCTTTAAATCTCCGAATCTTTCAAATCTTGCTTTGCCTAATTTTTCAATTCTTTTTCGGGAAACCTGATCTTTGGGGTTTGCCAAAACCCTCAAATAGGAAACCAAATCTTTTATTTCTTTTCTTTCGTAAAACCTTGTGCCTCCGACTAATAAATAGGGAATGCCCATTTGCAAAAATGTTTCTTCGATTACCCTTGATTGTGAATTTATTCGGTATAAAACAGCGGCATCTTTTAATTTAAAATCATTTTGAGAAAAACGAAAATCATTAATCCTGTTTAAGATAAACTGCGCTTCGTCTCTTTCGTTGCCTGCCTCGTAGATAATTAAATCTTCCCCCTTGGGATTATCTGTCCAAAGAGAAAGCACAGGATGGGTCGTGTTGTTAGAGATAACAGCGGACGCCGCGTCCAAAATAACCTTGGTTGAGCGATAGTTTTGAGACAGAGAAAAAACTTGAGTATTCTTAAAATCTTCTTTAAATTTTGTAAGGTTTCTGAAATCCGCTCCCCGCCAAGAATAAATACTTTGAGAAAAATCCCCGACTACGCATATGTTATTGTATTTTAAAGCAAGCATTTTTGTTAAGTAATATTGGGCGTGATTTGTGTCCTGATACTCATCTATTAAAATATATTTAAATAATTCCTGATATCTGTTTAAAATTTCTTTATTTTTCGAAAAGAGTTCAGCTGTTTTTAACAGCAGATCGTCAAAATCCAAGGCTTCGTTTTCCTTGAGCAGTTTTTCGTATAAAACATATACCCGAGCGGCAGTTTCCTGAAAATGTCCCCGGGCAATAGAGAGATAATCAGCGCTTGTAATTAATTCGTTTTTTGCCTGGGAAATAGTTGCCAGAATAGAACTTGGTTTATAATCTTTAGGGGAAATTCCAAGCAATTTAAAAATCTGCTTTATTAAATCAAGCTGATCGGATGTGTCATAAATAACAAACCCCGGCGAGAGATTAATATGTTTTCCATCCCTCCTCAAAATTTTTGCGCAAAGAGAATGGAAAGTGGAAACCGTGGGAGAATTGAAAGATGAGAGATGAGAAATGAGGGATAGGTTTTTTTTGACTCTTTCTTTCATTTCGTTGGCGGCTTTATTTGTAAACGTAACGCAGAGAATATTTTCGGGTTTAACGCCGTTTAATAAAAGGTTAATAACTCTATAGGTAATAACTCTTGTTTTTCCACTGCCTGCCCCTGCCAAAATTATCATTGGACCGTCTTTTGTCAAAACTGCCTTTTTTTGCTCCGGATTTAAGTCCTTGAGGAAATCATCTGTCATAGGATATAATCAATAGATACTTTATTGTACCATATGACCCTGAAGAAAATTGAAGGGTTATATTGAGCTTGTTGAATATATGAAAAAACTCTATATCGTTGCCAACTGGAAGTCAAATAAGACAGAACTTGAAGCAAAAGAATGGCTTCAATCAATTCAGAATTCAGAATTCAGAATTCAGAATGCGGATAAGGAAATCGTAGTTTGTCCGTCGTTTACTCTTCTTCCAGCTCTTAAATCTTACATCTTAAGTCATAAATCAGAAATAAAGCTTGGCGCGCAGGATATTTCTCCTTTTGGGTCTGGAGCCTATACAGGAGAAGTAAATGGAGAACAAATAAAAGAGTTCGCAGATTATGTAATTATTGGGCATTCCGAAAGAAGAAAGTATTTTGGCGAAACAGATGAAATGATAGCAAAAAAAATTATACAGGCGACAGGAAATGGGTTAACTCCGATAATCTGTATTTCGAGAATAGAACAAATTAAAAATTTAAAATTAAAAATTAAAAATTGTATCGTTGCCTACGAACCGTTATTTGCTGTAGGTTCGGGTAAAGCAGATACACCGGAAAATGCCAATCAAAAAGCCGAGGAAATAAAAAAAATTGTGGATAATATACCTGTTTTATATGGCGGGAGTGTTACAGAAAGTAATGTAAAATCATTTACAAGTATGCCTTTTATAGACGGTGTATTGATTGGAGGAGCAAGTCTTAATCCTTTAAGTTTTGCGGAGATAATAAGATCTTCCTAAAAAAATAAATGAATAAAAAACTGTTTACATATATTTTGATTTTCTGTATTTTGGCAGTTGCCTTGGCTGTTGTCGAAATAGGTAAAAATATTCCCCTTTTGTGGCAGTTGGCAGATAACCGCAGTGTGAGTCTTAAAAAAACTGATGATCATATAAATGTTTTACTGCTTGGTATAGGAGGGGGAACTCATGACGGCCCAAACCTGACGGATACCATTATATTCGCCAGTATAGATGAAAAAACAAATAAAATAAATCTTATTTCTATACCAAGAGATCTCTGGGTTCCTGATCTTAACGGCAAAATTAATACGGCATATGCCTTGGGGCAAAATAAAGGCAAAGGTGAAGGGCTTGTTCTGGCAAAAGCAGTTGTTAGTAAAATATTAAATCAACCCATAAACTATGCTCTTCGTATAGATTTTAATGGCTTTGTAAAAGCTGTCAATCTGGTAGGAGGATTGGACGTTTACGTGGACAGATCTTTTGACGATTACCAGTATCCAATACCCGGAAAGAAAAATGATTTATGCGGACATACTAAAGATGAAATTCAGCGAATGGCTACGGCTTCGGCAGGCATGTCGAATTTACAAATGTTTCCCTGCCGTTATATGCATATTCATTTTTCAAAAGGCTTACAGCATATGAATGGTACGCAAGCATTGGAATTCGTGCGTTCGCGCCACGCGGTAGGTCCCGAAGGAACGGATTTTGCCAGATCAAAAAGGCAAGAAAAGATAATACGAGCTTTTAGGAAAAAATTGTTCTCTCTCCAAATACTCTTAAATCCCGCTAAGCTAATTCAATTATACCAAACGCTCAAAAACAGCATAGACACAGACGTTAAAGAAAGTGAATTCGGCAGTTTTATAAAACTTGCTCAACAGATGAAGAACGCGAATATTCAAACTTCTGTTTTAGATTATGGAGATAGCCAGACAGGCAGGTTAGGGCTCTTGATAAATCCTCCGACAAATAGCGGATATGATTTTGAATGGGTTCTTATTCCCAGGAAAGGCAACGGAAACTTTCTAGAGATTCAGAAGTACGTTGCCTGTGAGATAAAAAATACTTTATGTATAGTTACAAAAACCGGCATAGAAGCATCTCCATCCGCCACGTTAAAGAAGTAATCTATCTTTATATAAATTTTATATAAAAACATGCAAATAATAATTATTGAGGATGAAGGCAAAATAGCCAATATATTAAAAAATGGGCTTTTGGAAGAATCTTATAACGTTGATGTTGCTAAAGATGGAGAGGAAGCTCTAGAAAAAATAAGTATTAATGTCTATGATTTCGTCATCCTTGATCTTATGATTCCAAAGATTGACGGACTCACAGTATGTAAAAAAATCCGTGAGAAAAATACAACGGTACCAATTTTAATTCTAACGGCAAAAGATGATGTTGCCGATAAAATTGCAGGACTGGATAGCGGAGCGGATGATTATGTTGTTAAGCCGTTTTCTTTTGCAGAAGTTTCAGCCAGAATTAGAGCATTGCTTCGGCGCGGCAACAAAGCTAATCCCGTAGTCCTGACTGTTGCAGATGTATCTTTAAATCCCGCGACGAAAACTGTAACAAGAAATAGAAAACCAATATCTCTAACAGCACGGGAATATGCACTTCTTGAATATTTTATGCATAACGCCAATATAATGCTCTCAAAGACTCAATTACTCGAGCATGTTTGGGATTATCAATATGAAGGCTTGTCAAATATTGTCGAAACGTATGTTAAATATATTCGTAAAAAGCTTAGAATATCACCACAGTCAAAAGAACTTATCCATACAAAAAGAGGAATAGGATATATAATGAGAGAATAATTTTATGTTTCATAAAGCACGTTTAAAGCTTACTCTTTTATATTCTATTATTTTTTTAGTGTTATTTTGGAGTCTAAGTTTAGGTTTTTATCTATGGATGAATCATTATTTCGGCGATGAGCACGGCCGAAATAATTATATTCAAGTTGATCATAAATGGCTGCTGTTTTCAAATAACAAATCGCATATAGAACCGGTAAGTGACATTATAATGGATGAGTTCAGGAATGCATTGTTGCTTATTGATACGGTATTGTTGTTAAGTGTTCCTGCAATCACGTGGTTCTTAACAGGTATAACGCTCGCACCTGTACAAAAAGCGCATGATCGGGAAAAGCAGTTTTTGACCGATGCTTCTCATGATTTGCGGACTCCGCTTTCTATTTTGAGCGGTGAGATCGAAATAGCCTTACGAAAAGAACGAACAAAAGAAGAGTATAAAAAGATAATGCAAAGCAACAAAGAAGAAATAGATGACTTAATTGCGCTTGTCCAGAATATGTTATTCTTAGTTCAGAATAAGCAATATCAAAACGTTAAAAAAGAACAAGTAGACATAACGGATCTGCTTATCGAAAGAATTTCTGTTTTTCGCGAATCAGCAAAACAAAAAAAACTTCAACTATCATTTGTTCCTTCAAAACAAAGTCTTCTGATTTACGGAAATACTCAATTATTGAAACGGTTGTTTACCGGCATATTGGATAACGCGGTAAAATATACCTTGCCGGGAGGTAAAATAATAACGGAACTAAAGCAAGAAAAACAATCCGTGTTGGTAAACATTACAGACACAGGAATTGGCATTCCTTTTGAAGAGCAGGAAAAAGTCTTTGACCGATTTTACAGAACAGACGCTTCCCGAACAGAAAAGGGATACGGACTGGGGCTTTCTATAGCAAAACAGATTGTAGAAAATCATGCAGGAACAATTCGTCTTTATTCTAAAGCCGGAAAAGGAACAACGATTGCTCTCGTATTTCCGATAGCTACGCAAAACCGGGAAAAAAATCTGTCTTGATTTTATTTTCCTTAATCCCCATCTTTTTAAGTGTTTCTTCGTATGCCGTAACCATTGTACGCGGACCGGATAGATAAAATATTCTTTCTCTAAAATCTGGCGCGGCTTGCGTAATCATATCCGTATCTATTCTTCCTACTGCTCCTTTCCAGTCTGGAGGAAGTTTTGTTTGATCCGTTAATGCATAAACTATTTTTATTCCTTCCTCCTGTGCTTGATCAAAAACGTCACGATATACAATCTCATCAATAGTTCTATTTACATAGAAAAGTATTATTGGTCTATGCTCTTTAATATCAATTAAATATTTAATCATGCTCCGGAATGGCGTAATTCCTATACCTCCTGCGATAAATATAAGTTTTTGATTTATATTTTTTGGTAATGTAAAATCTCCTGCAAGCTGTGCTCCGACAAAAGGAGTATCTGTACCTACGGCAAGCATTGCTTTCTTATAACTGCTTCCATTAGGATAAAATCTAACCCCGAGACGTATAGCTTCTTCGGTTGGAGAGGAAGCTATAGTAAAGTATCGTCTATTCCCGCGACTATCAGGATTTTTGTGGGGTAGTGTCCATTCCATATATTGTCCTGGAATGAATGCCAACTTTTTTTTCGGAATGAAGAAGAAATCAACCATGTCAGGAGCAATTTGTATTTTTTGCCGTATAGCAGAAATTATTTTATCTTTTGGACTGACGAGATAAGAGAATGCATTTCCTATTACTAATGACAATTCGGGAGTTGTATAAAACGAGCCTATATGAAATTGGGGCGTAAATAAAACTCCTACCAATACTGCGTATATTGACTGAAGTTTTTTTGTCGGAGGAGTTGTTAATGGTTCTGTTAACATGACAAATGCAAAGAAAAAGATAGGCGAGAATAGTATGATTTGCTTAAGAGTCGTAAATAAATTATTTCCTTCGATAAGATTAAACCCGAGCATAATCAGTAAAGAAGTACTAAAGAAATAAAAGACTAAATCATATCTTTTTATTTTTCTGACAATCAATAATCCAAGAAGAGAAAACGGCAGCATAGATGCTGTGCCTATCCACCAAGAAACAGATCCTCTGAATCCAAACGCGGTAAGGACAACCGCGATTGCCACAGGGTTAAAAATATGTTTTTTATTGATTGCCAAAATATATTTTGATGCCATTGTTAAAACAGCAGCCCAAAATAGTAAGGGAAGACCAGAGAAAGAGTTGATCGGAGAAATAATTAAAGCTAAAATTAAGGCTGATATATAAACCGATTCGACGTTTGTAGGTGCATTGAATACGTTCGCAAAGATTTTATTTGTGATCCAGGAAACCGTAATAAGAAATAAAACAGAAAAGATGAATAAAAACGGATTATAGGGAAGAATTCCTATGAAACTAAAAACGCATGCAACAAAAAGAAGGAGGATTAGATAATACAGTACAAGCCTGTACATTGTGATTGAATCTAATAAATTATCAATAACTTTCATCTTTAGCTTTTTGCTTTACCTAACGCGGATTGCAGTGATTGCACAAATGCCTGGCTTGAATCAGTCGCGCCGGATATTATATCCACGTTTGCGTTTTGCGCCTGAATTGCTTCCTGGGAAAGCATTGGATCTGCCTGGGAATTAATATAGCTTGATGTTGAATTATCGTTAGGATACTGCAAGAATTGCACATTTGTTATTTTTCCGCCTGCAATAGTTACTGCTACTTGAATATATCCATAAAACGCGTCAGCGGTATCTCCCGTGAATGTACCGTCTTTATAACCAGTTGTCGGAGGTTGAGTTGGAGCAGGAGTGTTTTGTGCAGTAGGTATCGGCGTGGCGGTTGGCAATGCTTGTGATTGTTTTGATTGGTTTGATTGGTTTGGAACCGGCGGGGAAGACTTAGGGCTTAAGACTACAGAAGCCGTCTTTATGCCAAAAACCCTTTGGTACATTGAGTATGAAATAAATGCTATTACAACAGCTGTTACAATAAAAAACTTCTTCATATATTACAATTTTTTATACTTATCAAATCCACTTGTGTAAGTGGCAATACCCTTCTTATCAATCATATATCCTTCAAATCCCGACAATTTCTCTATAAAATTAATTCCTTTCTCTCCCATTGCAAAGGCTGCCGTAGCGAAACGATCCGCTTCATATACGTTTAGTCCTATTACCGTAAGACTTACTATATCTTTAATTTCTGCTGTGGGTTTACGGGGATTATAAATATGCTGTCCCCGAATCTCTGTTCCTGATGTTGCTATTCCTTTATTTTCAAGAGAAAGTACTTTTACGATTTCTTTGCTGTTAAACGGGTTCCGTATCCCAACTGTCCACGATTCGCCCTTGCCATTTTTTCCTGCTACTTGAATATCTCCCCCTGCATCAATATAAAAATTCTTAAAACCTCTTTTTTTGAGTAAGTCCGAAGCTTTTTTAATTGACCATCCTTTTACTAATCCCGAAGGATCAAGCTTGCCATTGTGAAAAATATCAAAATATCCGTTTGTTTGATTCTTTGTTTCTTCACATAAAGAAAGAACTATTTTCATGCAAGAACTGTATTGATCTTTTTCTATAATATTATTATTAATAAGTGAGATTTCACTCGTTGTTTTAAATGTACTGAACTTTTCATCGATATAGGTAAAATAGTCATAGATCTTATCTATATCTTTTTGCTTAACATTTTTATCCGCAACTTCAATTGTTATATGCATTCCCATAAGGGATCTTGTTTGTTTCATATTATTTTACTTTGCTTTAGATAATGCTGATGCGAGTGATTGAATAAACGCATTACTTGAATCAGTCGCGCCGGATATTATATCCACGTTTGCGTTTTGCGCCTGAATTGCTTCTTGTTTAAGATTAGGCATTGCTAGGGTATTAATAGCGATGGAGCGCGCACGGTCATTTGGGTATTGCAGAAATCGTACGTCGGTTATTTTTGTGCCTGATATTACTGCTTGAACCTGGATATTTCCGTAAAAAGCATCAACAGAATTACCCGTATATGTTCCATTTTTGTATGGAGGTTTTGGACCTAAAGACCCAGAAGCAGAAGAAATATTTGACGCGGAACCTGATTCCAACGCCATAATTCTTAGTAACCATCGTGATCCATTTTGATATATAACATAACTAATAATAATTATTATTGACACGAGAATAAGTATTTTTTTCATAATGTATAAACCTAAGTATAGTAATCGAATATGGGAATAAGATGAGAAGAATTGCTAAAAACTAAACTGATTTGTTCGGTATTCCGCAGGATTAATCGGTAAACGATGTTCTTAACGAATGGGTCAAAATATAGCCAGCAAAAAAATAACGTTTCATTAACTCTGAATAATCAATAAACAAAATACCTGAAATTAAGTAACCTAAATACATAATATTGCTATGTGCAATAATTATGTATTTTAGAAGATTTATGAGATAAATTTTATTTTTCCTCTAATTTCTCGTTTACCCACCTAAGTTTTTCTTCTAACATCTTTTTCTTTGCTTCAAGATGTTCTTTTGACATTTTGTGATCTTGACAACATTCTAAGATCATCATTCCGTGTCCCCCATGGGAACAGTCGCAATTTTTATTCATCATATATTTTTCACCTCCCTCCAATTAATCTGTATTTAGATTATCATGCTTTTCTGAAAAAGTGCTGAAAAAAGAATATCTATATTTAAATAAGTTACTTTCTAAAAACTTTCCTTATTGCTACAATAAACCAATGCAAGAAATTAATACTCGTCAAAAAAAACCATTTTTTATCCGTCTATTAATTGTTATTTTCCTTACTGTTGTTTGTTTTTTTCTGGGATATAGCGCCTACTACCTTAATTCACTTCAGCGATTTATTGCTACGGCAACTAGTCAACATATTACTGTAAAAACAGCAACAAACATAACTCCCTTATTAAATCAAACAAACATTCTTCTTTTAGGAAGTGATAATGATCAAAAATTTACAGGCAATCCTTTAACTCAAACTATGATGGTCGTGCATATTGATTATGCAAAAAAAGAAATAGATATGTTTTCTATTCCAAGAGATTTATGGATAAGAATGCCGGACAGAAAAAATTACGGGAAAATAGACCAAGCCGCTGAATACGAAGGAATTCCGAGTGCTATTAAAGTGGTTGAACAAACATTTGGTATATCTATTGATCATTATGCTTGGGTTGGACTTTACGGATTCATTAAAAGCATTAATGCTATTGGAGGTATTAATCTACAGGTTGTCCATCCCGTGTTGGATAATTCATACCCAACAGACATCAACAGTTCTAACCCGTATGGCTACCAACGGCTTGATATCCAGGCAGGTATGCAGCATATGACGGGGGGAGAAGCTTTACAATACGTTCGCTCCCGGCATGAAGATTTAATTGGAGATTTTGGACGAACGCAACGTCAGCGAGAATTACTTTTGGCAATAAAAGATACTCTGTTTCATTCTAAATCATCTCTATTAAAAATCCCCAATATTTTTAATAGCTTGCGGGGGCAAATTAAAACAGATGTTTCTCCCGCGTTTAGCTTACAATTGGGTATTTTCTTATTAAGAAATAAGAATATAAAAATAAAGCAATTTACTCTTTCTCCGCCGATATATTCAAGCATAGGAAACTCGATAGACGGACAAAGTATTGTTGTTGCAAACGCAAGTAATTCAGCAAAACTAATCACTCAAATCTTTGGGAAAAACGCCGGGCAAGTAACGTTTAATAATTTATTAAATGTACAAGGAATAGCAAGATGAAAAAACGAGTTTTAATATTATTCAGCATAATACCATTTATTGTCGGGTTCTCCGTGGCATATTTTCAGGGAAAACCCAAAAATCAGACAGCGGTTTTTGATACGAGCAATATACAGCCAACAGATACAATTATCCTAAGCAACAACGGAAATATTTATAAGCTGAATAAAAATCGTGCTAGTCAAATAACCCATAACCAGAATCTTATAGAGCCTATTGCTTTAGGAAACGCCATAGCCGCTATTAAGAAAACAACTAATTATTCCTCTCTTTTGCTTTTTGATCAGTCGGGAAATAAAATAAAGACACTTTTTAACGGCAATAGTAACAATATAGATACCATGAGTTGGATAACAGACCCTGCGGTTAATTCTACCCAAGACAGAATTGCGTATGTGTCCGATAAAGATAAAGTTTTTACAAACGTGCCGGATAACGCGCTTTATGTTTTAAATCTTTCAACCGGAAAATCAACAAATATTGCTAAACCGGATCCCTATTCAGGCGGAATAGCTCACCCTATTTTTGACCCGTCTGATAAGAATATTATTCTCTATGATTATTATCAGTATGATCCAAAAACTCTTATGCCATATTCAGCCATTAAACAATTTGATAACGCCTCCGGATTAATAACAACGCTTACATATGAAAATAGAAATGCCTATCAAGCATCTTTTTCTCCCGATGGGAAAAAGATTCTTTTTTTAGAAAGGAACGGTGATTCAAATAATGTTGCACTGTGTATTGCTGATTTCAATAATAACAGCGGACTTTCTAACATAAAAACTTTAGCAATTGGTGATTTTGCCTATCCTGAATTTTCAAATACTAAATGGCATATCTACTTTCTGCAGGCACAAGGAAATAAAGGATATAATCTTTTAACAGGAACAGTTTACAAAAACGGATTAAATAACATACGGACAATTGTTTCAGGAAATACCTTATTGGGAAATTCTTCATACTCTGTTATTCGCAATACAGCCAGGTAAGGGGTCTTTTTAGCAGTTGATACTGAATAAATAAACTGCTATAATACATCTTAGTTAAGAATTAAGAATGAAAAGTTTAGAGTTAAAACTTAAAGTTAAAAAACTTCTACAAATCGTTAATTTTTAATTTATTTAATATGCCGCTTAGTCCGATAGATAAAAAGAAAATAATAGAGAAGTTTAAAACGGTCGAAGGAGATACAGGCAGTCCTGAAGTTCAAATAGCTCTTTTAACGGAGAGAATCACTAAGGTTACAGAGCATTTAAAAATGCACGGACACGATATGAGGAGCAGACGCGGACTTTTATCTATGATCTCTAAAAGAAGAAGACTAATGAACTTTTTGGAAAAAGTAGATAAAAAAAGATTGTCTAAAATACTTTCTGCTGTTCAAGGCAGTAACTGATTATTATGCAAGAAGAATCATTTAATCTGGAATTTGGGGGAAAACCGTTAACTCTTACTGTTGGCAAGGTTGCCAAACAAGCTACATCTGCTGTTATGGCAAGATTAGGAGATACAATGGTTCTGGTAACGGTTGTCGAAGGCAAAGAAAGAGCAGATCTTGGTTACTTTCCTTTAACAATAGAGTACGTAGAGCGACTATACGCGGGCGGGAGAATAAAAGGAAGCAGATGGGTTAAAAGAGAAGGAAGGCCAAGCGATGACTCCATACTGACAGCAAGATTAATAGACAGATCTATACGTCCTCTATTTCCAAAAGAATATAAAAAAGAAGTCCAAATTGTTATTACTGTTTTGTCTGTAGACGGAGAAAACGAACCGGATATTCTATCTATAGTTGCCACCTCTTTTGCTTTGAGTATTTCTTCTATCCCGTGGAATGGGCCGATAGCCGCAGTTAGAGTTGGCTATGTAAAAGAAAAAGATAACGGTAACGAAGAATATATAATGAATCCTGGCAGAGGGGAAATAGAGCTTTCCGAGCTTGATATGGTTTTGTCTCAAACAAAAGATAAGACGGTTATGATAGAAGCGGGCGCATCGGAAGTCTCAGAGCAAGTAGCATTATCAGCTATAAAAAAAGCGCATGCAGAAACAGTAAAGGTTATAGATTTTATAGAAGAGGCTGTTAAAAAAATCGGCAAGAAGAAGCAACTAGCAGAAAAAGATCCTTTATTTTTGGATTTAGTTTCCAAAATAAAAAAATCTTATGGCAGTGAAATAGCCTCTCTTATACCAAAAAGTGCTGTTAAGGAATCAAGCAGTCCGGAACAGGAACAGATTATAGATGCTATTTTCGAAACCGAGAAAACTAGTAATCCGGAAAGCGAGATTGATAAAAAAATGGTTGCCAAAGCATTCGAAAAAGTGTTTTTTGGTGCTATAAGAGAAAATGTAATTCTTAAAGGACAAAGGCCCGACGGCCGGAAAATAGACGAGATTCGTCCGATAAGTTCCGAAGTTTCGGTCTTGCCACGAACACATGGATCCGCAATATTTCAAAGGGGCGATACCCAAGCCCTAACCGTTGTAACCCTAGGTTCTCCAAGAATGGAACAGTTGATAGAATCTCCGGAAGGAGAAGAATCAAAAAGATATATTCACCATTATTCCATGCCTCCTTATTCGGTTGGAGAAACAGGAAGAATCGGAGTTCCTTCCAGACGTGAAATAGGACATGGAGCTTTGGCCGAAAGAGCACTTGTTGCAGTTATTCCCAACCAGGATAAATTTCCATATACAATAAGAGTAGTATCTGAAATACTTTCTTCAAACGGATCAACTTCTATGGCGTCTGTTTGCGGTTCAACCCTTTCTTTAATGGACGCTGGAGTTCCTATTAAAAAACCTGTTGCGGGTCTGGCTATGGGACTTATGTCAGATGGAGATAAGTATGTTATTTTAACAGACATTATCGGTTTGGAAGATTTTTCAGGGGATATGGATTTTAAAGTAGCGGGAACAGACAGCGGTATTACGGCAATCCAACTGGATGTAAAGATTCCGGGATTAACAATAGCTCAAATAGAAGAAATTTTGGGACGCGCGAAAGAGGGACGTTTATTCATTCTCCAAAAAATGCTAAGCGTAATACCTGATACCAGATCTAAACTGTCGGAGTACGCACCTAAGATAGAAATGATTCATATTCCAGTTGAAAAAATAGGAGAATTAATCGGTCCGGGAGGCAGGGTTATAAAAAATATTATGGCAAGAACCGGCGCGACAATTGATGTTGAAGATGATGGATCAGTAACGGTTACAGGATCCGACAAAGAGTCTTTAGATAAAACGGTTACCTGGATTAAAGGGATAACCCGGGAAATCGGAGTTGGGGAAGAATTTGTCGGAGAAGTAAAAAGAATCCTTCCTTTTGGAGCGTTTGTGGAGCTAACACCTGGTAAAGAAGGAATGGTTCATGTATCCGAAATGGCGCAGGGTTTTGTAAAAGATCCTTATGATGTTGTTAAGATCGGAGATAAAGTAAAGGTAACAGTAAAGGAAATAGATGAGCAAGGCAGAATAAATCTGTCTATGCTCTCCGGAGAGAAAAAAGAAATAAGGCAAAAGCAGCCGTCTGTTTCGGAACATCCACTATCTATGCAGTTTAAAAGAGAAAAATTTCAATCAGCAGGCAGGCCATGGCAGAGAGGAAATAGGTCTGCCTTTGAGAAAGATAAACCTTTTAAAAAGCCTCATTATTAAAAATTACGTGATATCGTAATTTATTTTGTTTTGTAGTAAGATACTTAATATATGGACAATAATCCTGCCGATTCGTCTTCGAACCAAGATATTCAAATTCAACTAAAAAAAGACAGCAATGACCAAATACGCCGTCTCGGAGAAAAAATAGAAAAAGGCTTTCTGCCAGAAGATCTAAAACAAGATCTTACTGCCAGAATACAAAGGCTTGCCCTTTTAAGATCCAGTTCAGGATTTTTTAGTTCAACCTATATTTTAGAATATGAGTCAACCGCATCTTATGTAAATCGGGTAGTTAGTCTTCCTTGGGATAATAAAAGTCAGGATACTTTAGATTTGAACACGGCTCAAAAAATTTTGGATACTAATCATTACGGTATGAAGCAAATAAAAGATAGAATTCTTGAATATCTGGCTCTTGTTATTTTAAATCTTAAGCAGGGGGAAAAATCTCAAATTGTTAAAGCGCCAATCTTGTGTTTTGTCGGATTACCGGGGACAGGGAAAACAACCTTTGCTATGTCTATCGCCGAGGTTTTGGGCAGAAAATTTGAAAGGATTCCTTTTGGAGGTATGGGGGACGCAAGAGCTCTAAGAGGACAATCTCGTGCTTTTCCCGATGCAGAACCCGGATATATTATCAAAAAACTGGCACGTGCTCAAACAAAAAATTGCGTTATACTTTTAGATGAATTGGATAGAGTTACATCGGATGCCCGTTCCGACATAATGGGTGTTTTGGTAGAGCTTCTAGATCCGGAGCAAAATAAAAGCTTTACGGATCACTATATAGATTTCCCTTTTGACCTATCGGAGGTTTTATTTGTCGCAACTGCTAATAATACTACCAATATATCAAACGCTGTTTTAGATCGGCTTGAAATAATCCAAATGCCTTCATATTCGGACGAGGAGAAAACGGTTATAGCTAGGGATTATCTTTTCCCAAAAATAAGAGAACAAACAGGTCTTTTGGAAAATCAGCTGACAATTGATCCTAGTCTTTGGCCGTCTATTATTCGGCCTTTGGGTTTTGATTCCGGTATCAGAAGCTTGAATAGAACCATAGATGGAATATGCAGAAAAAGTGCTAGGATTATCGTAGAGGGTAGAGCTCAAAGTATAACCGTAGACAACTCTAATATAAAGGAGTTTTTGCCGCAGATATAGTTTTATGAATAATCAGATTTCTTTTATTCCTTTGGGAGGCATAGGCGATGTTACTAAAAACATGTATCTTTATATATATCAAGATCAGATTCTGATAGTTGATTGCGGAATAGGATTTGCCGACGAAACCATGCTTGGAGCAGATCTTTTATTTCCGGATATTTCCTATTTGTTAACCCTTATAAAATCTAAAAAAATTGTAGGTATGGCATTAACCCACGGACACGAAGATCATATCGGAGCCCTTCCTCTTGTTTTACCTAGTCTGCCGCCTTTTCCAATCTATGGCTCTCCTTTAACTTCGTATTTGGCAAATGAAAAATTAAAGGAATTTGGCATAACAAGAAAAGCAGAAACTGTAAATTTTACGGATCAAACCGTAGCTCTTGGCTCTTTCAGGCTAAATTTTATTCGCGTTACACATTCTATCCCGGATACTTCTCATATTTTTATAGAGACACCGGTTGGTAATTTCTATCATGGCAGTGATTTTAAATTAGATGATACGCCGTATGACGGTAAAAAAACAGATTATGCAAAAATAGAGAGAATGACTAAAAATGGGGTTTATGCCCTTATGTCCGACTGTTTGGGGTCGGAGAGAATGGGGAATACCCCATCGGAATTAAACATAACGGAAAAGTTTGTTAAAGAACTTGATAATTGTAAAGGTAAGTTTATTGTAACAACCTACTCTTCGAATATCTCACGGCTTAATCAGGTGATAGCGGCTTCCAGAAATGCCGGCAGAAAAATATGTTTTATAGGAAGATCTCTTTCAAAAACTAAAGAGGCGGCAAAGCAGTTGGGATACCTTGATTTGAAGGATGAAGAAGAAGTTGATGTTGATAGCTTAAGAAATCATACGGATCAAACGCTTACATTGATTGTTGCCGGCAGTCAGGGTCAGGAGTCTTCGGCAATGTCCAGGATTGTTAATGGGGGTCAAAGAAATGTTGTTTTATCTTCTTTGGATACGGTTGTTTTTTCGTCTGATCCGATTCCAGGAAACGAACTTTCCGTTTACGAACTTGTTGATGAAATTGCCAAAAAAGGGACAAGGGTTGTGTATTCTCCGATGACAAAGGACTTTCATGTTTCCGGACACGGATCCCTTGATGAGTTGGAAAAATTGATTTCTTTGGTAAAACCAAAGAAACTTTTGCCGATCGGAGGATCTTTTAGGCATATGCTTTTATATAGAAATCTTTCGGAAAAATTGGGTTATAAAAAAAGCGATGTTTTTTTGATCGAAGATGGACAGGAAGTTGTTTTCGATGTTAATTCATCGTTTTTGGGTAAAAGAATACCGGTAAAAAATGTTTACGTTGATGAAATTTCAGGAGAAGAAATGGAAAGCGTTGTTCTGAGGGATAGACAAAGGCTCTCCGAAGAAGGAATGGTAATTGTTTTGGCGGAGGTAGACGCAGACAGCGGAGAAGTTTTGGACAAGGTAGATATTATTGTTAAAGGTTTTGCCCTGCGTAGTATCGAAAGATTAAAAACAAAAATAAGGAATGATTTTAAAAAGGCAATGGGTAGAAAAAATGAAAGGGTTGTGAACTGGATTTATGTTCGAAAGCTTTTGGGAGATGTAGCAAGCAAAAGATTATTCAGGGATCTTCGCCGCCGCCCCCTTGTTCTTCCGATCGTGATTGAGGTATAGCAGGTGGTATAATATGATTAAATTATGGATAATAAAGTAGAAGAATTAAGAAGAAGACTAGGCGCAGAACTTGAGGCAACCAGAAGAAAATCTCAACAAGTTAAGGAAACAGTCTTAGATAGGATAAATGATCCGTTAGGTCATTACATTGACCGCATAAATGACATAGAATTTTTACCAGACGGAAGAATTAACCCAGCAACAATAACAAGAGCAATTTTTAGATATAAGGATAGCGAAGGTCGCACTATACACACTACTGAGACAGGTATTCCGTTAAATCAAATGCGTTCCTTAAGGGATAAAATCATTGCTCAGAAATCTGCTTTTGACTCCTTAGATGATCAGCAAAGAAGACAAATACAGGAAGGGTTAAAGCAAGACCCTGTTTCTCCTTTAGCCAAACCCTATGTGGATTTGCTTCGCTCTGAAGCGCTTGGGGTAAGGTTTGATCAACTAAAAACAAACCCGCTCCGTCCTTTGGTAAAAAATAAAATAATCCAAACTAACCGCATTTTAAATTCAGTTTAGATTTCTTGTCTATGGTTTCGTGCTATGTAGCATGATACTTTATAAGTCTAATAATTTAGATCATTAGATTATTTTACAACAACATCCTTCGAAATGGCTAAAATACTTGACCCC
>JAMDEE010000017.1 GCA_023487605.1 Patescibacteria group bacterium
GAGCCAGGCCCAGTACCGCGGAAGAAAGTCCCAATATTATTTTCTTCATATTATTCACCTCCTTTCCATATAAATTTAAAAAATTTAAAACCTAAAATTTAAATAGATAAACAATCTAAATTGTGCGGACAAAAAATCGGTATTATAAATTCAGCTTTCGCGGATAAACAGATGTACCCGAACCTTATACTTTGTTTTCAGACATGTCAGTGCTATTTATCACAAATCAACCCCTTGACCACTTTTCTTTAGAACCGACGGCCTAAAAAGAGGGCAACAACAAATAAATTATTCCCTGTAATTTGACTATTGAAGCTAAAAGTGCTATAAATTACGGTCTGAATATGGGAATTGAAGGTAAAGATATACATCTCCCTATCGAGGCCGAAGAAGCCGGAATCGGCGGGTTTTTAGATGGCTTAACTGCCGATTTGGAAAGAAGGGCTAATCAAAAAGGTATGCAAGCAGGCGATGAAACTTTGCACAATTCCATGCTCACTGAGAAAATAGAATTGATTATTCCAAGCGGAAAGCCGGAAGACAAGCCTGAGGTATAAAAATATGACAAGCTATTTTGAAAGAGACAGACGTGAAATAACACCTTTAAAACCGGGCGGATACAGGACAATTCCCTACGGTAGAGTCGGCGGTCCGTTTTTTAATCCCGATATTCTGGCGCGTATCGAGCATGGCAGAAGCAAATCTATCGACTTAGTCGGATTTATGTCGGCTTACGGACTGCATGTTATACCCGAAAAAACAGATTCTTTATTCCAGCTTCTTTGTAATGAGAAATACAAACTACGAGATGTCCTGGAAAGAACACCTGAAGGAAGCATTTCTTTTCCATCGGGAACAATTTCGAAAGTTGCACATGCTATTGAATTGGCTTCCGTAGAACAGCAAATGATTGAAGCCGTAGCCGGAGGAATAGATGAATTAAATGAGATTGGAAGAATACTTGCCGAAAACGTAGTCAAGCAACATTAGAGAGGCTTAATTATTGTCTCTCCGTCTTTGTCTTCCAAATCAAACCCCATTTTTTTAACCTTGTGTCTTAATTCGTCTGCCATATGAAATTTTTTTTCTTTTCTTAAGACTTCCCTTTCTTTTGCAAGTCTTTTGACTTCTTCGGGAATTTCCCTTCTTAGCGACGAGAGCCTCAAAGCCCTTGATTTAATATCCAAACCCAAAACCTTGTCGAACTTAAAAAGGCTTTCGGCTTTTGCGGAGGGTGGATAATCAGATTTTGCCAAATCCCAGATAACAGCTAATGCTTTTGGAATATTTAAATCGTCGTTTACCGCTTCCGAAAATTTATTTTCGTATTCGGCGCAACCGATTTTCGGCGCATCCCAAACTGCAACTTCCTCAATTAATTTGTTTAAAGCATTTTGTGCTCCATCCAAAGCCTCAAATGTAAAATTCATTTCCTGCCTGTAATGCGTCTGCAGATAAAGATATCTTAAAGACAAGGGGTTATACCCAAGCTTTTCGAGCTCGGAAAGCGTGAAAAAATTATGCAGGGATTTGCTCATCTTTTTTCCGTTAACCAAAATATGCGCTCCATGCACCCAGTATTTTACAAACGGACTCTCCCCTGTTTTTGCTTCACTCTGAGCTATTTCGTTCTCGTGGTGGGGAAAAATCAAATCAACTCCGCCAAGGTGCAAATCAATTTTATTCCCCAGAATCAACTGGCTCATAACCGAACATTCTATATGCCATCCCGGCCTGCCCTTTCCCCAAGGCGAATCAAACCCTACTTCGTCTTCGCCGACTGCTTTCCACAAGGCAAAATCCTGAACGTTATCTTTTGTGTACTCATCCGACAGGACCCGTGTTCCTGTTTTTAGCTCTCTTTTTTCTAATCCGGAAAGTTTTCCGTAATTTGGAAATTTCGAAATATCAAAATAAACCGAGCCATCCTCTTCCGCATATGCAAATCCTTTTCTGACCAAATCTTGAACATATTCAATCATTTTTTTAATATATTCCGTCGCGTGCGGCTGAACATCCGGAGCTTCGACATTTAATTTTTTAATATCTTCAAGAAAATAATCTGTGTATTCTTTCGCTATCTCGTCTATTGTCGTTCCCTTTTCCTTTGCTCTTTTTATAATCTTGTCGTCGATATCGGTGATGTTTTCTGCTGTTTTGACCTCAAACCCGTTATATTTTAAAACCCTTTGTAAAACATCGGAAAAAATAAAAGTCCTTAAGTTCCCTATATGCATATGATCGTAAACAGTAGGTCCGCAGGTATACATGGTTACATCGGGAGGGTTTATGGGCTCAAACTCTTCCGGTTGACGGCTTAAAGTGTTATAGATTTTTAACATAATAAAATTATCGCAAATTACAAAACGCAAATCTCAAATTTTCATCATAAATGTAAAAGATTTTAAATTTTGAGTTGTAGTTTTGAGTTTTAACATTTGGGTTTTAAGTCTTATCCGCTTGGTCCCCTATATTTTTCCGTTGACTGCTGTGCTCTTTGAACCGCTAGCGGTGCGGGCTTTTTTGCCTCTTTTTCCTGCAAATCGGCCATTTTCTGTTTATCCTCCCTTTCTACCTTTTCCGCAGGCCTTTCTTCCTTGGGCTTCGGCCTGTTTACTAGTTTCTGGTAATATTGCCCGTGCAGTTCCTGCCTTAATTTTTCGAGTTTTTGTTTATCGTCTGCTTCTTTTACGCTCTGAGAAGTTTGAGCAGTTTGGTTTCCGGGTTTCGATTTTGCGTATAAACCCTTAACTAACTCTTCCGTTTCTGCTTTATTGGCTGTATCAACGTCTGTCTGAACGTCTTGACTCCGGTCGGAATTATCCTGAGAACCGTTATCTCCGGTAACCTGTCCCGCAGCGACTTTTACCGTATCTGAAACTGAAGATTTAACAGCCTTTCCTCCCTTTTTTACCAAACTCTGCCCCTGTTCCAAAATTTCACCTAAGACGTCATTCTGATTCATAATAATACTACAAATACTACCAATACATACCAATAATATCAATACTACAAACTCAAGATTTTTAATAAATAAGATAATCGGCTTTCGAGTGAATCGAAAGACATTAACTTTAAAAAGAAAATAAAAAGAACCTCTAGAAAAGGAGTTCATTTAGCAAGCGGCCGATAAGCTTGTTTTTGGGTCTTTTTGCGAGAGTCATCTCGAAGCTGGCTGCCGAGTGAAAGTTAAAAATTCTTTAATACTCGTTTCTTCCCTCCATTGCCCTTTGCAAAGTCACTTCGTCGGCATATTCCAAATCCGCTCCTATAGGAAGGCCTCTTCCAATCCTTGACACTTTCAAAGATTCGAGATTTAAGTTTTGAGTCTTGAGTTCACTAAGCCTTTTGGCGATATACATTGCAGTCGCTTCGCCTTCCATGGTGGGATTCGTAGCCAGAATTATCTCTTTGATCTTTGTCTGCCCGCCAGTGCCACCCGCCCGTAACGCTTCTGCTTGCAAAGCGGACTGGGGATTTGGCAGGCGGGATTTCTGCCTGCCCGTAACGATTTCGCTTGCGGGGCGGGCGGGATTTTTAATTCTTAAAATCAGCTGGCTTATGTATATCTCATCCGGCCCGATATTATTTAACGGATCAATCTTGCCGTGAAGCACATGGTATACTCCCTTATACCTGCCCGATTTTTCCAAAGCCAAAACATCCAACGGCTGTTCTACGACACAAACGACGCTATGGTCACGCTCCGAATCCCTGCAAATACTGCACGGGCTGCTTTCGTCGATCATATAGCACTCCGAACATAAAACTGTATCTTTTTTCAAATTCTGAAGCGAGCTTGCAAACTTATCCAATTCACCTTGAGGAACGTGCAACAAGTAAAAAGTAAGCCTTTGGGCCGTTTTTGGCCCGACACCCGGCAGTCTTTCAAAAGACTCTATTAAGTTTTGTATCGCTTTTGGAATAACCATAATCGTTTCGCTCCAATTCGACAATTCACAATTATCAATTTAAAACAAATATTTCAATGAGTCATTGACTAATTGAGTAAAAATTGAAAATTAGAAATTCTTCAGGCCCTCCGCTATCGCCTTACTGACCGAAATGATTTCAAGCTTTGGGAATTTCTTTTCCTGTGGAATATTTATTGTATCCGTAACCCAGACCTTTTCTATTCCTGATTTCTGAAGAACCTCCGGCGCTTTGTTTGTAAAAACGGCATGAGTTGCAAAAGCAAAAACTTTAGTTGCCCCGTTTTCCAAAAGAAGTCTTGCGGCGTCAACGGTTGTATCGCCCGTTGCTATCATATCGTCAACAATAATTGAGATTTTTCCCCTGACATCCCCATTGAGTTGGCTATCGGATATCCTGCCGGTTTCCAAATCCCTGTTTTTTACTATAGTTGCGAAAGGAGTGTTTCCTAAGCTTTCCGAAAGCTCTTTTATTCTTCTTATTCCCCCCATATCGGGAGAAACCAAAATTATTTCATCTTTAAATTCATTTTTTATTTTCTCGGCAAAAAGGGGCAAAGCAGACAAGTGCAAAACCGGAATGGAAAAGAGCTCGGGGACTTTTACCGAATGCAGATCAAATGCAACCAATTTATCGACTCCCACCCTTTCCAAGGTTTCTATAATAACTTCCAAAGAAACCGCCTCACCGTCCCTGAAAACATGATCCTGCCTCTCATATCCAAGATAAGACACAACCGCGGTAACAGACTTTGCACCGGACCTTTTTAAAGCATCTACTATGAAGAAAAGCTCCATGTAATTCTGGTCAGGCGGAGTACTGGTTGACTGAAATACAACAGTGTTTTCGTCGACCACTTTATCGATAACCCTGACCCGTCTTTCGCCGTCGGGAAAAACGAAAATTTCTAAATGGCCAAAATTCACACCCATACCCCCGGCCGTACTTTCGGCCAGATGCTTATTGGAACTTCCGCTGAAAATTATCATATTATTGACCTAAAAGACCTCCTAATCCACCCTGCATCGAAGCTAATTTTTTTGCAGCAATTTCCTGGGACTTTTTTACGGCTTCGTTAACTGCTTCCTTTACGTCGTTATCGGACCTGCCGTTAACTTTAATTTCTCTTATCTTCTGATCTCCGGAAATAGTTATTTCTACTCCGTTTTTTTCGATACTTACCTCTTCCGACTGTAATTCTTTTTGTATCTGCATTGCCTGGTCACGCATTTTTTTCAAATCACCCAGCTGTGAAAATGGATTATTCATAAACTATCACCTCCTCTTAATTAAACCGCAAATACTAAATTATAAATTTCAAATAATTTCTAAACCTAAAAATCTGGATTCAAAAAATGTTTATGTCTGGTAATTTAAAATTATAATTTATTTAAGGTTTGCAATTTCGAATTCAAGATTTTAGAACTACTGATATTATAACTTTTTTCCCGGAAATTTCCGCCATTATATTTTCTAATATTTGCATTGTTTTATTTTCTTCAAGTTTTTCTTTATGGAATTTATACCTTGCTTCAATTTCCAGCTTTTGCCCGTCATAGCTTTTTATAACACATCCCCTCAACACCCCGGCTACCGAGTGGTTATAAGGCTTAACCTTTTCTATTAATTCCTCGAATAATTCACCCAGCTCTTTAAAGTCATGAGACAATCCGCTCTGAGGTGAATTGAAAGCAGCCTTCTGAAAACTTGGTTTATTATTTAAATTTTTAGAAAGGCTTTCATTTAGCGAACGGGGTTGAGATTGGATATCATTATTATCGGAGCGAGTGCCATCTAAAATGTGTGACTGCTGACTGAAAGCAGTCTCCGAACTCCATTCCACTACCGCCAATTCCAACGGAAGCTGTGGCAAAACCGCGTATTTTGTATCCAGATATGCTTTAGAAAATAAATCAACCAATGCTTTAATTTCGTCTAACTCAAAATCCGGACTTTTGCTGTTTATTTCTTCAATCCCTGCTTTTTTAAGCAGCAATAAATGAAGATTATTTATTATCTGCTCCAAGAAATACTTTAAATCCGTTCCGTCCTCAACTAATCCGGCAATAAGTTTAAAAGCTTTCCGGGAGTCTTTTTCTTTTAGAAATATAAGAAAATCCGCAAGCTCTTTATTGATATTCGTCAGGTTATATTTTTTCTCTACAAATTCTTTTGTAATTTTTTTACCGTTTGCCAGAAGATTTAACTCTTCCAGAATTTTTGCCCCGTCCCTAAAGCTCCCGTCAGAAAGTTTTGCCACTGCATATAGTGCGTCCTTATCCGCAGAGATTTTTTCTCCTTTAACAATCCTTTCAAACGACCTTACCAATTCATCTTCGGTTGCAATTTTAAACCGGAGAAGTACGCATCTGGAAACAATAGTGGCAGGAACCTTGTGAGGTTCTGTCGTACAAAGAATAAAAACAACATGCGCGGGGGGCTCTTCCAGCGTTTTTAAAAGAGCATTAAATGCTTCCGTTGTTAACATATGGACTTCGTCGATAATATAAACTTTCATCGAGGCTTTAAACGGAGCAAGCCTTATTTTATCTCTTAAATCCCTGATTTCGTCTATCCCTCTGTTTGACGCCCCGTCGATTTCCATTACATCCATATTTGTTCCGTTAATCGTGGAGATACACTGTTCGCATTTGCCACACGGTTCAATATCGGTTTTTGAACTTCTCCCGGTACAATTAATCACTTTGGCAACAATTCTGGCCGTTGAAGTCTTTCCGAGACCTTTAGGCCCGGTAAAAAGAAATGCATGCGGAAAATATGATGGATTTTTTATATCCTGCTGTTTACCCTTGGTTAAAACTCCACGCTGTAAAACCATTCGTAAGTTATTACGGATTTCTTCGCTGTCTAAATCGTCTATTTTTTGGGGCCTGTATTTTCTATAAAAAACCATAACTCCTCACGTCGTAATAATTACCAATACTACAAATATTTTAATATTGAATTATTGGTAGCATTGGTATGTATTTGTAGTATTTCCTTATTCCTCATGGTGTATTCCAAGCAGGTGCATTAATCCGTGCTCCACCAATTCATCAACTTTATCGTCAACAAGCATCTCATCCCTTGACGCATCTTTTATGACTTCGGGGAATGAAAGGATTATGTCTCCCAGCCTTAAAGTATCGTTGGGAGAATTAATTGGCTCACCTTCGGTCTGGGAAAAAGACAGGATGTTTCTGGTCTTATCTTCGCCTTTATATTTTTTGGAAAGAGCACGCATTTTCCTATCTCCAACAACAGCAACAGAAACTTCAACGGACGACTCGACACCGTTTTTGTCAATCACCCTGTCTACCGTCGCTTTAATTCTTTTTCTGTTAATTCTATACCTGCTCTCGACAAAAATTAAGACGTTGATCTTATTCATAAGCTATGCCGACCAAACCTTTTTTGCCTTTCGGGCGTCTTCTGCTTTTTGCTTTCTGGCTAAGGAGGGTTTTAGATAAAATTCTCTCCTCTTTGCCTCCTGCAGAATTCCTTCGGACATAACTTTCCTGGAAAATTTTCTGATTAATGCGTCATCGCTGTCGCCGGGCATTTTTTTAACTACTACCATAATAAAACACCTCCTTTATAATATTCACAATTTGCCGTTGCTATTGATTGTTCTACTCTTAGAGTTTGTATTGTTTTTCTATAGGGCCAACTATATGAAAATGCAAATGGTCAATTATTTGCGATCCTCCGCCGTTTACCGAAACCCTGTAGCCTTTATTTTTAAGTTTATCTTTAATTGTCTTATCCAATACTTTTTTAACCTTTAAAATTAAATCTTTTTCGGTTAAATCCAAAAAATCTTCTATGTGTTTTTTGGGGACAACAAGAATATGTACGGGTTTTTCCGGATTTATGTCGGGGAAAACCATTACGTCGTCGTCTTCGTATTCAAATTCTTTTGGTATTTCTCTATCCCTGATTTTGCAAAAAACACAACCGCTCATAATTCAAAATCTAAAGTTCAGAATTCAGAATTAATTTTGAATTATAAATTATGAATTCTAAATTGATCTTAGTACTTCTATTATATCACTCAATTTTAATTTAGTCGGTTTCATTTTTGGATTCTTTACTGTTCCGTTTAAAAGCATTTTTTTTGAAACGTGCAGGAACCACGTTGCTTCGGGGTCCATCTTACTTAATTTCTCATAAGCAAGAGTAAGATTTATTCCTTTATTCGAATTATCCGGACGGGCTTTAATCCTAACATACCCCTTCCTTGGGTCTTTTCTTAAAACCACAACGTATCCCATTTTCTGGGAAAGCTTTATAACCGAATCGTTTACCGTTTCAAATGCTATCCCTTTACCGAAACGCGTATCAAATTTTGTTCCGTTTTCTTTTATTTCTTTTTCCGCCCAAACCCTGTTTTCAAATTCGTGTAAAAGCGCATCCAACGCCTGGCAAACGTAATCTACATAAAATTGGTCGCTATCGGGTTTTTCGAGCTTCAACCCGTCTAATATTCCGACAATTGAAAACTCATGATAATCTGCCGTAGGCTCTCCCCAAAAAACTTCTTTAAAATGGTCGACCTGAACTACAACTCTTACTATCCTATCCAAAGCTTCAAGTTTTTCTTTACCCATCTCGGGGAGATTTTCATTCATTTCTTTAATTACGTAATCAAAAGTCAGGCTCGCGGCGCAAACCTTGTCGCTTAATGTCTGGTGGTGATCCAGAGGCCCCAATCCTGTATCTACATGAATAACCTGGTTCCTTCCCATCCTTTCAACCGGATCTTTAAAACTTAATCCTGCTTCAGGCGTTCTGCCGATTGCTTCTCCTGCCGGGACAAACTGAACTTGAGCCTTGTCCCACCCCGGCAGAAACTTTTTTATCAGCCAAACGCTGGTTATAGCGTCCATGTCGGGTGATGTATGCGCAACAATAATTCTCATAACCAAGTATAAAATTTAAAACTTAAAGCTAAATTTGTGTTTTACGTTTTGTTAGTATACCTTTTTTACTCCTTAAAATAAACCCCCACATACCTTTCATCGTAAAAACACACCAATCATTAAATGCAAATTACTTCGTTGCCTGTCCACCAATACCGTATACCGGCGTTAATAATATTGGGTCCGCGTTTTAATAATATGGTTTGCACCTCTTGACAAAAAGCAACTAATAACGCACTATAATAATAACTGCCTATGAATCCAAAAACCCCCCAAGATTTGGACCCTAAACTTAAAGAAGCTTACGACAGAGTAATGGGAGCCAACGTTGATAACGGGTCTGCTCCCGCACAAGGCCCTCAGGTTGTGCCTCCTCCTCAACCAATGACTCCTCCAACTGCTTCTGCACCCGTTAACCAAGCCCCTCCCTTCAGCCCCACAGCCGAAACACCACCTATAAATGTATCTGCATCTCCCTATACTGTGCCAGATTTACAGCCCGCCCAGCCGGCCAAGAAAAAATCCAAAATTTCTCCGGCAATCTTTTTGGTGGTTGGATTAGCTTTTTTTGCGGTTTATGCGGTGGTGTGGGCTAAGATTTTTGGGCTTTTTTAAGCCTGTTCAGTACTTCATCCAAGGATATCAACTCCCCTTTTTCTTCTGTCCTTTTTTTCCACTCGATTTTATTTTCGGCTTGCCCTGAACCCTGCCGAAGGGTTTTGGCACTTATAACCAACCTTATAGGAATACCGATTAAATCCGCGTCATTAAATTTTTGGCCAACGGAAACGTCCCTGTCGTCATACAAAATCTCTATACCCTCACCTGTTAAGCTCTCATAAATCTTGTCTGCTTCTTTAACAATTGTTTTTTGTTCGTTGTCTATTGCTATGAGATAAACATTGTAGGGAGCGACGCTTTCGGGCCAAATAATTCCCTTGTCGTCATGGTAGAGTTCAACCAGGGTACCTAACACTCTTGTGGACCCTATTCCGTAGCTTGCAAGAACAACCGGTTTCTTGCTCCCGTCGCTATCGGTAAAATAAAATCCCATTTTTTCCGAATACATTGTACCGAGAGGAAATATGTTTCCCACCTCTATTGAGTTTGACTCGATAATCTTACCTGCTTGTCTTGAACCTGCCGAAAGACACTTCGGGCATTTATCCCCTGCTTTTCCTTGAAAAATTTCTTTATTCTGCGCAAAATTACAGGAATTACAATAATAAATTGTATCCTCGCCGATTTCCGACAAAACCTGGAATTCATGGGTTATGTTTTTGGTAAAAACTCCCCCGCCGGCCTCAACAATTTTTGCATCCAAACCCATCCTTTTAAATGTCTTAATATATGCGTCGGCAACTTCCCAGTAATATTTATATAAATCTTCCTCCGAAACATGGGCGCTGTATAAATCTTTCATCAGGAATTCCCTGCCTCTTAGAATCCCGGATTTTGCCCTTGGCTCATCCCTGAATTTGGTGGAAAAATGGTAAATTTTTATGGGGAAATCCTTGAAGCTTTGCGTCCTTTTCCTTATTAAATCCATTACAATTTCTTCGTGGGTAAAAGAAAGGCCGTATTCTTTATTGTCTTTTTTTAACTGGTACATTATATCCTTAGCGCTGTCCCAGCGGCCTGTTTCGTTCCAGATTTCTTTCGGATGCAAAAGAGGCATTAACATTTCGTTGGCGCCTGTTGCGTCCATTTCCTCGCGGATAATTTGTTTTATTTTTTCAACAACCCTGAATCCGAGAGGTAAAAGGGTGTAGGAACCCGCCATCAGCTTATCTATAAAACCTGCTTTTAATAAATATTTCGCGTTTACGGAAACCTCGTCCTTTGGATAATCTCTTGCTGTCTTGCCGAATAAATTAGAATATCTCATAATCCCAGTATATAGTATTTTGTATTTAGTATCTAGTATCTTTTAGCTTTTGGCCTTTGAATTTTGAATTGGGTTATTGTATACTTCGCATTTGTGGCAGAAAAAGAACCAAATCCGTCAAGAAGAAATGTTATTAATCCCCGATGGGCTCACCCCCAAACAATTGAGGGAAGAATTACAGACTTAACAACTAACGAGCTGGGAACCGTTACGGTCTTTTTAGCTCCGACAGAAGACGGGCAGACGCAAAGTATTAGAATAACTCCTTTTGATTTTTTAGAAGCAAGAGAATTCAGTCCAAAAGGCAGGGAATGGTTTATCAAACAGGTGGTAAAGCAAATAAAAGATAATTCACGTTGCGTTGTTGTCAGATGGATTCCTCCAATTACCGCAGGCAGAAGGCACTAAAATCTTGTGCTATACTTTCACCATGCAAAATAACTCAAGTCTTTTTTCCGTCTGGATTATTCCTGAAGTAAAAGACAGGGAGTACTTACAGAACATAATCAACAATTTAGCAAAAAAATATAACTCCCCTGTTTTTATACCCCATATGACTCTGGCCGGTGATATTAGATTAGGCATTGATGAAATAGAATCTGCTGTTGAAGAAATCTTTGAAAATACAAAACCATTTAAAATTAAAAAGACAAGAGTTAACCAAAGCGAATTATTCTTCAAGACGGTTTTTATCGAATTTGGGCTTGATGAAAATTTGAAAAATTTATATTCCTTTCTTTCAAGAAAAATAAGAATGGACGTCCTCTTTACATTCAAACCTCACATAAGCTTAATTTATAAAATCATGCCAAGAGAAGAAAAACTTAAAATTATAGAAAAGCTTGACATAAAGGATGAATTTACAATCGGAAGCGTAATGATTAATAAAAATGACCCTAATGATTATCAAAATGTTAAGAGTTGGAAAATTATTTACTCAAAAAAACTTTCATGAAAATTCCTTTATTTGATATAGACGGTACGCTTGTCAAGACAGGAAGTAAGCTTCACGAACAATCCCTTATCTATGCTTTTAAAAAGGTCTACGGAGTTAACATAGATATTGAGGGACTTGGAATTCAGGGAATGCTGGATAATCAACATATAATTAGAGTCCTGAGTCCAAGAGGTTTAAACGACGAAGAAATCAAAAGTAAAATTAAACGGATGGCAGATGCGTCAGCCGAATATTTTAAAGAACATAAAATGCAAACTCAACCGGAAGTTTTGCCGGGGGTAAAAGATTTACTTGAGAGGTTGAAAGAGAAAAAAATTCATTTGGGACTTTTAACCGGTAATATGGAGCAAATCGCTTGGACAAAATTGGAAAGAGCCGGGCTTAAGGAGTATTTCACTTTTGGAGGGTTTGGAAATCAAGCTTATCAAAGAGTCGATCTGGTTTATCTCGCCAAAAAACATCTTGAAAAACAATTGGGAATTGCTTTGAGTCTTGAAGACTTCCTCATAGTTGGAGACACCCTAAAAGATATTCAATGCGCAAGAGATGCCAAAATAAAAGTAATTACGGTTGCGTCCGGCCATTTTGATTTACAGTCTTTAGAACAAGGACACCCTGACTTAAATGTAGAAACGCTTGAAGACAGAAAAGTTTTCGACTTTATACTCAATTAGAACTTCCTTTATAGCTTATGAACTTTTTAAAGAGTGGCCGCCAAAGGCATTCCTTAACGCCGCAACCGTTTTTGCGGTAAATGAATTTTGGATTTTTGTATCTTTTTGCGAGCGTCTCCTATACTCCAAGGATCTTTCGATAATTTCTACTTCTACCCCTTCTTTTTTTGCTTCCTCAACGGTCCAGCGGGCTTCTCCGGATTCTTCTATAAACCCCTTAATTCCGTCCAATTTCGGGTTTTGGGATAAGGCGTCAAACGCTCTGTCCAACAAAAATCCCGATATAATTGTCCCTTTTTGCCATATTTTTGCAACTTTTAAAAGATCAAATTTATAAGATGACTTTTCCAAAACCTCAAATCCCTCCCCGATACTTTGCATCATTCCGTATTCGATTCCGTTGTGGACCATTTTTACAAAATGTCCTGCCCCGCCTTCCCCGAAATAGTCGTATCCTCCATTTGGTTTAGCCAAACTTACCAAAATAGGTTTTATGTAGTCATAAGCTTTTCTTGAACCACCGACCATTAAAGGATAACCGTTTTTTGAGGCTAAAATACCCCCGCTGACCCCTATACCCAAATATTCAATATTCTTTTTTTTAAAGTCCCTGTACCTTTTTTCCGTATCCTTAAAATACGCGTTTCCTCCGTCGATGACTATATCTCCTTTTTTTAAGTATTTAGAAACTTCATCCAGAACGTTTTGGGTTGCTTCCCCCGCAGGCAGCATAATCCATAAAACCCGCGGCTTTCCCAGTTGTTGAATTAAATCTTCAATACTATCGATAATTTCCAGATTATTCCCGTCATTTTTAAATTTTAAATTTTTAATTTTTAATTTAAGCTCGTCGGCAGGAGCGGCTGACCTATTCCAAGCAACAACTTCGTGGCCTTCTTCGTAAAGCTTGAGGGCTATTCTACTTCCCATCTTTCCCAGACCCAAAACGGCTATCTTCATTCCCCACCTCCTCGCCTGTCAAGCAGGCGAACTCGCGCTGACGCGCTCCGTTCCATCTTTCCCAAACCCAAAATTCCTATTTTCATACAACTTCTGTTCCTTCCTCTACATCTTCTGCAGGTTCAAGAAGAACTGTTTTATCATTTGCATCAATTGCCATCAACATTCCCTGGGACTCCTCGCCCCTGAATTTTCTGTATTCCAAATTAACTATAAACGGCAGTTTCTTGCCGACAAGCTCTTCGGGAGTAAAGCTCTCCGCAATTCCCGAAACAATCTGCCTAATCATTTTTTCTCCTTTGGAATCTTGTCCTGAGTTTGCCGAAGGACCGAAATCAATTTGAAGTTTTAAAAGCTTATCCGCGTTTTCCACCTTTTCGGCGGAAATTACTTTTCCTATCCTTATTTCTACCTTTTTGAATTCTTCAAAACTTATTGTATCCATAACTTTACAAACTTTATGAACTTTTAACTTTACGAACTGCCGTCATACTTCTATCCATTTTCTTCCATCTTTCTCTATTAAGTCAAGGCCTTCCTTAGGCCCCCATATTCCCTCTTTATAAACCAGCAGCTTCAAGTATAATAGCTTGCACTGTTTTCCAATAATCAAGAAAGTCTAAGTAGTCCTTTTTAATTAATGCTTCCAGTTCTTCTGCTGTTGTCCATCTGAAAGCCCTTACTTCATCAGAATTTATATGAATATCGGTATCGTCTCCAATAAATTTTATAAGAAAAAATGTCTGTTTTTGGCCGACAAAGTTAGTTTCGTTAATCACGATTGGACTTTCCCACCGATAAACTCTTTTTGTCTTGCTTTTAGAAACAATTTCAATTTTATCGGTACCCAGTTCCTCTTGAAATTCTCTATAAACTGCTTTTCCCAATGTTTCGCCTCGATTAACTCCCCCTTGTGGAAACTTCCAATAATCGGGTGGCCAATTTTGAAGATTGACAAGTAAAAACATCCCGTTCTTAAACGTAATAAGAGAAACGTTTCTTCGATAAAATTGTTCTTTTGCCACAACAGATTCTTTCCCCATTTAAATAATTATTTATTTTGATCGAGTTTGCAATAAGGATTTCCTATCTGCGGGGATTTTTGCCTCACAAGATCCATCTCAACATTGATCCCTGGACATCGGACATCTAATTCCGGACAGCTTAGACATCTTCTTACCAACTGTTCACTGCGATCTCTAAATTGCTTTAATTTAGCAGGCTCTCTACAAATTTGTAAAGTGGTATAACCTTCTTCTCGTATATCACCTAAATTCAAAGTTTTATCTATATATGGAGCGTACCCACCAGGCAAAATTGACCCATCAGCAGATAAATTAATTCTGGTGAAACCATCTGGACCGCCTAACTGTAATCCTAAACTATTAAGGGCTACGGAATTGACTCTCATTACTTGGGAACCAAACAGGATATTAATCGTAGGGTATCTTCTTACAATCTGGGCCGCTCTTTTATTAAAATCATCTAGATCTTCAAAGGAAACTGCTTCGTCAAGAATCTTTTTTGCCCTACCAGTAGTCCTCACATAAAAAAAATTCATTTCTGAAACATAGGGGCCGGCAATTCCAATAATTTCTTCCATTTCAGCCGTTGAATTTTTTGTTAAAACTGTGTTTGTTCTAAGGACTGCTCCCTTTCTGAAAAGTAGTCTCAAGCTCTTTATTGCTCTTTCAAAATTCCCTTCGCCTCTTAAACGGTCATGTGTCTTCTGAGCTCCATCTATACTTATAGTTATTTGTTCAAGACCTAATGAAGCAAGTGAATCAATAATATCAGGATTGTCATATACCCCATTTGTATTTAAAGACACTGCAAAGCCGAATCCGGCGACGGGCTTACCGCGTACTAGTAACAATAACAGTAACCAGCATCTATAACACTCGTTTACCGACCACCATAGCAAGGCGGTGGCATACCATAGCAAGGTGCTGGTGGCCTACCAACGCAAGGTGGTTTAGGCGGTGCTGGTGGCCTACCAACGCAAGGTGGTGGGGGTACGGGAACAGGACTAAATGCAGTTTCTGTCTGTTCCTCTATGAACGGCTCCAATCCTTTACTATTTAATATTGATACAAACTGAGGCACCACGCTTACGTCTTTACTGTCATTGGTAGCAGCGGGATTAAATGTTCTCTTGAGTTCTGGAGACATATTTCTCACCCCCTTTCTGCTTAATATTCTGTCTAGAAAAGAATTCTTTCAGGATTAACTTTATGTCCTTTCCATAAACCTTTCTAAATTTTTGACAAAACCTCTTTTTGTTATATCTACCCTCCAGAGACATTAAAAGTTTAATAACCCTGTCTTTACTATAACACCTAATCAGAAAATCTACTAACAAAAATGCTAACGCATACGGTACGTCCGGCTGACTACCAATAGTTTTATTCCATCGATTTCTCGTATCTATAAGGAATAAAGCTTTCGGATTATTAAAAATAGGGTTGCTATTTTTTAACCTACTTTTTTGACCCGCCACATAATAAGCAAGCCCTTCTTCAAGCCATACGGGCTCATAAGAGTTATGAATTTGCCGAATAAATAAATGACAGATTTCGTGACAAAGAACCTTTCTAAAATCCCTTTTACTATGATCGCTTTCTCTATCAAAAACAGATGGGCTAAGCATAAATATTTTACTAGAAGAGTCGGCACTTCCAACATACCAACTTGGTGTTTTATATCCAATTAAATTATTCATTTCTTCTCTGCTATAGACAAGAGTGAGTTTGACTTTAGGAATTTTCTTTTTAAAAAAACTTGAAGCTCGAAAATAACCATATCTGAAATCTTTTATGACATTATTTATACTTGAATCTTCTGAAAGAAAAGAGATAAAACCTTTTGCTTGAGATCCTAATTCTATGCTTATTAAATTCTTCTCTGAATTTATATTTTTTCTCATTGAACTTCTCTAAAAATCCCTTTTGTAAAGAGCGCAAAAAAGAAATCAGATGAAGTTTGCGATAGATTAAAATCATGTGCAATCGCCTGAAGAGAAAATGGTGAGGATGCGTTTTTTAATCTGTTAATAATTTCGTAAGCGACATTATCGATAAAAACTGGTTGACCTCCTTGGGGCGCTATAC
>JAMDEE010000019.1 GCA_023487605.1 Patescibacteria group bacterium
TTTCTTAAAGAATTTTGGTTTTTCCTGTTCTTTGCCGGGCACTATAATTTTGGATTTGGCGGTAAGTTTTTGGATAGCTTCTTTATATGCGTTAAGATTTACTTCGGGAGCTTCGCAGGTTACAGCGGTGAATTGCCAGTCTTCTCCTTTATCAATTTTCTCAACACCTATTTGATTGGGTGCTATATGAATTTTAGGATTTAACACAGGTTTTAAATCATGTTCCTTAACTGCTTCGATATAGGCTTGAGGGATAAGTTTTTGGAGAATTTTTTCCTGTATTTTATTTTTGTCTATTTTTTCTTCAACCAGTTTTTTTGGAGCCTTGCCTTTTCTAAAACCCGGTAAATCGGCAGTTTTAACCGCTTCATTAAGCTCTTCTTCGAAGGTTTTTTTGATTAAGGCATTAGGTATTGTTATGGTAAGATTTATTGTGCCGTCTTCTAATTTTTGTACAGCTGTTGTCATAAAATTTCCAACTTTCTGTGCCCAGGGAGAGATTCGAACTCTCAAACCCTTACGAGTACTGGCTCCTAAAGCCAGCGCGTCTACCAGTTTCGCCACCTGGGCGTAACGCGCTTGCCCTACCAAAATCGCTCTTCGAGCCGAAGTTCAAGTGAACTAAGGCGAGAAGTAAGATTGGGAGGGTATACCAGTTCCGCCACCGACCCCTTTCGTAATTATACACAAACTATAAAGAAATAGAAAGGCTGTCAATGGGGTTTGCCGCTTCAAACTCGCTTATTTTGTTCATAAAGTAAGCAACGTGGTAAGCCCATGTAGGAGAAGCCGCGTATAATCTGCCTATCTGGTAAATATTGGTTGCTCCCCATTTATCCATATAATTCTGCCTTAAAGACTTTGATATAGTTTTAATAGCTTCATTGTAGGAATTAAAATAGATTATATTATTGCCGTAGATCCCCCACCCCCACGCGTTATGAGAGTTGGTAGTAACTTGTTGTCCGAAAGTTGATTCTACGCCGGCTATCGCTGGAAGCATTCTCCAATCTATATTATTGGCTTTAGCTTCATTAATAAATGTCTGAGAATAATCAGCCAAAGGAGAATTATATGATTCTAAAAACTTTTTTAATATAGCCGCTCTATAATTTTTGCTTATTAACTGTTTTGTGGGAATAGAGTTTTCGAGAACGGCAGAAGCCGCCATACTACTATTTGTTGCGTATATATTTTTAGGAATAGAGAGATTTATAAGTATTAAAAATAATAAAGAAAGAATATATCTCTCTATATTATTATAGGTGATATTTTTTACCATTAAAAAATCCTAAAGTATTCGATTTAAGGCGAATACTTCAGGATCTATAAAGGATTATAGCAAATAACTATAGGTTTGTCAAGTGTTTATAGATTACCAGAGTAAGCTGTTTTATTGCAGTAGATTCATGAAATGGGAAACGCCATACGCCCAGCTTCCATTGCTGGAGGGCGTATATTTGGTCATAATTTGTTCCGGAGTCTCAAGCCCATTGTCTTTATAAGCATTGGCTAGGGTTTTGGTAACTGTTGCTATTGCCTCTTTGTAGTTTTTAAATCTGGTAATTTTTTTGCCGTATATGCCAAATCCCCAACAATTGTATGAAAGAATGGGTGCTTTTTTACATAGGTTAGATTCTTGCATGGCTATCGCGGGTAGAAGTCTGTAGTCCAGATTATAAATATCTGCTTCGTGAACAATATATTTTGCATAGGGTTCAAGAGGAGAATTATATTTTGAGAAAAACTGACGTATTATTTCTGTTCTAGCATCTTTTTCTGTTATTTTGTCTGTTAACACGTTTTCTACAGATGGTAAAGCAGCATAAGAAACGTCTGTAGAGTTCATCATAAAAGATAGATGGACTGTCGGACTCTTTTGATAAGAGACAGAAAGCAGAAAAAGTAAATTGAAGATATAAATTAATGGAGCCAGCATGAGGAAACTTGATAAAACAAGTATTTTTCTCATCTTAATAAGAAATTGTGTCACAAGACTCTTTTATTGTCAAGTTATTCGGGCTTTGATACAATCATTAAAAGTCAAAAGTCAAGCCGAAGTGGTGGAATGGCAGACACGCAGTGTTCAGAACGCTGTACCGTAAGGTGTGGAGGTTCGAGTCCTCTCTTCGGCACCACGCGTGATTAAAGTCACGTTTGACGCGATAAAGACACAGAATATGATAAAATAGGCATTGTCTAAGCGGATGTGGTGAAACTGGCATACACGCAGCCTTGAGGTGGCTGTGCCCTAAAAAGCGTGGAGGTTCGAGTCCTCTCATCCGCACCCAAGGATCCCTAGCTCAGCTGGTTAGAGCGCCTCGTTTACACCGAGGAGGTCAGAGGTTCGAGTCCTCTGGGGTCCACTCTTTTGTTGAAAGCGAAAAACAATAAGCCAAGAACTGTGAACTCTAAACAAAATTTGATATAATAAAAAAACAAACCCTGCCGAAGTTGCCAACGTGGTCAAGGCGCGTGTCTGAAGAACACGTTATCGGTGTCCGATTCACCGCTTCGGCACATGCGGGTATAGCACAATGGTAGTGCATCTGGTTGCCAATCAGATTACAGGGGTCCGATTCCCCTTACCCGCTCATTTTGGGACTTTCCTCAAGATATAGTTTGCAGACTGGGAGAAGAAAAACAAGAGAATATTTTAGAGGACCCCAAAAAAGTAACAAAAATAAACAAAAATCTTACAGAATCTGCCTAAATAATAAAATCCCACACAAGAAAATCTTTAAGATTTCTTCTTTTATAAATAACCACTTATCGACCCTACAGGTTATTCATCACATGTGCATGGGTCGTTTCCGCAGGATTGACATGGATCCAATCTCATTTTCATCACCTCTCTTTCTCTGATTTACGTTATAGTATGTTATAGTATATGGTATAATTTAGGTTGTCAAGAAGAATTTTGATCCCTTATTGCCGAGTCGTCTAATGGTAGGACAACGGACTTTGGATCCGTTTATTTTGGTTCGAATCCAAGCTCGGCAGCCCTTCGACTGCGCTCAGGGCTATAGCTGTTCGACTGCGCTCAGGGCTATAGCTGTTCGAATCTGACTCGACTGCATTCGTCATCGTTTACAGTTATAACCATTCTCAAATAAAATGACATCATATAA
>JAMDEE010000006.1 GCA_023487605.1 Patescibacteria group bacterium
TCAGATATAATGCTAACAAAAATTTTAGACATCGGACCGGCTTTATAGTAATCAAAAGATCCAGCCAAGTAATAAGGCATTTTTCTTAACTTATTAAAGACCGTCTTCGGCAAAAACGAAGAAGCAGAACCGCCTATTTTAGCCAAAACAATGGCCAGTTTCTGTCTGGAATTAATATGTCTTATGACTGGAACACCGGTTAAAATAAGTTTTGAAACCTGATCGGGATATTTATAAGTATATTTAATAGCAACCCTGCCTCCAAATGAGTGACCTATTAAAACTGGACTTTCGATCTTCTTCTTTTTTATAAATCGTTCTAAAAACAGAACATAATCATCTAAATCCATATTTGCCGATTCTAATACTTCTTTGCCGAATCCTGGCATGTCTGGAGCATAAACAGCATTATTTTTATTCTCTAAAATTTTTTTTAATTGATTATATTTTGAACCGTTTAACCCCCACCCATGAAGAATTATAACTGATTGCTTCATATTTAATACCTATTTTACCGTAACGCTTTTGGCTAAATTTCTAGGTTTGTCCGGATCGTAACCTTTTTTAATCGCGATAAAATACCCCAATAGTTGGGCTGGAATAATTTGGGCAATCAAAGATGCCTGCTTAAGATCATTAATCTTAATCCAATAATCAAAAACCCTTGCTCTTTTTGGACTTATACCAATTACAAATCCTCCTCGTGCTTTAATTTCAATGGCATTAGAAATAATGGCTTCATAAGTTTCATCAATCGGTGCGAAAATTATACAAGGTGTACCTTCGGAAATCAAAGCCAATGTTCCATGCTTAAGTTCTCCGCCGGCAAAACCCTCTGCATGAATATAGCTCACTTCCTTAATTTTTAAGGCCGCTTCAAGCGCGGTTGAATAAGACAAACCGCGTCCAAGTGTATAGATGTGATCAATACGGCAAAGCTTATCGGCAAGTTTTTTAATTTTCTCAATATTTTTTTTATCCAAGATTCTCCTAATTTCCCGATCTGTCTGAACCAGAAGCTTTTTTCCTTCTTTGTTTCTTCCGGCTAAAGAAAATGCCAAAAAAAGCAAGAGCGAAAGCTTAGCGGTGTAAGCCTTGGTTGAAGCTACTGCTTTTTCAGGACCGGCTCCTAAAAGTATTTTATGGTCAGCGAGTCTATAAAGGCTTGATCCCAAGGTATTTGTAATTGCCGCAACCGTACTTTTTTTCTGTTTAGCCCGGGTTATAGGCTCAACTACATCAATCGTTTCCCCAGATTGAGAAAGAGCAATTACCAAAGACTCTCTGTTTAAAAAATTTTCCAGGTAGTTAAATTCCGAAGCAACTACCACATTAACGTGTTTATTGGCAACTGTTGAAAAAAGATATGCCCCCCCTATGCATGCATAGTAAGCAGTTCCTGCTCCGATAAAAAAAGTTCCCCGAGCATCCTTTATAATCTTAGCAAAATTTTCTATTTGATCGCCGTAATTTTCCGCAATATTGTAAATTACCTTTGGCTGATCATAAATTTCCTTAATCATAAAATGTTTATATTTTCCTTTATCGGCATCTTCCGGTTCCCAATTAACAGTTTCATAATTTATTCTTAACTTTTTTCCTTTTGGCAGAGAAAGAATTTGAATATTCTTCCCTAATATTGCCATTTCATTATCCTTTATGAATATTACTTTCCGTGTGTATTTAACAATTCCTGATGCGTCCGACGCAATAAAAAACTCGTTTTTGCCTACACCTACAACAAGAGGGGATCCATTTTTTGCAGCTATTATTTCATTCGAAACCGCGTTCATAACCACAATCGCATTCATGCCCTTAAGTTCATTGAATGCATCACGAACAGAGGTCGCAAAACCCTCTTTTTTAAGATTTTCTTCAACAAGATGAGGAATAATTTCCGTGTCGGTTTCCGAAATAAACCTATGCCCTTTTTTTATTAATTCAGTTTTTAGCTCCTGAAAGTTTTCAACAATCCCGTTGTGAACAACTGCAATTGTTTTTGTGCAATCCAAATGCGGATGGGCATTTTTAACCGTAACTCCTCCATGAGTTGCCCAACGGGTATGTCCTATGGAGAGTTGAGAGTTGGGGGTAGAGAGTTGAGAGTTGAGTAGTGCGTTTCCGATTTTTCCAATATGTTTCTCTACAATAAAATCTTTCATCTTTAATCTTTCATCTTTAATCTTCGCCGCGATTCCCCAAGAATCGTAACCCCGATATTCAAGGAGTTTAAGCCCCTCGAGAACAATTTGTGAAGCATTATTTTGTTTTCCTACGTAACCAAAAATTCCGCACATAAAATAAATATTACAAATAAGCAAATAATCCAATAAACAAATCAATAATCAAATAACAAATATTATAAATCTCAAATAATTTGAAATTTAACTATTTGAAATTGATTTGCTTATTTGACATTTGTTTATTTGTTTATTAAGTTTGGTTGGTCATTAGAAATCCAATATTCAATTATTTTTTTTCCTTACTATCTCTGCCGCTTCCATCAAATTATTCACTGTTGCATCCGGTTTAAATCCCGAAATTTCTTTTTGATTCTCTGCATAAGGACCTCTTTTTATCCAAATTACAAATACTCTTTCATTTATATTCTTAGCAAGTTGTAAAAAATTAAGCTTGTCATCAACAAGGAAAATATTAAAAGCTCTATATTTTTTTAAAACCCAATCGATATTATCCTCTTTATTCAAAAAAATATGAACCTTTTCTTTATCAAATTGAGCATCTATTAAAGTTTTTTTTAGTTTTTCCCTTTGAAAATTATCATCTCCCTCTGAAAAAATCCCAACTTCAGCCAATCCGCTTATTTTCTCCAAAACATCCTTTACTTCTTTATACAGTTTGTACTTTAAAAACCCGCTATCCTTAAAAGACTGTGTGTCAAAAAGCGTATAGTCTATATCGAAAAGGGCAAGAGATTTTTTTGAATACATCTTATAATTTCAATCTATAAATGTTTGTGTTGCGTTTTACAAAACCAAGGCGTTGATATAGTCTGTTAGCGCTTTTCCTTTCGGGCCTTGAGGTAAGATCAACGTAAGTAATTTTTTCATCCCGCGCTTTATCTATTACCGCATTCATTAATCTTGTTCCGAGACCTTTACCTCTATAATTTTCATCAATAACTACATTTTCAATGATACCTTTTTTGCCTGTCGGGACATAATAGATAATAAGAAAAGCCATGCCAACTATCCCGCCTGTTTCAGCCTTAATAATAAAAAGACGGCTGTTCGAAAAACCGATTATCTCTTTTACTTGTTTTTCTAAAAGAGAAGGTACACCATCATCCAATTGTCTAAGCAATCCGTTTATTGCTCCTTTTATTTCTTCGGAGTATGCCTTTACTTCTTCTATATTAAGTTTCATACCATAATTAAGCTTGGAGAAACATCTTTTCCGCTTCTTTTAATTCATCGGGTGTATTAACTCCTCTCCATGGGATGTTTCCCGCAGAAAATGTATCTACCTTTTTATGATTTTTTAAAGCTAAACCAATAAGACTTGTCAGGTAATACTCTCCCGTAAGCTTACTTTTCTTAACTTTTTTTAGATATTTTTTAAGAAAATCTGCTTTAAAAATATAACAAGCAGGATTAATTTCCTTGATTTTTTTCTGATCTTGATTAGCATCTTTTTCTTCAACTATCTCTGTAATTTCTCCTTTTTTATTTCTTATTATTCTGCCTAAACCATAAGGATTCTTTACGTTTATCGTTAAAAGAGTAATAGAAGATCTAGACTTAACATGTTTTTTTATTAACTCTTTAATAATTGCTTTAGTATAGAAAGCAGAATCATCACCCTGCAGGACTACTAAATCTGTCATACTTTCTGGAATTTTCCTAAACGCGCATGAAAGAGCATGAGCCGTACCCAAACGTTTACGCTGATAGACGAAAACGACATCGGTAAACCTTAAGATATTCATCACTGATTTTTGGGCAAATCCAACCACAACTATAATTGGCTTTAGTTTACTCTTAACTAATAATTCTACCGTATGAAGAACCATCGGCTTGTCGCCAAGCGGCAGTATAACCTTATTCTTTGCCACTCTTAATTTCATCCGCGACCCTTTACCTGCGGCCAATATAACCGCGCCTATCCTGTTCATAAATTTATTCAATAACCCTTTCTATCTGTGCTCCCAGCTTGTTTAATCTCTTATCAAAATTTTCATAACCTCTGTCTAAATGTTCTACTCCAAAAATTATACTGGTTCCCGAAGCGCACAACGCGCCAAGAACTAATGTTGCTCCTGCTCTAAGATCAGATATCTCAATAACCGCGTTATGAAGATTTGACGGTCCAAAAATCTTTACCGCATGAAAATAATCTATCTTGTTGTCTTCAAGATTAAAGTTATAAAATTTTCTGGGATTCTTAACAATAGGGTTAAAAAAATCTATATGCGCGCCCATTTTACGAAGTTCTGAAACATACCCAAATCTATTTTCATAAACCGTCTCGTGTATGGTTGACTTACCTTTTGCCTGGGTCATTAAAATAGCCCATGGAGCCTGCCAATCTGTCATAAAACCGGGATAAGAAGATGTAGCAATATCTGTCGGATAAATGGCTTTCTTGGCATAAAACCTTATTGTCTGATCTTTATATTCTACTCCTCCTCCAGCTTTTTCCAACATATTGATAAAATCCGAAAGATAGGGGATGTCGGCGTTTTCTACAGTGATATCTCCGCCTGTTAAAACAGCCGCTACCCCGAAGGTGACTATCTCATTTCTATCCGGACCGATACTAAATGTTGTACCGTGAAGTTTTTCTACGCCCTCGATCACTATTTCACGTGGATTAACCCTTGTAATTTTTGCTCCCATTTGATTTAAAAGTTTTATTAATTCATCAACTTCCGGTTCTTCCGCCGCATTCTTAAGAACGGTTTTCCCTAAGGCTAAAACTCCTGCTAAAATCAGAGTTTCTGTTCCTGTATGAGTGTTCTTTTCAAAAGAGTATTCCATTCCTTTAAGTCTTTGTACCGAAGACTTATTAAATTTTGAATAGAAATAACCATCGGAACTATTGTAAACAATGGAGGCACCCATTTTTCTTAGTCCTTTAATTGTTCTGTCTATCGGTCTTGCCCCAATCCTACATCCTCCGGGATTTGGCACAATAGCCTTTCCGGTTCTTGATAGAAGCGGAACTAAAAACATCGAGGAAGTCCTAATTCTTGCAGCAGTTTCCAACAGAATTTTATTGGTTTTAATTTGTTTAAGACAAACAGAAACCGTGTGATCGGTTATTTTTACCTCTCCCCCTAATTCTTTAATAATTTCAATATTGACAAAGAGATCTGAAATAAGAGGCACATTATTTATAATAACTGCTTCATCCGTTAAGCATGCCGCAACCAGAGCTTTCAAGGCAACATTTTTTGCTCCCGAAACTCTTACTGTCCCTCTTAATTTTTTTCCGCCTGTTACAATTAATTTTTCCATTTTAATTTCTCACTTATCTTATAAACATCTCCTGCCCCCATAGTTATAATAACAGTATCCCCGCCGAAGCTTTCTTGAGAAATATATTTTACCACACTTAAGAGACTTGGCAAAAATAGAGCATTAGTTTTCTGATTGTTAATTTCGCTGGTTAAAAGTTTAGAAGAAACCGTTTGATCCGATTTTTCACGGGAAGATGAGTAAATATTAAGTAAAATTACTGTATTTGCATCGGAAAAAGATCTTGCAAATTCATCAAAAAGCGACTTTGTCCTGGAATAAGTATGCGGCTGGAATATACAAATTATTTTACTTTTTGGATAAACCTTCCTGAAAGCCTTAAGACTGTTCTTGATTTCGGTCGGATGATGTGCGTAATCATCGTAAACCAAGGCTCCTGTCTCAAGCTGTCCAATATATTCAAACCGTCTTTTCGTTCCGGAAAATTTTTTAAGTCCGTCTTTTATATCCCCTATTTCTATACCCAATTCTAAACAGGCGGCAATTGCCCCAAATGCATTTAACACATTGTGTTCTCCCGGCACTTGTAAGACAAATTCTCCTAGCTCAAGATTTCTTTTCCGTACCCTAAAAAAAGTCTTGCCCGAAGAAAAAGATATTCTCGAAATTGAAAAATCATTAGTCTCATTAAATCCAAACGTAACAATATTTCTCTTGTACTGTCGAATAAGTTTCTGACACTGCGGGTCGTCCCCAGCAATGACTAAGATTCCGTTTAAAGGCAAATTATTAGCAAACTCCAAAAACGCCCGGCGAACCTCGTCAATTGACGGATATAAATCCGGATGATCAAATTCTATGTTTGTAAAAACCGAAAGTACTGGATACTGCCACAAAAATTTAGCTGTTTTATCAAAATTTGGCTCGGTTGCATATTCGTCAGCCTCTGCCACAAAATATTTCCCCTGTCCCAGATGTCCGGGCAGTCCAAGAGGAAAAATAGAACCTGTACCAATGGCAAAAGACGGATCAAGACCCGCTTCTTTTATAATTGTTGCAATCATTGCCGCTGTTGTTGTCTTGCCATGACAACCAGCAACGGAGATACCCTCAAATTTTCTCTTAAATATATCCCCTTTCATAAATTCTCCCACTGCTCTACCTTGCAGCCAAATTTCTATTCCCAGTTTTCTTGCTTCTTGAACTTCAATGTTGTTTAATCCCCCGTGAGCACCTGTTGCAATAACCAAATCAATCCCCTTAACATGAGATTTTGAAAAGTCGGAAAACCATTCTATTCCGGCTTTTTCTAAAGACTCATCTGTTATAAATCTATCTTTTATGTCAGAACCGGTAACTCTAAACCCTGCCTGTTTTGCAATAATTGCGAGCGGGGTCATTCCAACTCCTTTTATCCCGACGAAGTGTATTGAATGCAGTTTTTTCATTCTTAAATCTTAATTCTTAAGTTTTAATTCTTTAAGCGCTATTTTTACCGCTTCAAACTCATCCCATGGTTCCTCGCCATGACCGTTATTCATTGATTTCTCATGGGCTTTACCCGTAATGATAACAAGGTCATCTTTTTCGGCAATTTTTATAGCGGCATTGATCGCTTCTTGCCTATTGTTTATTTTGAAATAATATTTTTTATTTTTTTCAAATTTAAAATTTTTATTTTGATTAAAAATTAAAAATTGAAAATTTAAAATTTGGCTTTCTATTTGTCTATTAATCTTATCTACTGATTCGGAACGCGGGTCTTCCGCTGTCAAAATGATAATATCCGCATATTTTGATGAAATCTTTCCCATCTCCGGTCTTTTTGTATGATCTCTTTTCCCAGCGCTTCCGAATACATGGATTAAACGTCCGCGAACATAGGGGCGAAGGGCGGACAAAATTTGCTCAAAAGCATTGGGGGTATGGGCAAAATCAATCATTACCTTAAAACTGTCGTCATGAACAATCTGTGATCTGCCCGTAGGAGGGCTAAAACTCTCTATACCATTTTGTATTTCCTTCTCGGTCAGACCCAATTTCTTACAAACCGCAATAGCGGCCAAAATATTATATTTGTTATATTTCCCAATCATCTTTGTTTCAAAAGGAAAATTAAATGGATTAACATCTGCATTTTTTCTCATCCCATACGTAATTAACTTTGTTTTATTCTTAATCATTAATCCTTTATTATTAATCATTTCGTACGATTCATCATCTCTGTTAACAATTGCAATCTTACTTTTTAATAAAAGCTTGCTCTTTGCTTTAACATAATTCGCATAAGTTTTGTGGTAATCCAAATGTTCATGGGTAACATTGGTCAGTACTCCAATATCAAACTTAATACCAAAAACTCTGTACTGATCCAATGCATGAGACGTGGTTTCCAAAACAAGATAATTTTCTTCTTTTTTTTTAATACCCTCTGTTATTTTTTTAATAAACCTTTGTAAAGCAAAAGGTGAAGGCGTTGTCACATGAAAACCTATATCGTAGTTTTTTCCTCCGATAATAGCGCCAACCGAACTTATCATGGATGCATTTTTACCGGCAGTATTTAAAATATGATAAATCAAAGAGACTGTTGTGGTTTTTCCGTCTGTCCCAGTAACTCCAACCACTCTAAATTTACGGGAAGGAAATCCGAAATAAATATTTGCCAGAATGGCAAGCGTAAGATGATATAAATTCTTGATTTTCTGCCACATGCTGTCTATTATACCGTTTTTAGCTTCTCTGTGCCATCCTTGTACACCCTTGAAGTGCATCAACTAACCTCCCGTCAGTCATCCGGACCTATGTGGTAATAAATAAATAGATCCCGGGCGATGGCGTAAAATAAGGGAGCTGCCGTTTCCGACCCATAAATCGCCGCTGAGGGTTTATTTAAAATAACCAACATCGCGAACTTAGGATGGTCCGCCGGCGCGTATCCTATAAAAGAAGCTATTGTTTTTGTAGGATCGTAATGGCCGTCTATAGGAATTGATGCTGTTCCGGTTTTTCCTGCAATTCTGTAACCCTTAATCCTTGTCCATTTAGATTCACCATTGTTTGCGGTATTAACTAATATCTCTGTCATCACTTTTGCTGTTTCTTTAGATATAGGAGTATCTAGAACCTTCGGCTGTATTTTTATCGTATTGCCATTTCCGGTCAAAATCTCAGAAACAACATGAGGCTCCATTCTTTTTCCGTTATTCGCGATCGCGGAAATTGCATCAAGAAGTTCTATAGGAGTTACTGAAATTCCCTGACCAAAGCCGGTGGTTGCCAAATCAACAGGATACCAAAGATTTTTTGGTTTCAAAGGCATCGCTATTTCTCCTTGAAGATCTATCCCTGTTGTCTCACCTATTCCAAACTTATTAAGCGTATCAATCATCCGACTAACGCCTAATGTTTGGGCAACAAACACCATACCTGTATTATCAGAATGCTGCATAACTTTAATCATCGTAGTATTTTTATGATATTTATTGTCCCACGTATGAATTTTATATCCACCAACAGAAACAGGCCCCGCACATATAGGGCATTCGGTTTCAGGCGTAATAAGCCCTTGATCTATAGCTCCCGACATAACAATTGGTTTAAAAGTAGATCCCGGCTCATATAAATCCGAAATAAAGGGATTTGCATATAAGCTATCTGGATAATTTGCATATGATCCTGGATCATAAGAAGGATAACTTGCCATAGCTATAATGGCACCCGTACGCGGATTCATTATTCCAACCATACCGGAAACAGCCCCATATTTTTTTACCCCATCTTTAAGTTTTTTTTCCACAATAAATTGTATTGCTCTATTTATCGACAAACGTAAACTGCTTCCATTTATTTGAGAACTATTATTAGCTTTGGCTAAAATTGGCCTGCCGAACGCATCGTGTATTTGAACGGCAATGCCTGGCTCACCCCTTAAGAGCCTGTTGTAATATCCTTCTAAACCAAAGTATCCTTTGTCGTTGCCGCTAATATCCTTTCCGACAAACCCAACCAGTTGAGCAGCCATAGAAGCTTCGGGATAAAACCTGCTATATTGTTTTTCAAATCCAACTCCGGGAATCTGTAGGTTTTCTATCTCGGTTTTTGCATCAACACTCACATTCTGCTTAATAGGCACCCATAGAAGATTTTCGTTTAAATCCGCGCTTATCGTCGCGGCATCGATCTTTAAAATGGAAGATAAATCCAAAGATACTTTTTCTCTATTTTTATCCGTTATCTCTTTTGGATTAGCAAAGACTAAATACGAAAGCTTATTAGCAACTATAGGAAAACCGTCTGATGTTTCTATTTGTCCTCTTTGAGGCAAAAGTGTAACTTCCTGTCCATATTGAGACTTACCTAAAAGAGCCAGCTGGTCCGCTTTAACCACCTGCCAATAAAAAAGTCTTGCTATGACAATAAAAAAACACGTGAATAAAAAAAATAATACAACACGATAGCGCCACATTTTATTTTAAAGCCAATGGTGTAGATCCAGATAAAAGAATGCTTTCTTTTTCTTCAACAAAACCAAGCGTAGAAGCAGAAGAAGCTATATTTATGAATGATTCTCTTGTTAACAATTTACTTTGTAAAATGTTGTTTTCATTCTTTAAAGCCGTAATCTGATCATCGATCCTACCCAACTCAATACCTGTAGTTGACAGCTTGTTTGATATGACAACCTGAACAATAGAGAGTGTAATTATAATAAAAAACAATATCAGTATAAAAATACCAGACGGTTTCATAAAATCCTTTCAAAAACTCTTAACTTTGCGCTTCTGCTTCTAGTGTTCAGTCTTATTTCCGAAAAACCGGGACTTATTGGCTTTTTTGTAATTATTACCCCTAACTTCTGCTTTTCGAAATCTTCAAAACAGTGCTTTACAATTCTATCTTCTAATGAATGGAATGAAATAACTACCATTCTTCCTCTATCTGCCAAAAGACTTAGGGCTTGAGGCAGAGACTCTCTTAAGTTATTCAGCTCATCATTAACTGCTATGCGCAGAGCCTGAAAAACACGCTTTGCTATTGATGCCTTAGTAAAAGAAGAAATATTTTCTCCGGGAATTTTATAGGCATCCTGTATAATAGAAATCAGCTGAGCACTTGTTTGTATTGGAATTATCTTCCTGTATTTAACAATATGTTCGGAAATAAAAAAGGCATTGCGCTCTTCGCCTAGTCTAGTAAACAATTTATACAACTCTTTCCGAGTCAAGCCGTTAATTAGATCTGATGCTTTAATCTTAAGATTTTTATCCATTCTCATATCTAACATGCTATCTCCTTCGAATGAAAACCCCCTTTCTCTATGATCCAGTTGATGACTTGATATCCCTAAATCAAAAATTATTCCGTTTACCTTTTCAAAACCATTTATCTTGGCAATTTTCTCTATATCTCTAAAGTTGTCCTTGACTAAAGTCAATCGTTCCCAAGTTTTGATCTTTGATCTTTGATCTTTGATCTTTTCCCTAACATAATCTATCGCTTCCTGATCTTGATCTATTCCCAAAACTATTCCTCCGTGATTAGCTATTTCAAAACTGTGTCCTCCCCCTCCCAGCGTCGCGTCTATATATTTTTTTTCTTTTTTAACATTTAAAAAATCTATCGCTTCTTTTAAGAATACACTTGTGTGAAAATCATTCATTATTCAAACGTTTGTCTACATGCTCCACGAGCTTTTGTGAGATTTTATCGATATTTTTCTCCAAATTCTTACTGTACTCTTCCCAACGCTTCTTGTCCCACAATTCAACATGCTTATAAAGCCCTAGGAATATAATTTCTTCCTCAATTTTTCCAAATTCTCTAAGGTAAGAAGGAATAATAAACCTTCCCTTATCGTCAAGCTCGATACTGCTTGCTCCTCCGAGAAGAAATCTTCGTGTTTCCCGAGCTTCTGATTGAATAAATGGCTTATCATACGTGCCTTCAAGAAGCTCTTCCCAATTTTTTTGTGATACGATAATGAGCGAGTTTTCATATCCTTGTGTAATAATAAGCTTGTCTCCCAAAATCTCTCTAAATTTTTTAGGTAAGGCAATTCTGTTTTTTGCTCCCACCTTTGCATCGTATCTGCCGATTAACATACTTTAATTTTCCCACTTTGTCCCACTTAAGACCACTTTATTCTATTTTGAACGGTTTTTTCACATGTGTCAAGAGGTAAATAAAAATTTGCGGATCTATATTTGACAATTACTAAAACAGTAAGTATACTTTTAATGTAGGATTTTTATCAATATATCATTAGATTATTCAAATGCAATTTTGTTCAAAAAAAATATATAGTCAACGTCAACAAGGATTTATATCTTTGCTTGTTTTAGTTGGTATTATTAGTACCTTTATGGCCGGTATGGTTGGATATGTAAAAAAAGCAGAGATAAAAAGTCTCATAGATAAAGGGTTGGTTGTAATTAATAAGATCGATAATCATAAAGAGAATAACTCAACGAGTAATAGTTTAGTTAAGAATATACAGGTATTAATACCTTCTGAAGGAGGCAGAGTAGCTTGGTCTAACCAAAATATTATCGCCTATAGTAAATATCCCGCTCCTGCCTCATCTTTTCATGGTGAAATATATACCATGAATCCCGATGGATCAAATCAAACGTGTATTACTTGCGGCAAACCCCAAATACCCCATTTGAGCAACGACATTCCGGCATGGTCTCCAAATGGTCAGTATATTGTATTTCAATCAGTTGATCCTGCTCTTTTTCTTACTTCTAGTCTTCCCGAAGCCATTAAGGAACATTTAACAGAAGGCGGTTCTGGAGTTGATAATAATTTATGGGCGGCAACACCTAATGGAAGTGCTTTTTATCAATTGACAAACACAACTCAAGGAGGAGCAGTACTTCATCCTCAGTTTTCTCCAGACGGTAAAAAAATATTTTGGGCTGCTAGAGTAGTAACTAATACTGATTCTGTAAGCAACAACAGCACGCCAGGTGGCAGATTTGCTAAATTAAAGCAATTTTTACTAAGAAAAAGAGGATACCAATCAGGAACAAGATACGGTAATGCAAAACCAGGGAGCAGCAGTACCAAAGGAGAATGGATGCTAAAAGTGGCTGATTTTGTAGTTGACAATTCAGGACCTCATTTAGAAAATATCCGCAGTTATCAGCCATTAGGACCAAAAGTGTTTTATGAAAGCCATAGTTGGACTCCCGATAGCAGAACAATTATTTTCTCTTCCAGTGCTAATCCAACCGCATCCCAAGCCCCTTCGTGTGCCTGTGCCTTAAGCATTTGGAAATTAAACATAGATACCCAAAAGTTAACTCCATTAACGCATACACATAATGTTTGGAATGAACATGCTTATATGTCACATGATGGCAATAAGATAGCTTGGATTTCTTCACGTGGTTACAATTTTACTCCTTCAGGCAATTGGGGAAAGACACTGCAAACAGATTTTTGGCTAATGAATGCTGATGGTACAAACAAAGAACAATTAACCTACTTTAATGTTCCCGGAAGTTCAGAATATAATGGCGATAGAACAATCGTAGCTGATTCTTCTTGGAATCCACAAGATAACGCTCTCGTCGCAACCCTAGATGATTTTAAACCCGGAGCACCTGTTTCAGAAGTAATTGTTATCTACTTAAATAGAAGTCTTTAGAGGGATTCTTCTACTGCGTATGATTTTCCGTCTGTTTTGGTAACATTTAGAATAACCTTAATATTCTTAACATCCTGGTCGTAATGACAAACATCAGAACATGTTCCCAAAGTTATATCCTGCTTAATGGGACTCCCTGGATTTTTAACATCCAAATGACCAATAATTCCTCTTGGAATATTTCCCTTAGAAACATAAGATAATTGATAATCAACAGAAACTATATCCTCTGTTTTACTAATTTTCAATGTAACCTTTTTCTTATCCGGAGACTCTATTAAAGATAATCCTATACTTGACGGACTAAGCGTTGGTACAACTTTGTCTTGAACTTGAGGCATAGTCTGCGCGCTTTTCTGTACGGATTTTTTAGCAAAAAGCAAAAAATACCCTCCAACGATTAAAACAATAACAACAATGCATACTGTTGCTATAATAAACTTTTTATCTTTAATTATTTCCATTTATATATCTATATTACCAATTCTACAAACCTTGTCAAGTTTAATCAAACTGCTATTTGATCAAGGGTAGCAGAATCTTTTCCTGCCCTGTTTAAATAAAGCTCACGTTCTTCTCTTATGATATCAAGAGGATGTTTACCTGAAACGCAGTAGGAACATATATTATCTCTTTTCCCAAATGCCCATTCATAAGTTTCTTCAACTGCGTCAAGACTTAAATAATATACAGAATCTGCCCCGATTCTATCTGCAATTTCTTGAAAAGATAATTCTCTATAATTACCATTTTCATCCCTTATTACAGCTACAAGCTGATCTTTAAGAATAAAATAGCCCATATCGCATCTTTCTTTAAATGGCGGCAGAGCAAAAAGACAGTCTACCCGCGAAGCTCCTGCTTCTCGTAAAAGATCAATATATCCTCTTGCTTCTTTTATAGAACCGTCGGTGTCAGAAACGCCCAATGGACTCCCGCCTGCGGTCTTACCCCTAATATTGGAATCGTCAATGGTAACTACCTTTTTTCCCCTAACTAAGTCCGGATTCCAAATTGCATATTTTCCGTTTATTACGGCATGTATCTCCTCCTCTGTTCTGCCCATAAAACTTCTATCCCCATTGAGCTTGGCGATGACAGCAGTAGGCTTCTTTCCTAATTCCTGTGTATATCCTTCTATGTAGTCAAGTCCTGTTTCTGGAATACCAACATAAACATCTGCTTTCAATGGATGCTCTTTTGCTAAAATTCGCCCAGCTTCGAGACGTAAGTCTCTATAGAAAACAGGTTTTCCATCCTTAATGGTCGCTATTGAATCTCTCCCGGCCCCATAAAAATCATGCAATATACATCTAAATTCTCTTTCGGAAGGAAACAGCTGTTTGCTAATTACACCATTAGGGAGAATCTCAACTAATTCTCCGCCTCTAACCTCTGTCCATTTCATATCTTTATCTACTCTTGTTTCGGAAGCAAGAACAATTGCATCTCCAGACTCACCGCGCCATAAAGGCCAATGAACGCTTGGTCCCCTTAGTCCAAAAATATTTCCTTCTCCCGTAACCATAGTTAAACAAAATGCTAAAGGGATTCCTTTAAGCGCATTTCTAAAACGATCCGGCCAGATTTCGCCGTCCGCAGAAATTAGTGCGTATAAAATTTCTTCTGTATCAAATTGTGTATTAGGAACATAGCCTAATGACTTTTTAATTCTGTTTTTAATCCATCTACT
>JAMDEE010000015.1 GCA_023487605.1 Patescibacteria group bacterium
CCTTCTTTGAAAGATTACTTGCCTCAACCGTAATTACCGGGAATGTTTTGAATGCCCGCATGTACGAGCCATTATATGACCCTTTCAAAAACTATCAACTGTACGGTATGTATCGGGTCCTGGACAACTAGAGGTTAACTTTAATACCAGGGGACATTGTGGACTTTAAGGTGGCGTCTTTAATGTTAGCTGTTTTAATAGCCTTGACCATTACCTCGATATTTTCCTCAAGTTTTTTTGGACCAAAAGACATTTTTCCGACAGTTAAGTGAAGTATCGGAGCTTTACTTTCGGTTTTAAATGAAATTTGTCCGCCTTCGTACTTTTTAACTACTTCCTCAGGTTTAGGGCTGATTGTTCCGTTTTTGGGATTCGGCATTAAACCTCTTGGTCCCAAAACCCTTGCAACTTTTGCCAATTTTGCCATCATTGAAGGTTCCGCCACCAAAATGTCGAAATTGATTACACCTTTTTCGACCTCTGCTATTAACGCATCGCTTGCAATAGCAACTCTTGTTTTCTTTCCCGTTCCGTGGGGGAGGGTAACATTTCCGGAAACTCCGTTTGTCAGAGTGTTTATATGAAGCTCAACGGTTTCGTCGAATCCATGCCTGCCGGCAGGCAGATTATTTCTTTGAAGTTTTTCCAAAAGCGACAATGCTTCGGAAAGGGAATAGGTTTTCTTTTTATCGACTTCGCCTACCAAAGATAAATATTGGGATGAATGGTAAGCTTTTTTTGTTTCCTGGAATTTTTCTTTCTTCTCTTTTTTTAATTCGGGGGCCTCAGCTTTTTCTTCAGGTTTAGCTTCGGTTTTGATTTCGGCAACTTTTTCCTCCGGCTCTACGACAGCCTTCTTCTCGGCCTTTTTAGCCTGACCGCTATCGCTAAGCTCGTGCTTTTGCAGGCGGGCTTCCTTCTTCTTTTTAAGTTCTTCTTTTTGTTTCTTTTCGGCTTCTTCATCGCCTAAAGTTTTTACTCTTATTTTTCCCATAAATCTCCTTTAGCTAGCAAATTCGAAATCCGAAATTTCAAATCCGAAGCAAATTATAATTTCATAAATCCAAACATTTAAAACTTTCTGTCATTCGAATTTTGAAATTGTCTCGAGTTTTGATATTCGTGTTTCGAGTTTATTCTACTGCTACTCCCATTGATCTTGCTATTCCAGTTACGATTTTTACCGCAGGTTCGAGCTCTGTCGTATTTAAATCCTCCATTTTGGCTTTAGCAATTTCTTCCGCCTGTGACCTGGAAAGCTTACCCGCAGGTTCTTTTCCCGGCTTTTGCGAACCTTTTTCTTTGCCGAGCGCTTTCTTAATCATTTCCGCAACCGGCGGTTTTTTGACAATAAAAGAGAAAGTCCTGTCTTCATAAACGGTAATAACCGCGGGAACAACGGTTCCTTTTTGATCGGCAGTTTTGTCGTTAAATGCTTTTACGAACTCCATTATCGGAAGTCCGTGCTGTCCCAAAGCAGGGCCTACGGGCGGAGCAGGCGTTGCCGCTCCCGCAGGAATAGTAAGTTTTATAATTGTTTTTACTTTTTTAGCTGCCATACTTTTCAATTCACTATTTATAATTTACTATTGACTATTTAACGAAAAATAATAAATCGTAAATAGTAATCGGTAAATGGGTTAGAGCTTGGCGACTTGAAGGAAGTCAAGCTCGACGGGTGTTTCGCGTCCGAATATAGAAACCAGTACTTTGACCTTGCCTTTTGCATCGTCTATGTCGTCAATTGTACCAAGGAAATCCGTAAACGGCCCATCGACGATTTTGACAGCCTCTCCCTGTACAAAAGCGGTTTTATATAACGGTTCCTCTGTTTTTATAAACTTTTGTATAGCTTCGACTTCTTTATCCGAAATAGGGGAGGGTTTATTGCCCGCGCCTATAAATGCGGTAACTCCCTGGGTTGTTCTTACCAATAGCCAGGATTCATCATCCAGAATCATTTTTACCAGAACATATCCGGGAAATATCTTTTCTTTTACGGTTTCTTTCTTGCCCTGGGAAACTCTAATCGTATTTCTTGTGGGCACAATTATGTCGAAAATCCTTTCCTCAAACCCCATGCTTTCGACTCTTTGCCTTAGGGATTTTGCGACTTTATTTTCGTGGCCGGAATAAGTGTGGACAATATACCACTTAGCCGAGTCGGAGGCCGAAGCAGTTGCTTCCTTTGCCTCCTCTTTCATCTCTACCGGTGCCTGAATTTCTTCTGTTTTATCAGACTCAGATTCGGTTTCGCTCAAATTTTCTTCTGCTGTTTTTACTTGTGTGTCATCCATAGTCTTAATTTGATTCTAGGCGACGGAAACTTGAAGCTAGATTTTGAAATTAGAAGGTAGATGTTGGAAATCTATTTTCTATTTTCCAACTTCAAGTTCTAATTTCTATCGTCTAGTGTCCATCATCAATTTTATTTTATTATCAGTGTCAGTAAATTTGTCAGAATGTAATCGATTCCGCCCAAAAATATTCCTACTATTACACTTACAATAATTACGACAGATGTCAGCCTGATTACCTCGTCCCTTGTAGGCCAAACAACTTTTTTAAGTTCGTCTCTGGTTTCCTTCAA
>JAMDEE010000001.1 GCA_023487605.1 Patescibacteria group bacterium
TGTAGCCTATTCCCCGAACGGTTTTAATCAAGCCGGCGTGTTCTCTGCCGATTTTTTTCCTGACGTTTTTTATATGCACATCGACAACGTTGGTAAATGAATTAAAGGCCAAGTCCCAGACATGGTCCAATATTTGTTCTCTTGTAACGACGCTGTTTACGTTTCTCATCAGGAACTCAAGAAGATTAAACTCTTTTAGGGTAAGGTCTATATGCTTGCCGTTGACGGTCACCTCGCGTCTTATTGTATTTAATGCAATTCCTTTAGCCTTAAGCAGAGAAGGAAGAGAAGACTGAGGCCTTCTTAAAAGAGCGCGAATTCTGGCCGTTAATTCGTCGAGCATAAAGGGTTTAATAAGATAATCGTCCGCGCCGCTGTCAAGGCCGATAATTTTGTCCTCCAATGTGTCTTTTGCGGTAAGAAGAAGGATTGGGGTCTTAATTTTATTTCCCCGCAGGTTTTTGCAAACTGTCAGGCCGTCTTTTTTAGGCAAGAGAATGTCTAAGATTATAAGGTCATAAGCATTATCTTCCGCAAATAGTTCTCCTTCTTCTCCGTCGAATGCGCTGTCAACGCTATATCCTTTCTTTCGCAAGGCTCTTTTTAATCCGAGATTTAACTTTTTTTCATCCTCTACAACTAATACTCTCATACTTATGGGATTATAGCATTCATTATGAAGATTTCATGAAGACGCATTGTCTTAATATTTTTGTTGAGCAGGATATTTTTGAGAAAAGCTGTTTAAATGTTTTTCCTGAAACGTTTACTTAAGTGGCTAATAAATAAGAACGCTATATAGGTGGAAATAATTGATATGACAGAACTTCCCAGTATATCTTCGGTGTGATGCACTCCCGCCAATACCCTTGCGGTTCCGACACAAACCGCGATAACTGCAAGAATTATGCCCAGCCTGCGGTTGTAGACAAATATTACGGATGCTATGGCCATGGTCAAAAGCATATGGTCGGAAGGAAAACCGTTATCCGCAACATGCGGGATAAGAGGTTTTATATGTTCCACTACAAACGGACGGGGGTCGTAAATAAAAAATGAAGATAATTTAGCGGTAATATAAGAAAGGAAGAAGGCTAAGGCGGTTAAACTGAATACTTGTTTTAGATTTTTTCTTACCTTTAAAAACCACACTAAAGCAATAAATACACTGAATAAATATAGGTAGTTTGCGGAAAAAATTATTAATAAATCGGCCATTTCAAAAGTATACCATGAAATTTTTCACTCAGGATTACACAAAACACAATTATGGCCTTAAAGCACTTATTATATATCCATAAAACCTAGAGTATTTACCCTCTTGACACTGTAATTATATTTATATATACTGTAAATATATTTACAGTTAAAATGCTATGAGTAGCCTTGAAATACCATCCTCAAATACTCCAGTAATCAGTAATGAAGATGTCTTTAATCTGCATAATTTATCGTCATCACAATCTAACACACAAGGCACTTACGACCAATTAAACGAGCTATTCAATAATCAGGACGCGCAGGAGAAAACGATACGCGAAGCAAGAGACATACTAGGAGAATCAGTCAACGAATTATCCAACAGTCAGATCTTTGACTTAGTAAATGAAGTTCAATTTCTAGTCGAAAGTTGGTTAGAAGAATTTGAAAGAAACACTTTTGACGGAAAAACACTTGATGAATTAATAGGTTTAAAAACATGAATAATCCATATATAGTAAACACATTTGAACAAAAAAAGGCGGTTATCTATATTCGTGTCTCTTCGGAAGAACAAGTAGAGAACTTTTCCCTAAAAACTCAGGAAGATATCTGCCGAAGGGACGCAAAGTATAAAAGCTATGAGATTGTCCAGGTTTTCAGAGAAGAGGGCAAATCAGCAAAAACGATTACGGGAAGACCCGAACTCTTGAACATGATTGACTTTTGTCGAAAAAACAAAAAAGATATCAAAGCTGTTTTTGTTTACCGACTGGACAGATTATCGAGACAAACTTCCGACTATTTAGCACTTAGGAAAAGGTTTTATGATATGGGGATTGCCTTAATATCCGCATCTGAACCGACAGGCAATTCTCCAACCGAAAAGTTACTGGAAACAGTTTTAGCCAGTTTTGCCCAACATGATAACGACGTAAGGAGCGAAAGAACTAAAAACGGCATGCGGGCAAGGTTTCTAGCAGGTCTCATAACCAACCATGTTCCTCTAGGATACCTTAATCAACACGGATACGCACTTAAGGATCCTGAAATGTTTGACGTCATCAAAAAGGCTTGGGATTTGATGGCAACAGGCACAAAAAGCTTAAAAGAAATGTCGGAAATAATGAAAGAGTGGGGATTAAATTACAGGTTTCAAACATTACAAAGACTATTTAAAAACAAGTTCTATATGGGAATTTTGACTTCTGAAGCTTATCCGGAAGAAATTAAAGGTCAACATGAGCCTATGATAACTAAGGAACAGTTCTATAAGGTACAGGCGATTATAGAGGGAAGAAACACCAATAAACTAGTTGTTGCCAGTAGAACAAGAGACAATGTTGATTTTCCCTTAAGAAGAATTGTTAAATGCAGTAAATGTGGATCAAATTTTACCGGCGCTTGGAGTAAGCATCATAAGTACGCATACTATTTTTGTCGAAAAAGATGTATTCAAAAATCAATTCCGGTCAGCGAACTACAAAACGAGCTAATTAAAAGACTTCAACAAATTACCCCGTCAGAAAGAGGGTTAACACTTTATTGCAGTCAACTCAGAAAAGCAGATAGCGTACCATTCTTCGGTTGCTAAATTGTTGTCTTCGGATTGGCATATTGAGATAATCTATTGAGTATCCTCTGTTAACAGAAGCTAGGAGGTGATTATGAGGAAAAAAAATACGATGTCCACAATGTCAATCACTTCAGACAAAACGCTTCGGAAAAAGATGGGTAGGAACTAAAAGAAGATTTCAAAAGCAGAGGTTTTTCTGTTTAGCATGTCATAGCTCCTTTAGTTTTACGAAAGCAGGTATTGGCTCTTCTTTTAAGAAGAAGCTTTTTAAAGATAGTCTTGAAGGAAGAAGCAGTATACGCACCATTGCCAGAAGAAAACAGCTTTCCAAAAACACCGTATCGCTTTTAATTTTAGAAACCGCCAAACAAACAAAAAGCAGTATCTGGATTGCAAAGCACTTCAGGCTGAATTGGGGACACGTGCTCTCGGTTGACGGGAAAATTATTCGGGTCTTTAATCCGCTGGCTAATGAGTTTGAGGGCAGCGGCCATGAGAAAGCGTATCTTTTAAAGAAGACCTGGCTTTGTGGGGTTGATGTGATTACGAAAGATCTTCCTCATTACCAAGTCGTTGACGGAGAAACTAAGATTGATTTCTACGAATATTTCAAGATACTTAAAGACGATATTGGCTATGACTTAAGGGTATTGGTTTGCGACGGAAATCCGGAAGCAATGGAAGGCGCGCAAAGAGTATACGGCGCTTCAATTGGTATCCAGCTTTGTATTCGGCATTTCATTGAAACCCTCAAAACAATCGCACGGGAAGAAAAACAGGAAGAGAGAAAGGTAACAGAAAACCTTACCGGTTATATATGGCTAGCTCTCTCAATGAAAAAAGAGGAAGATTGCCTAGCTCAGTTAAGGGTGCTGGAGACGCTGCAAAGGACGCGTTGCCAAAGACTAATCATGCAAAGCTTAAATCAGCATCTCTTTTTGCTCACCACCCATTTCCGCTTTCATGACCGGTACTTTGTTCCAAGATACAACAATGACATCGAGAACCTGTTTAAGCAACTGAGCCTGAGACTAAAGTCATGGAATATGTTCAGAAGTAAACAAAACGCGGAGCATTACCTAAAAACCTGGGCACTGGCAAGAAGATTTACCAAATTTACCGATTGCAGGGGTGATATGAATAGATTAAAGAACGGAAAAGCGCCGCTGGAACTGGCGGGAGTAGATATTAGGGGAATTGATTACCTAAATCTCTAACAAAAAAGCAACCGAAGAATGGTACGCTATCCAATAATAAGTTTGCAAGGCCTCCCCCTGCACGCAGGGGGAGGCCTTGCACGGGTCTTGAAATTAAGGCTTGTGTTGAAAGAAGTTATTATAGTACTATGGAATTAGCTTATGCTAAATTCCCTCAAGAGCATAGTTAAAAGAATCCAGGACAGCAAAAGAGAGGCCCAAATTCTTATTCTTTTAAGTTTTTTGATAACTTTTGCCATTGTCCGGACAGTCACCCATCTTCAGAAATTCGGAATTTTGCCAAACCAAAACGGAGTTTTGCATATTCACCATTTAGTTCCGGGAATATTGCTTCTTCTTATCAGCGGGTATGTCGGGCTTTCTTTTTGGGCTTCGGATAGGATTAGGCATTTTATGGCAATTTTATTTGGAATCGGCGCGGCTTTAACAATAGACGAATTTGCTTTGTGGCTTTATTTAAGGGATGTTTATTGGGAAAGGCAGGGAAGGGACAGCATCGACGCGATGATTTATGTAATTATTATTTTTTCCATAATTTTTGTAATAAGCGAAGTCCACGACCATAAGTGGATAAAAAGGATTTTTAAAAAATAAATGTCGCTTAACGAAGTATTTTTAAAAACAAGAAGGTTGGTTGTTCAAGAAGACGGCTGGAGAATGTCTAAAAAATGCGCGGCAGGTTCTAATCATCTAAACGGCACCTCTGAAGGACAATTAAGACTTCCTCTTGAGCCGTTCCGTTCGGGGACGTTCACCGAAACCGATCTAAAAAAAATATTTGACGTGAGGGAAGCCTTGCGGCGCGAAGAAGCAAGGTCGAATATGCGGTTTGATGATTTTATCATGGATTAGAAACTGAAGGAGGTGATGATTAATGGGTGAAAGAATTTTAGGGGGTCCCAGAATTTCGGAGGATCATATTTTAGGAAATATTCAGAGAAGAGTGGCAATAGGACAAGGCAGAGCGGTAATTCCGGACAGAACCCCATCAGCAAAACATACGATTCCCCAAAAAACCGATAGCAGGATAGGAGCAAAACCCGGAGTAATTGCAAGAAGAGGGCATTAACGGTTGAACAAATTCCTCATATAAGCTAAAATTAAGCTTATGTTTGTCCTGTTAGAGATAACGGGCACGTTTTATGAATAACAAAAATTCCAAAAAATTTCTTACGGGATTTAAGCCTGTAAGTCCTGCGGTTGATTTTGCAAAACTCGAAGAAGAGCTACTGAAAAAATGGAAAGAAACGGGATTAGTTGATAAATATCTCCACAGAAACGATTCCTCAGAAGACCGCTTTTCTTTTTTGGACGGGCCGATAACGGCCAATAACCCGATGGGAGTACACCATGCATGGGGAAGAACCTATAAGGATTTGTGGCAGAGATTTTGGAATATGCGCGGCTACAAACAAAGATTCCAGAACGGTTTTGACTGCCAGGGGTTGTGGGTCGAAGTTGAAGTGGAAAAAGAACTCGGTATAAGGAATAAAAAAGATATTGAAAATCTGGTCGAGGGAAACAAAAAAGAAAGCATCGCCAAATTTGTTGAACTCTGCAAGCAAAGGGTAATTAAATACAGCTCTATCCAAAGCGAACAAAGCCAACGCTTAGGATATTTTATGGATTGGGACAATTCGTATTTTACGATGTCGGAGGAAAACAACTATCTGATTTGGCATTTCCTGAAAACGTGTTCCGATAGGGGGTGGATTTATAAAGGGAAAGACAGCGTGCCCTGGTGTCCGAGGTGCGAAACGGCAATTTCCCAGCACGAAATGCTTACCGAAGACTACAAGGAGTTAACCCACGAAACCGTATTTTTAAAACTTGCCGTTTTGGATAAAGGATTCGAAAACACCTATCTTTTGGTCTGGACAACAACGCCCTGGACGATACCCGCAAATGTGGCTGTGGGAGTAAATATAAAATTCGGTTACGGTATATGGAAAAATAAAAAAACCGGAGAAAGAATAATATTTTTAGACCTTGACGAAAACAAGCAACATCCCAAAAGGCAGTATAAAAATTCGGAAATGGAACTGCAGAATTATATTTTTCAGAATGTAGAGGGCGGAGAAGATTTTGAATTGGAAAAAATAATTTCCGGCAAAGAGCTAATTGGTTTAAAATACCGGGCGCCTTTTGATTTTTTGCCTCTGGTAAAATCGGCAAGGGAAGAAAACCCGGGCACTTTCCATGCGGTTGTCGACGGTTCGGAAATAGTTACCTCCGAAGAGGGTACGGGCCTTTTGCATGTAGCACCGGGAGCGGGAAAAGAAGATTTTGATTTGGGCAAAAAAGAAAAGCTTTCCGTAATAGCTCCGATTCTGGACGACGCTTCTTATACCGGGGGTATGGGAGAGTTCAGCGGTAAGAATGCCAAAAAACACCCCGAGCTAATAATAGATTTTCTTAAAAATCTTGAAAGCGGAAAGTATTTGCTGAAGACAATGCAATACACCCACAGGTATCCCGCCTGCTGGAGGTGTAAAACGGAATTGGTTTGGAAAGTGACTTATGAATGGTATATAGCAATGGATAAGAACGAGAATTCAGAATCAGAGGAAACAGCGGCAAAAAATAATAAACAAAAAACAAAGAGCAAGGAACAAAGAAAGACGCTTAGGGAACAGATGATTGAAACGGCAAAAATGATAGATTGGAAGCCGTCGTTTGGATTGGAAAGAGAACTCGACTGGCTTTCGAATATGAGCGACTGGTTAATCAGCAAAAAGAACCGTTACTGGGGATTGGCACTTCCTATTTACGAGTGTCAGAAGTGCGGTAATTTTGAGGTGATGGGAAGCAGGGAAGAATTAAAGGAAAGGGCGGTTTCCGGATGGGATAAATTTGAAGGGCATACTCCGCATAAGCCCTATATCGACGAGGTAAAAATAAAATGTCAAGAATGCGGGCAGGAAGTGTCACGGGTGAACGATGTGGGAAATGTCTGGCTCGACGCGGGAAGCGTTCCGTTTTCTACATATATAGATCCCCAAACAAAAAAATTAAGCTATACGACCGATAAAAAATACTGGCAGGAATGGTTTCCCGCGGATTTTATTACGGAGTCTTTTCCCGGACAGTTTAAAAACTGGTTTTATTCGATGATTGCCATGTCGACAGTTTTGGAAAAAACCACTCCGTTTAAAAAAGTTTTGGGATTTGCGTCAATGCTTGGTGAAGACGGAAGGCCGATGCATAAATCCTGGGGCAACGCGATTGATTTTAACGAAGGCGCGCAAAAAATAGGGGTAGATGTAATGCGCTGGATGTTTGCAACCCATAACCCCGAACAGAATTTGCTTTTCGGCTATAAAAAGGCCGATGAAACAAGAAGAAAGTTCCATTTAATGCTCTGGAATGTTTATAACTTTTTTATAACCTATGCAAATTCGGATAACTGGTCTCCGGCCATAATTCATAATTCAGAACTCAAAATTCATAATGAGAATGTATTGGACCGGTGGATAATTTCAAGATTACAAAGAACAATGGAAACCACGACCAAGTCACTTGAAAAATACGATGCGCAGAAAGCTTCGCTTGCCATAGAAGAATTTGTTAACGACTTGTCTTTATGGTATGTGAGAAGAAGCAGGGACAGGGTGGGTCCTTCTGCCGAAGACGAAAAAGATAAAAACGAATGCTACCAAACTTTGTACACGGTTTTAGTCAATCTTTCTAAACTTCTGGCCCCGTTTAATCCCTTTTTGGCCGAAAGTATGTTTACGAATTTGACCGGCACAGAGTCCGTACATCTTTCCGACTGGCCGGTGTCCAACAAAGAATTAATTGAAAAGGAATTGGAAAAAGAAATGAAAGAGGCGAGAAAATTGGTTGAAGTTGCCCATTCGGTAAGAAAACAGGCCAACATAAAAGTCAGAATTCCTCTAAAGGTTGCAGAGTATAACGGTCCTATGGAATTTTCCGGGAAAGTATTAAAAATAGTTACGGATGAAATAAACGTTTATAAACTGAATTTCGGCAAAAAAACCGAAATGTACGAATTCATCTCCGATACAAATGAAAAAAATCAGGATTTGGATTTCGGCCTGGCGAGGGATATTGTCAGAAAAATCCAGGAAGAAAGAAAAAACTTAATGACAAATCCGGACGAAAAAGTCGACGCAAAAGTTCCTTACTGGCCGGATGAGTTTACGGACTATATTAAAAGAAAAGCTTTGGTTAAAAATTTATCCAAGGGAGATTTCCGGGTGACGCGCAATGAATAGAAAAGGTTTATGGTACATAGACTGGGGACTGATGCTTCCCGTTTTGGTTTTGGTTTGCTTAAGTCTTGCTACGCTTTTTTCCCTGAATTTTGATTACTTCAGGAGCCAGTTAATTTTTTTAATTATTTCCATTTTGGTTTTCTTATTTTTTTCCCAGGCAAACTATAAAATTTTTCAGCTTTACGGTGCCCCGATTTATTTTGCTTCTTTGTTTTTTTTGGGCTTGGTATTGATACTTGGAATAGAGAGCAGGGGGTCGGTACGCTGGCTTGAAATTTTGGGTTTTAGAATACAGTTTTCCGAAGTCTTCAAGCCTTTTCTGGCGATATCACTTTCCTCGTACCTTGTAAGCCTAAAGAAATATTCGTTTAAATCTTTGTTTACGGTTATGCTTCTTCTTTTGCCCGTTGCGTTTTTAATTTTTTTGCAGCCGGACTTGGGAGACGCATTGATTTTTGTTTCGGTTACAATACTGACTTTAATGTTTTTCGGATTTCCGTGGAAGTTTTTTCTTGCGGGGATTGTTTCGGTGGCTCTTGCCTTTCCTGTTTTCTGGCATTTTTTACACGATTACCAGAAACAGAGAATTTTAACTTATTTAAATCCGGGACAGGACCCCTTGGGCAGTTCATACAACGCAATTCAGTCGATTATTGCAGTCGGTTCGGGAATGATTATAGGTAAGGGTTTCGGGCAGGGGACACAATCGGTTTTGAATTTTTTGCCCGAAAGACACACGGATTTTATTTTTGCGACAATTTCGGAAAACTTGGGATTTGTCGGCACTTTGGTTATTCTTTCCGCTTTTCTGTTTTTACTTTACAGGATTTATATTATTTACAGAAATTCAACCGATATGTTTTGCAAAGTTTTTACGGCAACCTGTTTTTTTATTATCTTAATGCAGTTTTTTATTAATACGGCTATGAATATAGGCATATTGCCGATTGTAGGAGTTACTTTGCCTTTTGTATCTTACGGCGGAAGTTCGCTTCTTTCCAACTTTATAATCCTGGGACTTTTAACAGCCGTTGAAAAATTTGCAAGAGACGATAAAGTTCTAGAAATCGGATGAATTATCTGATATAATTGAACGCAATAAATGAAATACGCCGTAATAAAAACAGGAGGAAAGCAATATAAAGTGTCCGAAGGGGATGTTATTGAAGTTGATAAGCTTGATGTTAAAGAAGGACCGCTAACTTTTGATAACGTTTTACTTTTGGTAAATGAGGGCAACGTTGAGGTGGGAAAACCTTTTGTAGAAAGCGCTAAGGTCAGCGCAAAATTACTGGAACAAAAAAAAGGAGACAAAGTCAGAGTTGCAAAGTTTAAATCAAAAGTAAGATACAGGAGAGTTACCGGATTTAGGGCTTTACTTTCAAAAGTCCAAATAGAAAAAATTGAATCCTCAAAAATAAAGGAGACTCCTAAAAAAGTTGAAGAAAAAACAGATAACCCGAAAGTAAAAAAGGTCTCCAAAAAAGCATAAAGACCTACTTTGATATCTTGACTAATGTGAAAAGTCAGGCTAAAATGGAAAAAGTTTTCACGGATTTAAGTTACTAGCAACTAGATATTAGTAACTAATAACTAAGCATATGGCACATACAAAAGCACAAGGTGCGGTAAAAGGAAACAGAGATTCGAGAGCAAAACGTTTGGGCGTTAAGATTTACGGCGGGCAGAAAGTCATAGCAGGAAGTATAATTATCAGGCAAAAAGGCACAAAGTTTAAGCCCGGCAAAAACGTTTCGATGGGTAAGGATTACACGATATTTTCATTAATAGAGGGTGTTGTAAAATTTAAAACTCTTTTAGGCAAAAAATTTGTACATGTCGTAAATCCCGAGTAATATTAGAATATGGATAATAACGATAGAGTTACGGAATTGGAAATAAATTTTCTTCAGGCAAATCCTCTCCAGCCCAGAGGCGTCATTTCCCCCGAGTCTTTACAGGAACTGGTCGATTCAATCAGGGAGCAGGGAATACTGGAACCCATTGTCGTTGCAAAAACACCCGCGGGATACCAGATAATTGCAGGAGAGAGGCGTTGGAGGGCGGCAAAAGTTTTGGGACTTACCAAAGTTCCGGTTGTAATCAGGGAAACATCTCCCCAGGGGATGCTTGAAATGTCTATCGTGGAAAACGTCCAGCGCGAAGACTTGAACCCCATTGAAAGAGCCCAGGCTTACAGAAGATTAATAGACGAATTTGGTCTCGGCACAAATGAAGTTGCAAGAAAAGTAGGCAAGAGCGCTCCGACAGTTTCCAATACAATCAGGCTTTTGTCTTTGCCCGACGCAATAAAAGACGCTTTGGTGGCGGGGGTTATAACCGAAGGACATGTCAGGCCTCTTATTTCTTTGGGTGACCCCAAGCTGATGCTGGATCTTTTTAAGAAAATACTAAGGGAAAACAGCACGGTCAGGCAAACCGAAGATATGGCAAGGCAGGCTAAGGGGGAAATGGAGCAAAGAGAGCCGAGGAAAAAAGAAGACAGGCTTTGGGTGCCGGAGCTCGACGAAATGGCAAAAAATCTGCAAAATAAACTCACGGTTAATAAAGTCAGCGTTTACCAGTCAAGAAGCAAAGCCAGGATTATTTTTGAAATTAAAGGCGATGTCGAAGTAACGGGACCAAAACTTAAAGAAATCTACGATATCCTCTCCAAATAACTAATTATAAGGATTAAATATAAGCTTTAAATCGTTTAACGGCCAGTAAACAAAGAATGAGTCCCCTATTATATTTGCCTGCGGAACAAACCCCCATTCCCTTGAGTCGGAGCTATAAGGCCTGTTGTCGCCCATTACAAAATAATCTCCGGGAGGAACGGTAATAGTTTCGTCGTCTTTTAAAAAAGCTCCCCCGTAAGTTTTAACGCTTGGGCTAAGAAACGAACTTTCGTCAAGAAGTTTCCCGTTTAAATAAACATTGCCGCCTTTGACCATTACCGTATCTCCTGCAACTCCAATTACCCTTTTTATATAATCTTCGTCGGGCTGGGGAGGAGCTTTAAAAACAATAACGTCACCGAGTTTCGGGTTATTAAACCTTAAGGCAATAAGGTTTGTCAAAACGTATTCGCTGTTATGAAAATTGGGGTACATGGATTCGCCGTTTACCTGGAAAGGGCGGAAAAGAAAAACGTAAATCACCAAAAATATTGCGGCGGCAACTAAAAGGGTTTGGACGGCGTCTAGAAGAAAATAGTAGGCTTTTTTCAAAAATTCCATCTGTCGCTTTATTGTCTTAAATTTATAGGTTTTTGTCAATAAATAGTATTTGTGGTAAGATTTATTTGCTAAAAAGGATCCGTAGCTCAGCGGAACGGAGTCGCTTGCGACGAGTTCGCTTGCTCGACAAGCGAGGGCAAACGCTTAAGATAAATGCACGCATGGCTCAGTGGTTAGACCTGCCCGCCAGAATGAGCCCGTAGCTCAGCGGTAGAGCGTTCGGTTCACATCCGAAAGGCCGATGGTTCGAACCCATCCGGGCTCACAAAAGGCGATGACAGGCGGGGCGCTTCGTTCACACCCGCCCGCAATGCCTTCGGCATAAGCCGATGGCGGGCAGGTTGCAGAAGTCAGGGGTTTGAACCCTCTCGGGTCCACACTGTCTGAGTAGGCTGAGATACATCGGTAACACTTTTGAGTTAGAATAGCTATCTCAAAGGAGGTGAAAACCGATGCAATCAAAACCTGGCAGCTTTTATTTTTTCAAAGGGAAGGATATCCCCGATATTAA
>JAMDEE010000009.1 GCA_023487605.1 Patescibacteria group bacterium
CGCACCGGAACACACAGTGGGCTTGTCTCCTTATTTCCATTGTCTCTATTATATCCCCCGCCAAGAAGACTTAGGAACCCGATACACCCCCGCACTTACGTGCGGGGATCTTCTAAGGAACAATTAGGTGAACTAACCAACGCTGGCGAGATTGCTGAAGCTGCAAGATTAGCAAAGGAGATTGGATGTAACTATTTTGAATTTAAACCTATGGTTGATCTAAAGCATTATTTAATACCTTTTTCTCAAGAAATGAGTCAAATTGTAGCAGAGCAGTATGAAACAGCCAAACAACTTGAAGATGATAATTTTGCAGTAGTTGCACCAAAGTCTATGGAATTCCTACAAGAACATCCCAATCCAGTGCAACCAAAAGATTACGAAAGATGTGCTGTAATGGAGTTTAGAACTTTAGTAACGCCAACAGGTATTTACCCATGTCCGTATATGAGAGGAAGGGAAGATAAAAGAATGGGATCGGTAGATGACGAGCCTTTTGATTCTTTTTGGAATAGCTCTAAACGCATTGAGACTATGAGCAAGATAAACCCTTCGCGTGATTGTGGTTTTTATTGCATTCGCCACCTACCCAATGTAACATTAAACCATATAAGATCTATGGAAGAACAAGGTGTACGAATTTTAGATTCTATAAAAGAAACCCCAGATTTAGAAGATCCGTTTTTTTAAATTTGGTTTATGAATAAAATTGAAAGATTTTCAAATAGAGTAGTTGTGCCTGGACGCATATGTCTTGCGGGGGAAAATATTGACTGGATTTCCGGACCAGTATTAACCGCTGCTATTGACACCCTTAATACTTCTGTTTACACATCTCCTGCCACAGGGAGGAAAGTCACAGTAAACTACCTAGATACGGGTAAAAAAACTGCATTCGAATTAGACAAGAACTATAACTATGAAAGAGATAGTACAAGTTACGTAAAAGCAGTTATTGCAACATTGGTCAAATCAGGATATCAAGTTGATGGGTTAGATTTGCAAATAGAATCCAATCTGCCTCAATCAGGAGGACTTGCCTCTTCTGGATCTTTCTGTGTAGCTATTGTTGCTGCTATTAACTCACAATTTCGGTTTGGATTAAATGAGTTACAAATTGCAGATATTGCTTATACTGCTGAAAGTGAAGAGATGGGTATTGGCTGTGGACAAATGGATCAATATTCGGTTTCACTGGGTGGAACACTCTACCTTAATTGTTCATCAAGACCTCCTGAAATTCAGAAATTAAAAACAAATAATCAAGTAGTTATCATTATCGGTGACACTAGGGAATCATCTAGATTCAGCGATTTTGGAGAACAGCTTAGGCGCAGATTAGATATAGAAGATGAGGGTCTATTAAAATATGTGTCTGAAACAGAAAGGGCAATACAGGAGGCAAGGAAATTATTAAGCAATGGAAATTGGAATCCATATGACTTAGGAAGAATTATTGATGAATGCCAGAGTTATATTACCTTATATAAAGGAATACATAATCCTATTATTGATTCATATATCAAGGCTGCAAGAAATGCCGGAGCTTATTGTGCAAAAACAAGTGGAACTAGAAACAACGGTGGTTGTATGTTTGCGCTAAGCTCTATTGATAATGCTACTAGTATAGCTCGGGCAATAAGAGATGTGGGTGGAATATCATATGTATCCCCAATTTCAAACTTGGGAATTCGCTATAATATGAAGTAGTTAAACAATATGGTAAGAAATATGCAAGAAATCTATGCACCTTCAGTAAACGAAAATAAAATAGAAATAGATAAATTATGGGGTAAGAGATGTCTGGGCTATAATATCCAAGCACATTATTCTAAATCGGTCTTAGATGCATTACGGGATATCCAGGCAAAAATTATGTCTCACGAGCAGAACAGTCTAAATATCATTCCGCAAAATGCATTGCATTTAACAATAGCTTGGATATTGGCAACAAGACAAGATTATGGAATGGCAAAAGATCAACTATGGGAAACAATCGGAAAGCAATGCTGTACCGAGCTTGAACGAATTGGAGATACAACTCCAGAACTAAGGGTAAATTTTAAAGATGTCGTAGCAACAGATAAAGCAATTATTTTAGTTGGATACGATAATGGAGGTGTTGATAAGCTTAGGGAAAAAGTATATGGAAGCCTACCAATTCCCAAAGAAACACAAACCATATCTAATATTATTCATACGACTTTATTTAGATATTCTGCGCCATTAAGCAATCCTCAAGAACTTCTGGAGTATTTGCCATCATTAGAGGTTAATTTGACGACTATTTTTAATACACTTTCTATTGAAAAGGAATTAACATATCCATCTCTTTCTTCACAGTCATTATTTAACGTAAGACTAAATAATTATACTTCATAGATTAACAAAGCTTTGCCTAAATATCCACTAATTATTATTACTTCTCTTTAATTTTCAACCGGAGGTTTCAACATAACTTGTGGTATCACAACTTTGTGTTGGGTCGAAATTAATTTATGGTGGTTGTGGATTTCCAAAATGGCACCACAAATTTGTTGTGGTCGGGGTTTTGTGGAGCGGTCTCCGCCGTCCCCGCCCGCCGGGGATTACCTGCTGAAAAGGAGGACGCGCGACTGGAAACTTGCACGATTTCTCCGCCGTTAGAAGAGCGTGTCCTCCCCAAGCGAGCCCCGCGAAAATTACTTTTGGTTTTAGAAGAAGCGGGGCGAGCCACTGGAATTTAATCTTAAGTTCGTAAACTAAAAAGGGGTAGAATAACATCGGCGGGGGCGTGTGGAGCTTTTTACCCCGCCGACTGCAGGCGATTTTAGATTAGAAGAAATTTCGTAAGAGATTGTAGGAAGTTTCGAAAGTTTGCAATTATTTGGGCAAAGCTTCCCCAAGGAAGCTCTCTCGCACAAAGAGCGGGGTCGCCGCTCCTTTTCCGTCGGGTGGGTGGGAAATTAAATCGAAAAATCGTCGGGCAAAAAATACAAAAGAGCGAGGCGAAGCCGAGCTCTAACGTAGAAAGGAAGTTCGAACTTTTTTATACACGGCGACCAGGTTATCTTCCTCCGAATCTTCTTTGCCTGCCGGAATATTCTTTAAGGGCAAGAGCTATATCCGGCATTTCAAGGTCGGGAAGATTTTTCTTAACGCTCACGAATTCTGCCAACTCTCCAAGCGGGCCGAATCCCGACACCCTCTGCTCACCGCTTGTCCTGAGTATCATGTCGAATAAAGGAAGGCCTTTGTTTATTTTTGCGAGCAATTCGTACGTTGTGGAAGTTTTATCTTTTTCTCTTTCTTTTGCAAATTCCTCGAGCTGAAATCTTTCTCCATAATCAAGAAAAACCGCAAATGTTTTATTGTTATTTTTAGATGTTAATTTTTGCGCTTTCTCCAGGGTTTTAAAAACTTCAGGGTATGTTTTTTTTATTTTGGCTTTGCTGCCCAAAACCAAAAATTTTATTCCATATTTTTGCATCTTGTTAAGATTTATTTCTGTCGTTTCCTTAACAACCCGCATTATGTTGTCTACTTCAAATTTATCCCTTTTCCAATTGTCTTCGGAAAATCCCCATACGCCGACAATTTTTGTATTTAATCCTATAAATGCTTCCAGAAGCCTTGTCATCGCATCCCCTCCGGCTTCGTGGCCTTTTTCGGTTGCAATCCCCATTTGCTTTGCCCATCTGCCGTTACCGTCGGGAATAATAAGCAAAGAGCCGGGAAGATTGAGTTGATTCAAACCTTTTATACCCAAACTATCCGTGTGCTTTCTAAGCTTTCGTTTAATTTTATGCCTTGTTCCCATATTATGCGTCCATTGATTTTAGCTTCGGCGGGTATTGGTGTCAAGTTTTCTCTTTAGAGCTATTTTCTGGTAAAATACGTTAGCTTATGGATACGCTTGCCGGTTTTAAAAAATCTTTTGATCCGATGCTCAAAAAATATATCGAAGAAAAAATAGAAGAATTTTCAAAAAATGTTTCCGATCCGTTTATTTTGGATATTATTAAATATCCGCAAACACTTATCGTATCGGGCGGAAAACGTATACGGCCTTATATTGCATACCTCATGTATGAAGCAACAAGCGGAAAAGACAAAAAAAATATTTTAGATATTTTAGTCTCTCTTGAAATATTCCATACATTTTGCCTTGTACACGACGATATCATCGATAAAAGCGGGGTAAGGCACGGTGTTTTAACATCGCAAAATTATATAACCGCAAAACTAGCAAAAGAAAAAAGGCACGGCGATTTAGAACATTTTGGAAATTCCCAGGCAATTCTTATAGGTGATTTATTATTTTCCTGGGCTTTGAAAATTTTCGAAGAGAACAAAAACTTTGATAATGGTAAATTAAAAAATGCTAAAAAATATTTTTATAAAATGGTTGATGATGTTTTTCTTGGTCAGTTTATAGATGTCGATATTGCGACGCGCAGTAATGTTTCTTTTGAATTAATCAACGAAAAAAATAAACTTAAAACGGCAAGCTATACATTTACAAGACCCCTTCAGATCGGCGCATCTCTTGCAAGAATCGATAAACATATTGAGATTTTTTGCGAAAAACTGGGACTTGAGCTTGGGCTGGCTTACCAAATGCAGGACGACTTAATGGACCTTGACCAGGACATCTCCGAAAATCAAAAGACCTACTTTACCAAGAACTCAAAATCTCAAATGGGTAAGAATGAAATAGAAAGTCACCTTGGTAAGGCTAAGAAAATTATTGAAAATTCCGCAGTCGAAGAGAAATATAAAAATAAATTTTTTCAATTAATAGAAACTTTAAGAATAAGAAGTAACTAGAATTATTTTGTTCTCGGGTCATCCGCGAGCTGTTCTCTTTGGATATGGAAACCACTTAGGGAAAAACCCTGGGGGAATATAGGCATTCGCATTTGGGGATTAGAATAATAAGCCTCCAGAATCTTGGCCGCTAAACCGTTTCTCCTTTCAAACTCGATTAAATCCCTAAAAACCGGTCTTACATTTGGTATTTTTAGAATATCTTCTCTGGTCATCCACCCGTTTGCACTAACTTCGTCGCAGCTTGCCGGTTTAAATGGTGTATCGAGCAGTCCGTCGTAAACCAAAACAGCTAAATCTACCGGATTTCCGTGAACTGTAGCCGCATTAGGGACAAAAGAGCCCTCCGTGACAAAAAGATGTTCGGACACCTCATCAATAGAAGTATCATCGCAAAATTCACCCAACGCTCCATATATATTCGATAACGTACTCTCGCCGGTTTTTTTTGTTTCTGCAGGACCCGAAATTTCTCCGGCCAATTTAATTGTAGTTTCTTTAGACTGCCCTTCTTTGATTGTCCAAAACTTGGGATTTGAAACATTGTCACCGTTTCTGCGCGGATCAAGAGCTATTATTAAAACCCCTACTCCTATGCTTCGCACTCTTTCTGTTTCCGGAACCTTTATGGAAGGGTTTATCGGTTGCCCCGAAAATATTCCGTCTATTCGTTCCAACATATTTACTTAATTACCGTTCCTTTCACTTTTTTATTTAAGAGCGCATTCAAAAGTTCGTTTTTAACTTTCCCGTTAATTAATAGAGTATTAACACCTATTTCTGTCATTTTCAGCGCATCTTCGATTTTATGCTGCATGCCGCCGGTTACATCCTTTACTCTTGGCTTATATACATATTTCCTGAGATTTTGCCAAGAATTTTTCGTAATCCGCGGGATTGTGTTACCTTTATCATCATATACGCCATTTGTTTCTCCAACCTGTATTATTTTATCAATTTTAAACCCTTTGTTCTTTAGGTAAATGCCGATTCTGTTTAAAATAGTTTCCCCCGAATAAATCGTGCTTTTCCATTTTTTATCCCAGATTACGTCTCCGTAAACAACCGGGATTAAACCCTGGTTAGCTGCCAATTCTACCGCCTGAAAAAAATTCTCTTCCATTTGACCGCTTTTTGCCAAAATCATACTCATGGGTCTAAAAGAAATTGCGGGAATTTTCTCTTTAACCAAGATATCCATAACTATTCTGTTTATTTCCATCGCATCTCTTGCAACTTTCGCGATACCCTCCTTGCTTTTATACCCCTTTTTCCCTCCGTATTTAACTGCGGACGTATGCCCGAAACTTCCGCTGCCATGGGCCAGAATTATACTTTTCTTGCTTATCCTAAGCTCTTTTGCCAAACGTTTTATTATGTCTACATTTGCAAAATAAGCCTTGCTTTTGTCGGTAATGACCGACCCGCCCAATTTGACCAGAACGATATTTTTCATAAATATTTGGATTGTGCGGACAGATAAAACCTGGCTCAGACTATTGAGCCTGATGAGTCTGAGGTTATGATTACTTTAGTGTTTATATTATAATGCATTGTGATATAGAAAGGCAAATTCGGTGAACACATTTTATAACGTTAAACAAACACTCGCAGTCTCGGACATTAAAGGAAACATCACGGGCAACATAGAAAAATGGGAAGCCCATAAAAAGGGTATTCTTCATAAAGGTTTTTCTGTTGGTATTTTATATAAAGATAAATTGTTGCTTCAAAACAGAAAACATCCTGCATTTGACGGAATGTTTGATTTTACGTCTTCTTCTCACCAAGTATTCAAAGGCAAAAAACTGCAAAGCCTGAATGAAGCGGTTCTTGATTGCCTTATAAGAGAGTGGAACTTGCAACCAAAGTCTTTAGCTTATAATCCCGAGTATAAAGGATATGTTTATTACAAAGCAAAAGATCCCAAAAGCGTATTCACCGAGCATGAAATTTGTGACTTATTAGTGACCGAAGTTAAAGAAATTCCTACACCCAATTTTGATTTTTCTTACGGCTACTCTTTGGTTAGCAGGGAAGAACTTGCCGACACGAACTCGAGCATTTACAAAAACCTGGTCCCCTGGGTTAAAAAAATGATTGAAAAAAAGTTGGTATAAGTATATTATTTCTTTGTGATAACCCTTAAAAGAATCTATGAAAAACCAGAAAAAGAAGACGGTACAAGAATACTTGTGGACAGGCTATGGCCAAGAGGGATATCCAAAGAGGAAGCAAAGATAGATTTATGGCTTAAAGATATCGGCCCTTCAAACAATTTGAGAAAATGGTTTAATCACGAGGATTTTAAATGGGAAGAATTCAAGCAAAAATATTTTGAAGAACTTAAAGATAAAAAAGAATTAGTTGAACAAATAAAAAAACAGGGAAAGACAGTTACTTTTCTCTTCGGAGCTAAAAATATCAAACACAATAATGCGGTGGCTCTAAAAGAATATTTTGAAATGTGATTTTAACGCTTAGGCGATTGCTTTTTGCGTCTCGCTTTTCCGCCCATTCCAACTTTTCTTCTTTCTCTGACTCTGGCATCTCTTGTTAAAAGCCCCTTTTTCTTGAGAATTTTTCTGTTTTTAATGTCCATCAGGGAAAGGGCTCTGGAAAGCGCATGAATAACCGCATCCAGTTGTCCGCTCATACCTCCGCCTTCAACCTTAAAAGTTAAAACGTATTTATCCAGATTGTTTGTTAACTTAAGCGGCTCCAGATATTTTGCTTTTGCAATCTCTCCGCTAAAATAATCCTCGATTTTCTTGTTATTCACAAAAATTTCACCTTTTTTTGCTTTCTCCCCAGCAAAAATAAGAGTGTCTTTAATTGTTTGATATAACCTTAATCTGGCAACAGATTCCTTGCGTTTCCCAACCGCAAAAATATAATCTTTTTTAAAAGCTTTTTTTTCTTCCTGCTTTTCTTTTTGTCCTTCTACTTTTGCCTCGTCTGCCATGTCCTGAAAATTTCTAATTTCGCTAATTATTCTAATTGGTTGTTTAAGTCAATTAGATTAATTAGAAATTAGGTCAATTCGCTTCTCCTTTCTTAAATCTATTTTCATATTTATGTTCGGCTCCTGAAAAAATATATAGCCTCTTGAGCATTTTATCTCTTAACCTGTTTTGAGGCAACATTCCCTTAACGGCCTCTTTTATTATCTCTTCGGGTTTTCTTTTTCTTAGATCTATTAATCTCTCTGCCTTAAAACCTCCAGGATATCCAGAATGCCTGTAATATTTTTTTTGAGTTTCCTTATTTCCGGAAACTTTAACCGTTTTTGCATTAACAACAACGACATAATCTCCGCAATCCAAGTTTCTGACAAAATACGGTTTTGACTTGCCGGTTAAAAGCATGGCTATTGCCGCTGCTTCTCTTCCCAAAATTTTTTCTCCAACATCAACAAGGTGCCATTCTCTTTTTATGCTTGATGCTTTCGTCGGACTTGTTTGGCCTTTATTCATTTTCTTACCGTTCTCTTTCTTGTTTTACTTTCTGCAGGTTTTTTTACTTCCTTTTTTAGCTTAGTTGATTTTTTATTCTTTGGCTCCGGTCTATTTTCTGCTTTAGTACTTTTATTTTCATCTAAATTTTGAGATTTGAGATTTGAGATTTGAGATTTTTCAGTCCATTCTATCAAAACCATAGACGCGTCGTCACCGAATCTTTTCCCCAAACGCACAGTTTTGGTATAACCACCCTGCCTTTTTGAAAATCTTGGAGCTATGTCTCTTATCATTTTTTCTAAAGCTTCCGGAGACAATTTTGGAGACAACAGTTTCCTTGCCAAAATATTTTCTTTTTTCGCCTTAGTTACAAGTTTGTCGATTTCTCCTTTAATCGCCTTTCCTTTTGCTTCGGTAGTTTCAATTTTTTCATTTAAAACCAACGAAGACATCAACCCTTTAAAAAGCGCTTTTCTTTCGTTCACATCCCTTTTTAATTTTCTTCCGAAAACTCTCTTTTTCATAAAATAAAATCTCAAAACGCAAACCGCAAATCTCAAAACTACATGTCGAAAATAAAAGTTTTAAGATTTAAGATGTAGATTTGCAATCTGAGATTTCAATTTTGAGATTAGGCTATGCGTTTAAACTTATTCCCTTTTCCTTAAGCTTCTCTTCAATAACCGTGATCGATTTGCCTCCCATATTTCTCATGGAAATTAAGTCTTTTCTTGGTGTTTCCAAAAGCTGTCCCAAAGTCTCTATTCCGCCGTTTCTTAAGCTGTTATAAATTCTTGTCGGAAGGTCTAATTCGTCAATCGTAAGCCTTAATATACTTTCCGGAATCGATGAGTGGGAAGCAGTGCTCTCTAGAGAAGGTGTTGTTTTGGGCTCATAAACTTGGAAAAAGTAAGAAGCTAAAATTCTTGCGGCTTCGTCCAAAGCTTCCCTGGGTTTAATAACTCCGTTTGTCCAGATGCTTAAAACCAGGCTATCCAAATTTGTCTGTCTTCCGACACGTGTAGCGGTAACCTCATAATTTACTCTCCTGATGGGGGTAAAAACCGCATCTGTCGACAAAACTCCCAAAGTACTAATCTTTCTTTCATCTGCCAGGGAATAACCCATACCTTTTTCTACGATTAATTCCATATCCAACTTTGCTTTCTTATCGTTGAGGTAACCAAGATAATGGTCTTTATTAATAATTTCGGCATCTTCTGGCAATTCCAAATCTTTTGCGGTAATCTCCTTTGGTCCTTTTACGGAAAGTTTTATTGTAGCGGATTCTTTAGAATCGAGAAGCCTAAAATTAAGTCCCTTTATGTTAAGTAATAAATCTACGACGTTTTCCTTAAGCCCGGGGACTGTTGAAAACTTATGCTTAACTCCCGAAATTTTAACGGAAGTGACTGCTGCGCCCGGCATGGAAACCAAAAGTACTCTTCTTAATGCATTTCCAAGTGTGTGCCCGTATCCGGGCTCCAACGGTTCGATAATAAATTCTCCAAACTCTTCCGTAACTTTTTGCTCTTTAATTTTAAAAATCGGTTCGACCATAGAAAGATATTTTACCACTATCTGGAATAATATTCAATGATTAACTGCAAATCAAAAGGAACCTGTAAATCTTCCTTTTTTGGCATTCTGACAAGCTTACCCGAAACGCCCTGTCTTTTAATAAAAGGTAATATATTTATATTTTTATCGCTTAATAGTTCCGAGACTGTCGGATTTTTTTGTATTTTTGAGGAAATGGAAATAACCTCATCCACTTTTACCTGATAAGAAGGGATTGTAACTTTTTTCCCGTTGATAAAAACGTGTCCGTGCGATACAAACTGCCTTGCCATTGTTCTTGATTTTGCAAAACCCATTCTATAAACCAGATTATCAAGCCTTGTCTCAAGAAGCGAAACTATCATTTCTCCCGTTTCACCTTTTCTCTTCTGTACGGTTTGGACAAGTTTCTTAAACTGTTTTTCTAAAATTCCGTATGTTGCTTTTGCTTTTTGTTTTTCCCTTAGCTGAACACCATACTCGGAAAGTCTTTTCTTTCTTTTCCTTCCGTGTATGCCCGGCGGAACATTCAGACGTCTCTGAAGACTCTGGGAAGTTTTGTCGAGAATATTTACTCCCTCTCTTCTCGCAAGCTTATGTTTTGGTCCTGTATATCTAGCCATAATATTCTAGCGTCTAGTTTGCTAGCGACTAGTATTTAGTTCTTTAACTAAACGCTAAGCGCTAATTGACTATTGACCCGCTAAACCCTCCTTTTTTTCTGCGCTCTTGGTCCATTGTGCGGCATTGGCGTAATGTCAGCTATTAAAGATATCGAAAGCCCGGCCGATTTAATTGCCCGTAAAGCCGCATCTCTGCCTGCCCCCGGTCCTTTTATATAAACTTCGACCATTCTGATTCCGCTATCGACGGCTTTTCTTGCGACCGACTCAACTGCGGTAGTTGCGGCGAAAGGTGTTGACTTTCTCGTCCCCTTAAAACCACTTGCTCCTGCGCTGCTCCATGCCACCGTATCTCCTTTATCGTTAGTTATTGTTACCAAAGTGTTATTAAAAGTTGCCGAAATATAAACTTTTCCGTTTTCGGAAATTTTTAAGGTTGACTTCTTTTTTGTTGTTTTTGTTTGTTTTTCTGTCTTAGCCATATTTATTTAGTTTCTTTTCCTTTTTCAGGTGCTCCAATTCCCATTTTCGCGGCAACCTCTTTCTTTATTGCACCTATTGTTACCCTCTTGCCTCTTTTTGTTCTGGCATTGGATTTTGTTCTTTGTCCCCTTGCTGGTAAATTTTTACTGTGCCTTACCCCTCTGTAAGCACCCATCTCCTTAAGCCTTTTTATATTATCATTAACTTCTACCCTCAAATCACCCTCTATTTTATAACCTTCTAAGATTTTTTGAATCCTTTTTTGTTCGTCTTCGGATAAAGACTTAACTCTTTTAGATGCGTCTACTTCGGCCTTTTTAAGTATATCCGTAACATTCTTTCTCCCTACGCCGTACAAATAAGATAGGGCAATATCAACTCTTTTTTCTTCCGCAATAGTAACACCCGAAATTCTCATAATTATCCTTGTCTTTGCTTATGCCTTGGATTTTCACAAACAACACGCAAGACTCCTTTTCTTTTAATAAGCTTGCACTTTGCACATCTTGGCTTGATACTTGCCTGAACTTTCATAATATATTATTTTGACCTGTAAACAATCCTGCCTTTTGTTTTGTCGTACGGAGTCATTTCCACCCTTACTTTATCTCCGGGCAAAATTTTTATAAAATTCATTCTCATTTTACCCGACAAATGACAAAGAATTAAATCTCCGTTTAGCAATTCCACTCTAAAAAGAGTATTGGGCAAAGATTCTTTAACAACTCCCTCGGCTTCAAAGCTTCCTTGATGAGCCATAATAAAAAATCAAAAGTTAAAAATCAAAATTCAAAAATGATCCTCCACGGACTTACGTCCGTGGTTTCTCAAAGGATACAAGCTTTGCTTGTCCTAAGTCTTCTTTCTCCTGGTATTTAACGTAGTTTCTGATCATAGTCTCATCCAAGCCCACTGTTGAA
>JAMDEE010000020.1 GCA_023487605.1 Patescibacteria group bacterium
TATCCAAAAGCAAACCGCGCCAACAACTACCATAATTAACCAGACTACGACAACCAAAGGCGGATTAACAGTGTTGCCTGCTCCTAAAATTGTTGCCACTCCCTCAACGGGTCCTGAAGCCCTACCCCTTTTGGCTCTTTTGCCAACAGGATTTATTGGTTTCTTAATAAGAAAGAAATATACCGCTTTTAAGTCGTAGAGCGGTAATGCCTACCGTAGCCGGATTCTTATCGGGCGAAAGGGCATAATCTTGTATAAAATTCCTATAGGTTCTAGTTGGAGAGAAGAGTTGGCATGTTCCAACTCTTCTGCCCGACTAGAAATAGCGGGGCTGTTTTGAGGCTTAGCTGTTCAATAGCTGAACTGTATAAGTTTCCAAAACAATTAACATTCTTCGATAAGCTTAAGTAAACTTTTGTAGTTTACCCTGAGCGAAGTCGAAGGGCTCTTTGACAAGGTATACAGGGATCTCGATTTAATCGGGATTATCTAACAGGAAATTCTTGGAATCCATTATGAGGAGGAAAAATAAGTAATTGTTACATTGTTGAATTGTTTTATTGTTTAGAAAGCGGCCCGTCTTGCATATAGAAAAAGATGGGGATATAATAACCATATTATGTCTGATAGATCGATAAGAATTGATGCAAAAACAGCAGAAGGTATCTTTGTTCAAATTGGAGAAATGGAACAAAAGCTTAAACTGCTCAAAAAGCAACTTGCCAAATTGCTGCCGCCCCGCTATGGAAGCGAAGAATGGTGGAAGAAAGCAGAACGCGAGGCTGATGAGGATATTAAAGCCGGAAGATATACAACGCTAAAAACAGAAGAAGAGCTGCAGAGTTTTCTTGATTCTTTAAAGTAATCATCATGATAATCAACTTCTCTAACAAGGCAAAGAAACTTTACAAAAAGTTACCTTTGACCATTAAAAAGAAGGCAGATAAACAGCTTAAATTCATTAGAGTCAATCCTAATCATCCATCATTAAACGTAAAGAAAATGCAGGGGTTTGAAAATCGCTGGGAAGCTCGCATCGATTTGCATTATCGATTTACGTTTGAAAAACACGAAGATATAATCACTCTTCGCACCATCGGGCCGCATGATGAAGGATTAGGCAAAAAATAAAAGCGGCAGTCTTTTTTTTCTCTGTCATTCCCATGAAAATGGGAATCCAATTAGCACATTAAAGCTTCGGGTTAATCCATTCGATAAGCTCAGGATTAATGCTGAGCGAAGTCGAAGCATTAATTAGATTCCCGCCTTCGCGGGAATGACGATTAATTTGATCGTTTGGATTTAAAAATTGATTAAAAATTAAAAATTTTAAATTTAAAATTAGTCTGTTCGTCTTCATAATGGATTCCAAGAATAAAAGAAAGGAGAAAATTAGAGGAAAAGAACTTTTCCTTTAAGTAATTAGGCGCCCCTTAATACCCTTGTGGGTATCGCCTTCCTACAAGAAAACTTGCAGGATTAAGAAGGGAAAAGCGGAACGGAATTTCAAAAAAAGGAGTTCTAGCTATGGCTAGAATCATCGGGATCGTAGTCGGAGGAATACTCCTGATTGCGATTTTTACGGCGCTAATTTGGCCACGGTGGGCCGTCCCGTCTGCTGCGCCACAAGCGCCGCAGACAAGTTCGGCACAGGCAGTAATGCCCGCGCCGACCTACGCCCCCCCGCCGGCGGCACAACCGACGATCAATGTCCCGGCAACGGTGCAAGCCGCTGTCGCGACTGCGGTCGCAGCAGCTAAGCCGACGGCGATTCCCGCGACGAGCACAGCCGTGCCCGCCGCCGCGACCCTGGTCGCAAACACGCCGGCTCCCCAGCCGACGACTGCAGGGATGTATAACATCCCTCCGCAACCACAGATCGGCCACCCCAGCCTCTATCTTGAAACTGGTGTTCCCTGTCAAGCCGTGCCCTCGGGTACGACTTGCACAGACGTCAACAACCACACTAAGACGTGGTCGTTAGACGTAATTCCGGGAACAGTGGCGATCATCGGGGGTTATACCGTTGATGGAACTTCGCAAGGAGTCTACAAGGCGGTAGGACCCGGGCACTTGACCACAACGGTTACGGATGGCTTCATTGCCATCACGAAAACCGACTGGGGAAACCCCGAGTGGTGTTTCCGTATCGGTCAGGCTGTCCAGTATGGATGGGCTCATTCTCACGAAGCCGCATAGTCTAGCTTTTCTAGAATGCGCATATGCTTTGCCGTGACCCCAGCAAATCTCGCGATCCTAGCGACCAAAAATTTCAGGATGGAGATTTCCGTGAAAAAGTTTTTTATCGCTCTCTTCGCGCTCGCGATTGTTATAGCTGCTACTCCCGTTCCAACGCACGCCGAAACATGCCAGACCTTCTGGTATGTTGACAACGTTTTCCATCCCAACCATCCGGTCTGGGTCGGGCATAACGTTGGAAATTCTTGCGGTACGCAAGAATTTACGATCGGGAGTTTGGCTACACGCCGAACCTCTGGTTCCACAGGAACGATTTCGTTCGATCCGAATGAAGCGGTGCTTGGAGGATATATCCAAATTCCCAATCTAGGTGGGTTTGAAGGATGTTATCTTTCTATAGCGCCAACTGGCGGAACCGTTACATCCGGAGTAGTAAACCCCTGGGGGGCTGAAATCCATGGCCAAAAGCCATGCGATCTAAATCACCCTCGGGTGATAAGCGGCAAAGGTGCCACTCTCCGATTCTCGGCCGGCGACAACGTCCTCGCATACAGCATCCAGTTAGACAATGGCCAAACTTTTGGTCAGTGTCTAATGCTTAACGCACCCACGTCGGGAACGTTAACGGATGGTGTTCGTAACCCTACTCGTGGAGAGCAAGCGCAAGCTTCTCTCTGCCACTAGCGGTTTTGCTCGCTCTCTCATACAACGATGTATGAAAATGCACAACGGTGTGCGGCGAGCAGAATTATCCTGTTAGAACTATGGAGGTCGAAACTTTCATTTTGACTCACCAAAAGCTGGTGAAATCGAGATGATCGTTTACGATTAATCCACAGTGTGGGAAAGGTCTCGGAAGAGGTTTTTCGCGTTTACGCGATCGTCTCTCACGAGACAAAACCCCAACCCCTGTATACCTTTCCCTTTCCGGCAAAGCCGGACTGATGAGTTCCTCCCCGAGCAAAGTCGAGGGGCAGGACGAAAGGGACAAAAACTATTGTTGCATTGTTAAATTGTTAGATTGTTAATAAGCAATCTAACAATTAAATAAAATATGAAGACTATTATTATTACCATTCTAGCAATATTTACTTTAGCTGCTACCTATTTTGCGGCACAGGAGGCAATCCGTTATCAGGCAATTGACGGATGCCTTCATGCAGGAACAGATAGATTTAAAAACTCGGCCGGTCAAGATGCGCAGGTGCCAGACGGCTATTGGTATCAATTTTGCATGAAAGAGAAAGGATTAAAATGAAAGAAACAAAGCCGTTAGTTTCGGTTATAATGCCTGTTTATAACGCGGAAAAGTATCTCGCAGAGGCTGTTGAGAGCATTCTTAGTCAAACCTATAAAAACTTTGAGTTTATTATTACCGATGACGCATCAACCGATGAATCGTGGAAAATACTTAAAAAGTACGCTGCGCAGGATAAAAGAATAAAACTATTTAGAAATAGTCGCAATCTTGGCATTTCCGCAACGGTTAGAGAAATAATAAATAAATCAAGAGGTATTTTTATAGCTCGTATGGATGCTGACGATATAGCAATGCCTCAACGATTGGAAACACAAATAAACTATCTGCAAAGGCATAAAAAAACTGTTGCTATTGGCGGACAATGCATCATTATTGATAAGGATGGCAATAATATAGGCGTAAAAAAATTTCCAACCAAGTTCAAAGATGTTTATAACTATATTTTTCAATTTGTACCGGTTCAACAGCCAACGCTTATGATAGCCGGCAAAAGACTTCCCATAGATTTTGAATATTATGTAGACGGCATGAATACCGCAGAAGAAGTAGAGCTAATTTTTAAATTGTTCTCTCACGGAAAAGTGGAAAATCTACCGGAAACGGTTTTAAAATACAGACTCCATGAATCAAATACCTCGCTTATAAATATAAAAAATACTTTTATGCTTACTCTCTACACAAGAATAAAATCTATATTCAAATACGGGTATCGCCCTTCTGTTAAAGTTGTCTTTATTTCCCTTATAGAAACCTTTGTTGTCCTTCTTCTGCCCCAAAAGGTCAGTTTAAAAATTTATAAACAAATAAGAACAGGAATTACAACTCAAAATACATTATCTTCTATATTTTCTAAAATCTCTTACTTAAAGTTTGAAAAAGAGGTACAGAAATGAATTTTTACAATCTTATCCGAAAGCGTTGGCATTTTATAGCAGTTTTTAGTATTGCTCTTGTATTATTTTTTGTCAATTACAAACCGGGGACATATCTTGTCGGCTGGGATAGTTTACAAACAGAACTTTATCCCTTTCTTGGAGTAAAACGCGCCCTGTTTTCCGTCTGGGAAGAATACCAAAGTTTTGGACTAATTGCCGGCATGGCGCATTCTGCCGATCTTGTCAGAGCTTTTATAATCTGGATTCTTTCTTTTATCTTGCCTAATAATATTATCCGCTATTTTTTTAATATGGCAATGGTTGCTGTTGCGGGAGTCGGAATGCTTAAACTTTTGACATTTGCCGGATTTGACAAAGACAAAAAGGTTTTTGCTGTTTTGGGCGCTTTATTTTATATCTTAAACTTTGCCACGGTTCAAATGATGTTTCTGCCTTACGAGGCTTTCTCTGTTTTTTTGGGTATGCTTCCTTGGGAAATCTGGATTTTTTTAAAAATTATTACATCCGAAAAGCCATCGCGCAAAAATTGGATGATATTTTTACTCATAAATATTCTTTCAACCCCTCAAAGCTACACCCAACAACTATTTATGGTTTATGGATTAGTGCTGGGAATCCTTGCCTTAGGACAGATAATTAATACCAGAAAACTAATTATTCTTAAAAAATCTATCCTAGCTTTTATTCTTATTCTAGCCATAAACAGCTTCTGGATTCTACCCCAAATCTATTTTCTAAAAACTTCTGAAAAGACCGTACAGCAGGCAAAGATTAATCAACTATCTACAAACGATGTCTGGTACAGCAATAAAGATAACGGCTCAATTAAAAACTTTCTGACTTTTACAGGCTATTACTACGATCTTCTTGACAATAACCAAAACCCCATCTTCTCCGCCTGGAAACAGCATAGAAATAACGAAATAGTAACCATTGTAATTTATGCTTTAAGCGGTATGTGTATCTTGGGATTTTTCTATAAAAATCGCTATGGTTCCTCTTTTAGTATTTTATACGCATTTGTAGCAGTTGCGCTCTTAAACAATACTCCCCCCTTTAATCTAATATCCGATTCTGTGCACAGTAATTCATTCTTGAGTGAAATTTTTAGATCGCCCTTTACACGGTTTAGTATAGTCTACGCACTTACTGCCAGCTATTTCTTCTCTTGCGGAACTTACTTGATCTGGTTCTATCTAAAAAAAATTAAAAATAATAATATAATGCTTACATTATTTGGCTTAATTTTGACAAGCTTAATTATTTTTCAAAGCCTGCCGGCTTTCAAAGGCTATTACATTTCACCTGCTATGAAAGTAAAGATTCCTAAGGAGTATTTTTCTGTGATTAACTATTTCCGCCATGTTGATCCGAATAAGCGAATTGCCCTTCTCCCCGATTCCACTTTTTGGGGCTGGTTTCAGACTAAATGGGGCTATGACGGTTCAGGATTTTTATGGTATGGCATAGAACAGCCTATTGTTTCCCGCACCTTTGATGTTTGGAGCAAACAAAGTGAAAATTACTACTGGGAAGAAAAGAACGCGCTTGACGCAGGAAACATTAATGCCTTTGAAAAGGTACTTGACAAGTATGATATTAATTATCTAATTTTTGACCAGTCTCAAAATCCAATTGCCTCAAGCGCAAAATCAATACAATATACAGAGCTCGCCTCAATCTTTGCAGCCAGTAAAAAAATCAGCCTGGTTAAAAAATGGGGCTTTATTTCTCTTTATAAAGTAAATCATGGCAAAAAAATTGATAATTTTGTGGGTGTTGAGAAAAATCTGCCAAACATAGGACCTGCCATACAAACAACCAACGAAGACACAGCTTATCTAAAATTTGGCGATTATATTACTAATCCAAATAAAAACTATGACGTTTTTTATCCGTTTCTTGATCTGACAACTCAAACACGACTTGAGAAAAAAAACTGGACTATGGGCGAATCAAACTCCGACTGGTACATGATTGGTTCATTGCCGAAAAATCAAAACGAATATAGAGTATTAAATAAGACAAATAGTATTGATATAAACTTATATAAGGATAACTCATCCATTAGCTTCATTCTTCCTATTTATACCTCTATTGACAGCCAAAAAATAGTTGTTAAATTCCCTAAAATAGTAATTGACGATTTTAACCCTACAAAAACCAAGATCTCAAATTGCGGCAAAAAAGGAAATATTCTATCCCTAACAAAGGATAAAAAATTAATTATTTCTTCAAACGGCGGAGCCATTGCCTGTTTTGGCTACCCGGATAATAGCTTACCTCAAGAATATGGTTATATAGTAAAAATAGAAAATAGAAATATTAAGGGCAGAAAATTATTCTTCTATATACTAGATCAAACCAATGAACAATCCTATACGGAGGATAGGCTGATTAATAATACTCAATATTACATAATCGGATCCAGATACAAATCTGGCATCGGATACCAACTTTCTTTTCAAAATAATTCCTATAAAAACATTCCGTCTGTTAATGAACTAGACAATTTAAATATTTATTTAATGCCCTACGACTATCTTAAAAATTTAACTTTAGTTAAAAGGTCCGATAAAAATATCATTACAGCAAAAGCCCAATCCAAGTTTACCGCACAAAAATTACAATATTATTTGTACTCTGTTAAAGTACAAAACGCCAAAAGCAAAAATGAGTATTTGATCTTAAATCAAGCTTATCACGAAGGTTGGAAAGCGTACGAAATTCAAAATTCAAAATTCAAAATTCAAAATTCACTCGAAATAACTTTTCCCTTCCTTTTTGGCACTGAGCTAAGGGATCATACGTTGGTAAATAATTGGGAAAACGGCTGGGGTCTTAGCAATTTAACAATGAAACAATTTAACAATGAAACAATCGTCGTTATTTTCTGGCCCCAGTACCTCGAATATTTAGGATTCGTATTCTTAGCCGCGGCGCTGGCCGCTGTCTGGTGGTTGATTGACTCTAAAAAGCTTTAGTAGTAAAATAGCGCCGTATGTCAACAAAAGAAACAATAAGTCAAATTAGCAATAGAAAGTTTAGAACTGCAAAGCTCGCGCTTGGGGCATTGGCTCTGGCGGGAGGATTAACTGCCGGCACGATTTTCGAATCACAACATACAGCTGATCCAACACAAGCTGCTGAATCTTCGAGTGCTCCAACCCAACTTTTTTTTCCGCGTGTATATAATGAATATAGGATTCCTGGTCCAAACGAGGAAATTGTCAGTTCCAACGATACTGAAACAAGGCTCATCTTTAATTCAAAAACAAAAACCTTTTCTCAAGATGAGCTACGTACGCCCTATACAAAGCAGTTTACGATATATATCGAGAGCCCGGCTACGGGTAAATTCCACCTTGAAGGAAGAGGTTGCGCAATAGCAGCCGCAGGCGATGCTTATTATTCTCCGGATATTTATGCACCTAGCGATGTAGAATTAACTGCTCCAGTTCAAGGATCTCCTGATCCAAGCGGATATCGCATTGATTGTCTAGGCGGCTTTAATAATGCTCCCGCTCATCCTAATATTCCTACCGATTACACTGACGGAGTTACCTTAACTCCTGTTAAATAATCGTAATCCTCGCTTGCCAGAATGACGCAGACTGTAATTAGAAACCAGAACAAGCTTAGCTATTCACAAATTTACGAAGAACCGATTCTTTAATATTCCTCTATCGGTTTATACAATTCATCATGTGTTCCGATAAGGAAGAAATAATATATTCTTTCTCCTCCTTCGTGTAATTCTTCAAATATTGCACGATAATCTGTTGTGATATCTATACTTCGGTATCCGATGAGCTCCCGTTCTAACGGGTGATTGTCAAGAATCGGATCAAAAGGATTAAGTTGAAAAATTTCTATTCTCTCTTTGAAGCTCTTTCTTGTTCGTACATTAAGTTTTTTAAGTTTCTTGTGGATGGCAGGATCTAAAACTACATTCATATACCCTGTTTTTCAAGCCACGCAACTGTTTCTTTTCCTGTTTTAAATACTGGAGAGTGCTTACCCTCTTTAAAATTTTTCTTTGCTTCTTTTATCGCATCCAGAAAGTACTGTGTTGGCACTTCCGGTTTTCTGTCGGAAAAGTACACGGTTTTAGTTCGTATAAACTGTTTTAAAAAAGCATTCAACACAGAACTTAGCGTAAAACCAAGATGTTCAGCTATCTCCTGTGCTTGTTCTTTAATCTCCTGTTCTGTTTTAAAATTAACTGTCGCTGTATTCATACAATCTATTATATATAAAATAGATTAGATGTCAATAGGTTGACTTATGAGCCTATAGAAATAAAAGTCGAAAGTTATCCACATTTTTATCTGGAAAACTCCGTGGCTTATAGTAATTTAGACTCTTCTTTAACAAGCGGGGAATCTGGTTATAGCATGTTCAGTCATATGGGATCGCCGCACGGAATTTTAAAACTTTTCCGCTGTGTCTTTCCAGAAGAATTTATAAAATCCCAGTTTTTCCGGGAGATCATTTAAAATAGGTATGTAGGGAAAAGCCACAAGCAAAAGCATTAAAACTCCAAGAATCTCTGCCCCGTCCCTATCCTGATTATCATCGTTTTTAAGAACTGTATTATCTAAAACCCCAAGCGGAGCAAGCCACCACGCCCCGGGAGGCAGAAAACCCTTGCCCTCGCGAAGCATGCCGTATTGATCGGTTGTAATTTTTAAAACATCTGCCTTATTTTCAAGCGTTCCGGTATCGGATAAGAAACGAAGCGTATAGGTTAAATTATAGCCTTGAAACGGCTGGTTTTTTAGAAAAGATTCATATAAACCGCTTTTAGCCATAAGAACCAATGAGCTTATGATGGGAATTACCGGATTTTGTAGGTTTTGCGAAGTATATAGGGCAAAATGTGCGGCAAAATAATCCCCTGCCTGTTTCATGTCTTGATCTTGTTTTTGTTTAGTTTCGTGGTTAAAAACCGCCAGCATGTTTTTATTCCCCTTCGCCGAAAACCTCGGAGCTTGCTCTGAGGATGAAGGCGACAGGGGAACCCCTAACGTAGCTTTAGCGAAGTGGGGTTGTTGGCTTCGGGGGAATTTCGCTTTGATACCCCGCTTGCTACGGGGAGCTTCATTGTTTGAAAGACTAATATAGTCCTTATAAGGCATTTCTATATATACTTTTCTGGTGTCGAATTTATACGGATCAATGCTATCCATATAAGTTGCCGTATCCGAGGTATGATTCATTTCGCTAAGTAGTGTTTTTGCCATTAAGGCAGGGTCTTCGATTGCCACCTGCTTTATGGTAACAGGCGCGATCAGAGGGGATGGGAAAAGCAAAGCTAATATAACAATTACTCCCGCGAGAACTCCTCCTCGAACAAAAAGAATACTATGGTTAGCCCTAACCATTTTGTACTTAAAATCTTTTTTGTAGGGTTTGGCTATGCCGCGCGTTTTAATAAGCAAATAGTGCAAAAACAAAAGGACAATGAGAAGAAGCGGCATAATAATTATATGGATGCCATAAATCTGCCCGTAGTTTAGGGTGTTTATAAAACGTCCTAAACCCGAACCATTATAAAAATCAGCTCCCTGAAGACTCCTCCACTGGGAAGAAAAGTCGTTTCTCAACACATAGCCAAACTCCGCTTCTGCCAAAACAAGAGAAAGCATTAAAGCGCCCAAAACCCAAGTTAACTGCCTGGGCGGTTTATATCCGGAGGTTAAAAAAACTATAAGAACATGAAGCAATATAAAAAGTACAAAAGCCTGCGTTGCCCACAAATGAATGCTTCGGACAAAAATTCCGGCAGGGCTTGTGAGCCACCAATCCGGACCGAAGGAAACCATCACTACGCCGGTTATGATGAGTATAAAAAAAGAGGTCATGGATAAAAATCCCAGAGAATAGAAAATTTTGTTTGCGTAGGAGGGAACATTCTCTATCATGAGGTTTTTGAGTATCGAGAATATGCTTATGTCTTCTTTGTTGTCCATAACTACCGCATTTTTATTATACTGTGGTTTTTCTCTGCAGGTCAAGGTATGAATAAATACAGCTATTGACGCCAGCCAATCCGTCTGTTAAAATAAACTTAACCTAAGACAGTAGGTCGAGTCCGCAGACGAGATACTGAGGCCTGAAAGCCGAAGTATTCCATCCGTAAGGCTTGATAAATCCTACCGAGGAAACAAATTAATACAAGGAAATATAGCCTATGTTAATTTAAGTATGCCTCGGTTAAACCGAGGTTTTTTTATGAATAAAATTAGTCCAAATCGGGAGAAAAAAGAAAAAATAGTGGCGAAGCTTTACGAAAAGGTAGAAAAAGCAAAAGGAATTGTGTTTGCCGACTATACCAGCATGACGCACGTGCAGATTGAAGACCTTAAGAAAGAAGTAAGAAACCTAGAGACAGAACTGGTTGTGAGCAAAAACACGCTTCTTAAACGCGCTCTTGAACTCTCGCCTCTCGCCTCTCACCTCTCACCTCTCAAAGGCCCAACCCTAACTCTCTTTGCCTACAATGACATTGTCGAACCTCTTAAAAAACTAGTAAAAACGATTAAGCTCTTAAACGTTCCGGCAATCAAGTTTGGCATTATGGACGGACAAGCACTAAATGCTGACGAACTGCTAAAACTTTCTACTCTTCCCTCCCGTGAAGTACTTTTAACCCAGCTTGTTTTTGGAATTAAGTCACCGATAATCGGACTGCACAGGGCGCTTAACTGGAATATGCAGAAATTAGTGTTGACGATTGAACAAATCAAAGATCAAAAATCAATCCGCCAGCTGGCGGACA
>JAMDEE010000002.1:0-10572 GCA_023487605.1 Patescibacteria group bacterium
AAAGGCTTTCTAATAAAAAAGGAAAAGAGATCTATGAAGAAAAAGATCAGCTTAAAAAGATATCTGAAGGATATAAATTGCTGTTTGGCGAATTTCCAAAGGAGATAGCGGTGCTGGATGGGGAGAGGAATCCCGAAGAAGTAACAACCGATATAATCTCGGCAATAAGCAAATAAACAAATAATTCAATAAACAAATCAATGCAAAATAACTCAATGCAAAATTTTGAATTCTACATTTAATCATTGATTTGTAGTATTTGAGACTGGTAGTATTGGTAGTATTAAATTATGGTACTTGGACCTAAACAATTATTAGAACTGGTTAAAACTCAAAAGTTAGTTGAGGGGTTGTCAGAAAGAGAGTTGACTAATCCCGAAGGCGCGGGGTTTGATTTGCGGCTTGGAGAAGTTTATAAAATTGCTGGAAAGGCATTTTTAGGAATTACAGAAAGACATACGGCGGATATTTCGCTAGTCGCGAAATATCAAAGTCAAAAGTCAACCCTTCGACTTCGCTCAGGGCAAGAAGTCAAAAGTCAAAAAATTACCATAAAGCCTGGGGATTTTTTTCTGGTTAAAACAATTGAATCGGTTAATATGCCGCAGAATTTAACCGCGTCAATTACTCCTCGCTCAACAACTTATCGGTCGGGTTTGTTTCTGCGCAGCGGAAATGTGCCGCCCGGCTATTGCGGAGGATTGATTTTTGGTTTGAAAAATGAGGGATCCGTGACCGTTGAAATCGAAATGGGTGCGCGCTTTGTCCACATCCAGTTTAGTGAAGTCAAAGGCGGAGGAAATCTTTATCGCGGTCAATGGCAGGGGGGAAGAGTCACGGCGAGAAAAAAAGAGAAACAGGTTTAAAAAGAATTTATAATTTAGAGTTCAGAATTCAGAATTAAATTATGAATTTAAAATCAGATAGTAAGAATACTTTTAAACAGCAATTTAAGAAAAGATGTTTTGATTTTTCAATAGAAGTATTAAATTTATCCGAGAAACTTAGAGCAAAACGAAAGAATTGGAATCTTCTAGACCAGTTAGTCAGATCGGGTACGTCAATCGGCGCAAACATTGTTGAAGGCGGAAATAGCGTGTCGAAGCGGGAATTTATAAACTATTTTCAGATTGCCATAAAATCCGCGTCGGAAACCCTTTACTGGCTTGCGCTTTTGAAAGAAATCAACGAAAATGATACAAATCAAATTGGCAAACTTATTAAAGAATGTGTAGAGATCAAGAAGATAATAACAACGATTATTTTAAATACCAAGAACAATTCTAGATTATAAACTTATTCTGAATTATAAATTATGAATTCTAAATTAAAAAAACACGGGGAGTATCAATATTTAGATTTATTAAAAGAAGCGCTGGAGAAGGGGATTAAAAAGGTTGATCGGGGGACAAATATCAAACTCTATAGTCTTTTTGGACGCCAGACCCGCTATGATTTGTCAAAAGGTTTTCCTCTTTTAACCACAAAGAAAGTTTACTGGAAGGGAGTTTTGCACGAGCTTTATTGGTTTTTTAAGGGCGATACAAATATAAAATATTTGGTTGATAATAATGTGCATATCTGGGATGACTACCCATACAAAATATATGTCAAAAGTCAAAAGTCAAAAGTCAAAAGTCTGACGAAGGAAGAGTTCGTTCAAAAAATAAAAGAGGATGCGCAGTTTGCCAAGAAGTGGGGGAATTTGCCAAGGATTTATGGAGAAATGTGGCGTTCGTGGCCGACTCGAAAAAAAGGCAGGACAATAGACCAGTTAAAATGGGTAATGCAAGAGATGAAAGATGATCCCGATGCAAAAAATCTGATTGTTAATTCCTGGAATCCGGAGTACTTATACACAATGGCAGAGAATAAAGATGCTTCAAGATTTCCTATTTGCCACAACATGTATCAGATTTCAAATAGGAATGGAAAGTTGTCTTTACAGCTATATCAAAGAAGCGCAGATTTATTTTTAGGCGTTCCGTTTAACATCGCGTCATATTCGCTTTTGACCATTATTCTTGCCAAGATTGCAGGTCTTTTGCCCGGAGAATTTATTCATACTTTCGGCGATGTGCATATTTACGAGAATCATATTGAGCAGGTTAAGGAACAACTTAAGAGAAAGCCAAAGCCTTTCCCGACAATTAAGATTCTTGGGAAAATGGAAACCCTTTCCGATTTTACGCCGGATAAGATAGTCCTTGAGAATTACGATCCGCATCCTGTTATAAAAGGAGAGTTGACGGTTGCCGGCGGTTATTACGAAAAGAAGAAATAATTATTTTTTATTGCTTTGCCACTTAACCGATTCCAAAAGCGAAGAAAAAACGTCGTCTCCGATGGAAATTTTTAAACTGTCTAATTCTTTTTTGGTTGGATTTTGCTTTTGAAAATTAATAAAGCCTGCATCTTTAATAATTGCAAGCGGTTTTTGTTCGTTTCCCTCTCCCATTTCAATTACCGCGGCAGCTGCCAAGGAATCAGCAATATTACTTTTTTCCGCCCGCATTAGCCTGCCGAAAATATCCGGTGTGTCAATGTAGCTTTTTAAAGCTTTAAACCCGCTGTAGGCAATTGCAACTCCGGTTACTCCCCAGCGTAAAGGCGATAGTTTGCTGTCGGTAATAATCACTCCGAGATTTTTCAGGCGATATTTTTTAAGAAGATAATTACGAATCTTATTTGCACTTTCCTGCGGATTTTTTGGCCACAAAACATAATAGCCGTTACCGTTTGACGCATCAATCCCGGCGGATGCCACCAAAATTCCCCTGTTGATTGTTATCATAAAACCATACTGATTATATTCGCGGGGCAGATAAGCCTCTGCTTCTTTTTTTGCCAAAATGTCTTTTTGCTCCTCGGACTTAATTTTTTCCACCCGGCTCTCGCAAATGGCTATAATTTTAGAAGTTACCGCAACAACGCTTTTATCGCTGATTTCTTTTGCCAGATACTGGTCAAGGATTTTATATAAATTATCGCCCGGAACTATTTTTTTTGTTTTATACGCAGTTACTTTCATTTAAAATTTTTATATATGTTTTGCTAAGTATCCAAGTCCAATTATATCAAGTCCTTGAGGATTTGAAAGCTTATTGTTTTTAACAATAGGTCTTTTAATCCAGGCAATCTTATTATGTCTTTCATGCTTCAGCGCATCTTCGATCCTTTCTCTTTGGAGAGCGCCGGTATGTTTAGCATTATGAACAACGTACGTAGTGTCTGTATCGTCTATCCATATTATTCCAACATGGATTCCCCAAAAATCTGTTTTATCTAATGGGCAGAGTCCTACGATGTCACCGGTTTGGACATTTGAAATATCATTTATAATTTTAGTATATTCAGTGTCTTTATATAATTCAGAAGAACGGATACGATCAGGGAGAACAAATCCTCTCGCGCGAACAATAGCTTGCACTAAAAGTTCGCAATTAGTGCCAGCTTCGGGGTTTATAAAAACTTCCTCAACGGAAGTAGTACTGGGATTTCTATAATATTTGTACGGAATTACTATCTCTTTTGTGAATGTTTTCCCTTTCTAAAGTGATATAATACCACATATAAATAATAAATTTCCATCCATAATCCATAATGAAAATTTCTATCATTGCCGCAATTGATGAAAAAAGGGGAATTGGAAAAAACGGGAAATTACCCTGGAATATTCCTGAAGATCTCAAGCGTTTTAGGGAAGTTACAAACGGACACCCGATTATCATGGGAAGAAAAACTTGGGATTCTTTGCCGGTTAGGCCTTTGCCAAATCGTTATAATGTCGTCATAACTCGAAATCCAGAGTTTAGCCTTGAAAGGTCTCACCTTGCGAAGCTGACAGGGTCATTGAAGGAGGCGATAGAAAAAGCTTCTCGTTATTGTCATTCTGAATTGATTTCAGAATCTAATAAGATGCCGAAACTCATTCGGCAAGCTCAGAGCCTGAGCGGAGTCGAATGGCAAGTTCGGTATGACAAAGGGGAGGTTTTTATTATCGGCGGGGGACAAGTTTTTAAAGAGGCACTTGAAAAAGGATTGGTTGATAGGCTTTATCTGACAATTGTTAAGGGAGATTTTGGCGCCGACACCTTTTTTCCGGATTACTCGCAGTTTAAAAAAGTTACATCAGAAGAAAAAAGAGAATCTGACGGCTATAAATATACATTTTTAGAGCTAGAAAGATAATCCTATTTGAGGCTAAGGTTAATCAGAGGATTTATTTTTTTTAAATGTTCTGCAACAAGTCTTCTATGACACATTTCAGGAGTATCTTCCCAGCATAAAAGTGTAAGTATATCCTTTTGTGATATGTCCAAAACTATATCCAGGTATTTTTGATTTCTATTTAAGACTTCTTTGGCGAATCTTCTCTCATATTTCTTCCAATCTATTCTTCTATCGTGGTAAGACTTTAAGAGTTCTGTAGAAGGAGCTAGGGTTGGCATCCAAATATCGAAAACAAATTCAGGTCTAATCCGTCTCATGATGCAGATCCTTATGCCATCAGATTTTTCGTTTTTTGCCTGAACAGACTTTGTTTTTATTATCATAGGTTAAGATTTTTATTGTTTGTCATCTAAACCTGGATTAATCCGAATCTTTCCCGAACAATCTTTTTATCTATTCCTGAAATTGCTATCTGCAGTGCATCTTTTATTACTAGTTCTCTTTTTGGTAAAGTTCTAAAATCATGCCCATTCATTCCGCCAACAGCTCCGATTTCCAAAAAGTAGGGAAGACATAGTCCTCCAGACATGCTTAAAACATCTGCTCCGAATTTTTCGCTTACGGCACTTATGTATTCTACAATACCGGATTCAGTTGAGAGTTTCTCTAGTATGTCTTGAGAGAGCCATACAGAGACATCACGTTCAGAATAGGAATCGTTATCAGGTTCTGTTAGGCTATGTAATACCGTGGCTGTTCTAATTATATATGGTGCCGGTTTTTCGGTGATTCTGGCTGTATAGGCTAATATGCGAAAATTTTCCAGAAGTTCATCGTGAGTTTTAGGTTTTCCTTTATTCATAAGGGAGTATACTAGTTTTCCTTCATTGTCTATTCTAGTAGTCATTAGATCTGCGCGTATGTCATTGGCAATTACCAATGGATTTACTTTACCCCGAGCAATGATTCCACTTGCAGATAAAGCTTTTGATGTGGCTGCTTCTACAACATCTTGAGTCTGTTCATTTTCCCTAGCTGGTACTCTGATAATGGGAAGGCTGATATTAAGATCCCTAATTAGCTCAGATAGATATTCGGATTTTGCAGAATTGCCTCCTGCATAAACAATGTGAGTAGGCGGATTAAAAAGATTTACTTCTTTCTGCCTAACTAATTTATGAGCTACAAAGACAATAGCAGATGTCCCTTTTTTACTCATGTCATTTAACATAGTTTTTCCTTCCCATCCTTCTCTTTCAAAAAACAACCGTGAACTGCCGCTTGCATGGCTGGTTACATATTCGGAATTTATTTCAGGCGACTTGGCTCTTTCATGCATCCATTCAAATAATCTTCTTCCGAGTCCTTGTCCTTGAGCTGTTTCATCAATGTGCAGTCTTCTTAGATCTAGCTCGCCGTAAGCGTTCCTTCTAGGTCTTGGATTGAATCTTATTAGCGCGAATCCTAACAATTTTCCTTCAGGAGACATTAGAACGTTTGTTTCTGTTCCTTCGTCATTGACAGCATGTTTCAGTTCGTCTTGATTGTTAGCAGCTAAATAGGCTTTCATTACCTCTTTTGGGAATAAAGCGGCGAAGCTTTTTCTGATATTGTTTTGCGCTAGTGAAGTTGCATGAGGAAGATCTGTTTGTTCAAATGGGCGCATTAAAACATTTCTTTTTTGTTCAGAGCTTGGTTGACCTTCTGATCTATAGGTTTCTCCGAGCATATGTTTGCGATTATATCTTATTCAAGGCTAAAGTGCAAAAATTTAAATATTTTTAAACTTATCTTAAGCCGTGAGAATTTCTTCCAGACCAAATTTATGCTTTTCCTTAAGCAAAGAAACATATTGTAAAAGTTGCGTGTTTGGGATATAGTTGGTTGCATGAAAGCCCTTATCAAGACAGATCCCCAAATTTACAAACTCATTAAAGATGAAGAAAAAAGACAGAAAGAAGTTTTGGAAATGATTCCATCTGAAAACTATACGTCCAAAGCTGTAATGGAGGCTTTGGGGTCTGTCTTAACCAACAAGTATTCAGAGGGATACCCTAGAAGAAGATACTATCAAGGCAATAATGTAATTGATCAGGTTGAATCATTAGCTCAAGACCGGGCAAAAAAACTCTTTGATGTTCCGTATGTTAATGTTCAGCCTTTGTCTGGAAGTCCTGCTAACGCGGCGGTTGAGTTTGCTATTTTAAATCCCGGCGACACGCTTATGGGTTTAAAGCTTGCCTTTGGCGGACATTTAACACATGGTTTGCCTTTAAATCTTTCCGGTAGATTTTTCCGCGCTGTTCAATATGAACTTGCCGGAGACGGCAGTCTTGATTTTGAGGCAATTGAAAAAATGGCTTTAAAAGAAAAACCAAAACTTATTATCTGTGGTTTTACAGCTTATCCCAGGATTATAGACTTTAAAAAATTTGGACAGATTGCCGATAAAGTTGGTGCCTATCTTATGGCTGATATTGCTCATATAGCAGGGCTTATCGTGGGAGGCGCGCATCCAAGTCCAGTACCTTTCGTTCATATCGTGACTACAACTACTCATAAAACGCTCCGCGGGCCAAGAGGGGCAATGATTATGGTAACAGAGAAAGGTCTGAGAAAGGATCCCGACCTGCCGAAAAAAATAGACAGCGCTATCATTCCAGGTCTTCAGGGAGGGCCGCATGATAACCAGACTGCGGCAATAGCAGTATCGCTTTATGAGGCAGGTTTATCTTCGTTCAAAAAATATGCTCAACAAGTGGTAAAGAACGCGCAAATACTTGCTTCGGAATTATTAAAATATGAATTTAGTTTGGTGAGCGGAGGAACAGATAACCATCTTATCTTGATTGATCTTCGCAATAAAAAAGTTAACGGTGCTCTTGCGGCGTTTGCTCTGGAAGTTGCCGGAATAGTAGTTAATAAGAACGGCGTGCCGTTTGACACTATGCCTCCTTTTTATCCATCAGGTATTCGGCTTGGGACGCCGGCAATCACAACGCGGGGTATGAAAGAAAAAGACATGAAGAGAATCGCCTCTTGGATGAATCAGGCAATTGAGGAAGTTGCTGGAAAGGAAATGCCAAAAGAAAAGGAAGCGCGAAGTAAATATTGGAAAGCAATTAGAAAAGAAGTCGAAAAGAATAAAACGCTGTTGCAGATAGCAGAAGAGGTAAAAGTATTTTCTCAAGAATTCCCAATTCCTTAACTTATTTTATACAGGCACATGGACAAGAGTTCGAAATCTTGCTGCATCCAGAGTATTGTTTGATCCTTTATCCTTGTTCCAAAACTCCCAGATATCTTCTTTATGTTTTCCTGTTCTTACAGCATCATCAATAAAAAGATAATTATCTGGCCTTTGAAAATTTTTTGGCAGGTAAGAAACTCGTTCTCCTTTGGGATTTGTTGGTGTAATTATATAGCCGCATATTTGTTCCTTATTATCTTGGATATAGTCTGGAACCATTATCATAAATGTTCTTCGTGCCGTCCCATCGGGATCTACAATAAAATGACGGATTCCAATAAGTGATGCATATGCGATTAAGATAGGCGTACTGTCTATTTGAACTTCGTCGGAAGACAACTCTTCAAACTTTTTATCCCAGAAATCAAATCCTTGTCTGCTAACTTGTGCTAACTTTGTTCCGTTAACAGCATAAGATTTATCAATGGTCTTAATTGCTTTATCTATAACTTGTTTAGCGGCACGCAGATTTTTTGGATCTTGCACTATTTGATCCGTTAACTCTGAAAGAAACGTAAGTTGTTTTTCTTTATCGTTTCCCAGCGCTTTTGTTGTAAGGTAGATAGACTCATTAATGAATCCCGAATTTAAAAGAGATTCTATATGCGAAGGATCAAGTTTTACTCCATATCGAATCGCTACTCTTACATCCCAAGGTAAGATTCTTTGAATACTTGCTTCGGGTTCTGCAGCCGGAGCAAGACCTTGTTTTATCCGATTAATCTTGTTTTTGATCTTGTCTGGGAAGAATTTCCCGACTAACTCCATATTGTATACCCCTCTGCTTTCAAAATTCAAATAAGTATAAAGACTCTCCGCTTTCAGCTACGAAGTCTTTATGGCCTCGTAGCCAATAGGCGAAGTGCCATAATACCTAACGAAGCAATCATTCTTGCTTGTTATAATTAGTCTACTATAGCAGACTAATAGTCATTTTGAAAGCTACGGTCGCACGCCGCCATAGCTATGTTAGCGACGGGGGGCGTAGGTATATAATTTTTGCAAAATGATTGCGGAGTGGTATATAAAAATTTTAGCATATTCTATGAACAAAATATATATCAAAGTTTTCTTACTTGTTTTAATTCGCAGACTCTGATAGAATAGTTCTTATCACACACATCTTGGTTTTCATATTCTGATTAAGGAAATATTGCCAAGATGGAGGATTAAGAATATGAGAGAAATTACACTTGAAGAACTTCTTGAGGCGGGATGCCATTTCGGCCATCAGGTTACTCGCTCTAATCCCAAAGCCCGTGATTTCATTTTTGAAACCCGCAATAATATCTGTATTATTGATCTAGCAAAAACTAAAGAAACCTTGGAAGAGGCAGGACGTTTTATTAAAGAATTGGCTGAAAAAGGAGAAAATCTAATTATAGTTGGAACAAAAAATCAAGCAAAAGATATTCTTCGGGAAGCAATGGAAAAGACGGCAAAGGATTCAGATTCAGAAGGATTATATTGGGTTACCAGCCGTTGGGTTGGAGGTCTTCTGACAAATCTCTCCGAGGTTAAAAAGAATTTTAAACGTCTTAAGGATCTTGACCTTTTACTTAAAAGCGAAGACGTAAGAACGAAATACACAAAGAAAGAAATAGGGCTTTATCAAAAAGAAAAACAAAAGCTCGAAGAGCTCTACGGCGGCATCAAAGATATGGATAAGGTGCCAAACGCCTTGTTTATAATTGATACCCATTTAGAAGATTTGGCGGTTAGAGAGGCAAGAAAAACCAATGTCAGAACAGTCGGTATTGTTGATACAAACGCAGATCCTTATCTTATAGATTATCCGATCGCGGCTAACGATGATGCCCTCGGCTCAATAAAGCTTATTACGGATTATATAATTGACGCATGGATAGAAGGCCGCAGGAATTCAGAATCTAGAATTAATAATTCAGAATTAAAGACCGAAGAGAAAAAAACTACAAAAGAATCCAAAAGTAAAGAAGAGAAAAAGCAAAAAAACATTAAAGCTAAAACAACAAAGAAAACTCAAGTTAAGATTGAAAAATAATTCTAATTTCTAAATTAAATTCTGAATTTTAAACTCTGAATTCTAGACTATTATGGTTGATATTATACTACTTAAAAAACTTCGTCAAGAAACCCAAGTATCTTTAGCTGATTGCAGAAAGGCTTTGGAAGAGATGGGTAATAATTACGAAAAGGCTAAAGAATGGTTGGGAAAACATGGGATTGAAAAGGCAGAGAAAAAATCAGAAAGGGAAACCTCGCAGGGTTTAATTGAAAGCTATATTCATCAGAGCGGAAAGGTTGGGGCAATGGCAGAGGTTTTATGCGAAACCGATTTTGTTGCCAAAACAGACGAGTTTAAACATTTTGCTCATGAGGTTGCAATGCAGATTGCCGCAATGAACCCAAAAGATGTTCAATCTCTTTTGAAACAAGAATATATTCGGGATAGTTCAAAAACAATAGAAAATTTATTAAAGGAAACAATAGCAAAGCTAGGAGAAAATATTGTAGTTAAAAAGTTTCAGCGCTTCGAAATAGAATAGATAGTTCAAAGACTTATCGCTAAAGTCTTTTAGACTTTTAGTCTAAAATATATGAGTTTTGACGAAGTCAAAGACAGAATGGGAAAGGTTTTAGATGTTTTGCAAACCGATCTTAGCACGATTAGAACGGGTAGGGCAACGCCTTCTATAATAGAAAATGTTGCTGTGTCTGTTTATGGCGGGTCAACACGGCTTAAACTTTTAGAATTAGCTACGATCACAGTATCGGACCCTCAGACGCTTACTATTACTCCGTTTGACGCTTCAATTATAGAAGAGATAGCCAAGGGTATTTTGGAAGCCAATATTGGATTTACGCCGGTTACAGACGGTGGATTAATACGGATTACGATTCCGCCCTTGTCCGAAGAGAGGCGAACCCAACTTATCCGCCTTATGAAGCAAAAACTTGAGAATGGACGCATTATGGTTAGACAGGTTCGTCATGAAGCAATGAATGAAATTAAAAAGCAGGAGAATGATAAGACAATATCGGAGGATGATCTTTTAAGAGTAGAAAAAGAGGTTCAGAAAATTACAGACGAGATAATTTTCCAGATAGAAGAACTTGGCAGACGAAAAGAAGAAGAACTCTTGCGAGTTTAGAATTTAGAGTTCATA
>JAMDEE010000002.1:10582-11064 GCA_023487605.1 Patescibacteria group bacterium
TTTGGAAAAATCCTGCCATATCTTAATTTCTAATTTCTAATCAAATCTCAATGAAAGAAAATATTACAAATAAGCAAATAACCCAATAAGCAAATCAATAATACAAATTCTAAATAATTAAATTTCAAATTATTTAACATTTGAGATTTATCTATTTGAAATTGATTTGTAGTATTTGACATTTGCATATTTGCTTATTCTTATTGGTAGTATTGTTTACTAAACTTAAACGATATGTTAATTACAATAATAGTTTTTCTTGCCATGTTAAGCCTTTTAGTTCTCATCCACGAGGCTGGGCATTTTATTTCCGCAATAAAATTTGGAGTAAAGGTTGAGGAATTTGGATTTGGATTGCCTCCAAGAATATTCGGTATTAAAAAAGGCGAAACTATATATTCAATTAATTGGCTGCCCATTGGTGGTTTTGTGAAACTTTATGGGGAGGATGAAGCTGGAGCAATAGTAAGTGTCTGAGGGTC
>JAMDEE010000021.1 GCA_023487605.1 Patescibacteria group bacterium
TATAGAAATTGCCAGGGCGGAAAGCTTGTCGTGTTTCCCTTCGAGTATTTCTTTAAAACCTTTTACCGTATCCTGGACCTTAACATATTTTCCCGGCTGTCCGGTAAATACCTCTGCCACGAACATCGGTTGGCTTAAGAATCTTTGTATTTTTCTGGCCCTTGATACCGTGCGTTTGTCCTCATCCGATAATTCATCCATTCCGAGTATTGCAATAATATCCTGCAGGTCCTTATATTTTTGAAGCACCCTTTGCACCTCTCTTGCCACATCATAATGTTCCTGCCCAACGACATTAGGATCAAGAATTCTTGAAGTTGAGTTCAACGGGTCAACAGCCGGGTAAATACCCTGGTCCGCTATGGCGCGTTCAAGAGAAATGCTTGCATCAAGATGGGCAAAAATCGTAACTGGTGCAGGGTCGGTATAATCGTCTGCCGGTACATAAACCGCCTGGACGGAAGTGATAGAACCGTGCTTTGTGGAAGTTATTCTCTCCTGCAGTTCTCCCATTTCGGAGGCAAGAGTCGGCTGATAGCCTACGGCCGAGGGCATCCTTCCCAAAAGAGCGGATACTTCGCTGCCTGCCTGGGCAAACCTGAATACGTTATCGATAAAAAGAAGTACGTCTTCATGTTTTACATCCCTGAAGTATTCGGCCATTGTAAGTGCGGTTAAGGCAATCCTAAGCCTGTTAGCCGGCGGTTCGTTCATTTGTCCGAACAGCATTACGGTTTTATCCATGACTTTTGCTTCGAGCATTTCCTTCCAGAGTTCGTTTCCTTCCCTTGTTCTTTCTCCCACTCCCGCAAAAACCGAATGTCCTTTATGCTCCATTGCAATATTTCGGATAAGTTCTTTTACTATAACGGTTTTGCCGACTCCGGCCCCTCCGAATACGGCTGTTTTTCCTCCTTTTGTAAACGGAGCGATTAAATCTATGACTTTGATACCGGTTTCGAGTATCTGGGGCTTTGTTTCCTGCTCTTCCAAAACCGGAGGTTTCTGGTGTATGGAACTATAAATTACTTCTTTGTCTTTTCCGTTGAACTTCTGGTTATCTATAGGTTCTCCCAAAACGTTGAATATTCTCCCCAGTGTTTTGGGGCCGGTAGGGACCTTAATGGGGGAATGCGTTCTGTTTACGGGTATTCCTCTTGATAACCCGTCGGTAGGTCCAAGCGCCAAAGCCCTTACTTCGTTGTTGCCGATAAGGAAAGCAACTTCCAACACCAGAATTTTGCCGTTTAGTTCCACGTGTAACGCCTCGTTGACTAAAGGCGGGTTATTCTCGAACCTGACATCGACAACAGGACCCTGGATTTTTATGATTATCCCTTCGGATTGTGATTTAGGCATATGCGAATTGTCCTCCTATTATATCTAAAAGCTCGTTGGTAATTTTTTCCTGCCTTATTTTATTATATTCAAGCTTTAACTCCTTAATTATGTCGTTTGCGTTGTCTGTTGCGTTTTTCATTGCCACCATGCGCGCCGCCTGTTCGGAAGCATAATTTTCCAGCAGGCTTTGGTAAATTTCCATTTCGATATAATGTTCCAAAAGGGAAGGCAACAGTTCGTCAAGGTTCGGTTCAAAAAGCATGCCGTTGTTGGAATGATTTAATTCTCCTTCAAATTTTACGGGTAAGACGGTATTAGCGCCGGGGGTTTGCGTAAATACGCTTGTAAACTTTGTTGAAATTATTTTTACCGCAGAAACCTTCCCGCTTAGAAAATATTCGTTAATTATTTTAATAACAGGATAGACCGTATCGAATTCGGGAAGGATAGTGCCGAAAGGAAAAGTTGCCAAAACTTCTTTTCCCAAAGAAAAAACTGCTCCTTCGGCTTTTTTCCCTATGGTTATAAACAGGTCATTTTTATTTAACGGTAGTTGGAATATTTCCCTTGTCAGGTTTGAGACAAGACCTCCCGACAACCCTTTGTCCGGAGAAATTACGATATAAAGCGTATTTCCCGTACCGTTTTCTTTCATATAAGGATGAAGATTGTCTTTTTCTATTTTTGCCGAAAGGTTTTTGGATAAGCTTACCAATTTTTCAACGTAAGGTCTCGATAAAACTGCCGCATCTTGGGCTTTTTTAAGCTTGGATGCAGCTATCATTTGCATTGCCTTTGTTGTTTTAGACACGTTTCCTGCCGTTTTTATTCTTCTTTTTAGTGTTAATATTGTTGCCATTAGACCGAAAATCCTTTCTTAAATTCTCCCGTCGCTTTTTGCAGCTGTTTTTTTGTTTCCTCGTCGGGTTTTGCCCCTTTTGAAAGAGTCGCTATTAGTTTTGGATAATTTGCTTTTATATAATTGTGATATTCTTTTTCGAATCTTGATATTTGTTCGGTAGGAATATCATCGGCGAATCCGTTGGTTATAACCCAGATGCTTAAGTATTCCAGGGCTTCAATTAAAGAACCGTATTGAGGCTGTTTTAATATCTCGGTGGTTCTTCTGCCACGGTCCAGCTGAGCGGCGGTAGCGGCGTCTAACTCGCTTCCGAATTGCGCAAAAGAGGCCATTTCCCTGTATTGTGCAAGTTCAAGCTTCATCTGTCCGACAACCGATTTTATCGTAGGAGTTTGCGCCGCTCCTCCCACCCTTGAAACGGAAGTGCCTATGTTTATGGCCGGTCTTATACCGCTGTAGAAAAGGTCGCCTTCAAGATAAATCTGTCCGTCGGTAATCGAAATTACGTTTGTAGGAATATATGCGGAAACGTCATTTCCCTGCGTTTCTATAATAGGCAGGGCGGTTATTGATCCTTCTCCCAATTCTTTGCTTAATTTAACAGCTCTTTCCAAAAGTCTTGAATGAAGGTAAAAAATATCACCCGGGTATGCCTCTCTTCCCGCCGGTCTTTTTAAGACGAGCGATATTTGCCTGTATGCCCATGCATGTTTTGTCAAATCGTCATAAACCACCAGGGCATCCTGCCCTTTTTCCATAAAATATTCGGCAATTGCGACTCCCGCATACGGTGCGAGATACTGCAGGGCTGCGGGTTCGGATGCCGAAGCGACCATAACTATTGAGTAATCAATTGCTCCGGTTTCTTTTAGTTTATCTATAACCTGCGCAATTCTGCTTTGTTTTTGTCCTATGGCAACATAAACGCAGATTACGGGTTTTAATCCCTCTTTCGGGTTATTTTTTTGGTTAATAATTGTGTCAATTGCGATTGCAGTTTTTCCCAATCCCCGGTCTCCGATAATAAGTTCCCTTTGACCTCTTCCGATGGGGAACATCGCGTCGATAGATTTTATTCCGGTTTTCAAAGGGGTATTTACGGCTTCTCTTTCAACAACTCCCGCAGCTATTCTTTCCAGAGGCATTTCTTTTCCTTTATTCTTTGGTTTAGCTTTTCCGTCCAAAGGTTCTCCCAGAGGGTTAATAACCCTGCCGATTAAATCTTCCGATACGTTGATGGAAAGCATGCTTCCCGTTGCTTTTACCTTTTCTCCTTCTTTTATGCCGTCTCCGTCTCCCAGGAGAATTATCGAAACATTGTCTTCGTTTAAATTTAAGATCATTCCGATGACGCCGTTTTCAAAAGAAACCAATTCTCCCATCATGGCCTTGGATAACCCCGAAGCCACCACGACACCGTCGGTATTGGATTCAACTTCACCGACGTTCTGCAGTTTGGCGTCCAGTTTAAAAGAAGATAATCCTTTTTCCAGTTGCTTAATAATCTCGTCGCTGTTTACCATAATATTTATCCGTTTATATGCGAATTTAAATTTTCAAGAGTATTTTTAAGGCTTAATTCGTATATTAAGTCGTTATTTTCCACCCTTAGTCCGGTTATAAGAGACGGTTCTTCTTTGAAAATTATTTTTTTCCCGTCAAAAGCCCCGGAAAGCTGTTTTTCAAATTCTTTGTCTTTGTAAAGCCTGGGGACGATTACGGTAACTTTTTTTGCGTTTTCAAGTTCCCTTAGAATTTTAATATATTCCTTCAGGTCTTGTCTAGAGAGAAAATTCGCAATTTTTTTTACTTTCTTTCCATCCAATTCTCCCTTTGTATAGCTGAGTTGTGCTAACTTTTTTATTTTATTTTTTATCATGATTTTTTACCTTTTAACTCTTTTACCGCTTTTTCTATCAATTGTTTTTGCTCTTTTTCTCCAAACATCTGTCCCAAAGATTTTGTTAACAGTTCAATGGAGAGATTAGTAATATTCTGGGACAGCCTTCTTTCTGTTTCTTTTGCTTCCTGCTCGATTTGCCTCCTTGCTTCCTCCAGTATCTTTTCCGCCTGTTTTCTGGAATTATCCTCTATTTCTTTTGAAATATTAATCGCTTCCGTATTAGCGTCTTCAACAATTTTTTTCGACTGGTCCTGAGCTTTTTTAAGGATTTTTTTCTCTTCTTCGAGCGCTTTTTCTAAGGCCAGCCTTCCTTCCTCGGCCTGTTTTATCCCTTCCTTAATAGAAGTTTCTCTTTTTTTAAGCATGTCCATAACAGGCTTATAAAGAAGCTTTTTAAGGATAAATAGAATAATTAAAAAATTTACAATTTGAGCGACCAACAAAATTGGATCAAACCCAAAATTTTTAAGTATTTCCATAAAATTTTATTTCCCGATAAAGGCAAATATTAAAGAATAAATTGCAATAGCTTCCGCAAAAGCCATTCCTAAAAGCATTGCAGGCAGAATTCTTCCGGTTGCTTCGGGATTTCTTCCGATAGCTTCCATAGCTTTGGCGCCGATTAAACCGATTGCCAAAGCGGCCATTTGACCTCCGATTGCAATAATTAGGCCTCCTGATATACTAAATGTCATTTGTGACTCACCTCCTTGGCCTCAGTGTGATGAGGCGTTGAAAGTATTGCCATAAATGCCATTGTCAGCATTGCAAAAACGAGTGCCTGAACAAAACCTACGATAAACTCCAAGAGTAAAAACGGAAGGGGAGCGATGAATGCAAATATAGACGCAATTGTTCCCAGGACTATTTCTCCGGCGTAGATATTGCCGAAAAGACGGAAAGAGAGCGAAATTATTTTTGTTATTTCGGAAATCATTTCTAAAAACCCTATGAATTGGTTCATAGGGTTAATTGAAAAATATCTGCCTAAATACTCCTTAATTCCTATAATCTTGATGCTGATTACATGTGTGGCAACCGCCGATACAAGCGCCAGGCCCAGAGTGGTGTTTAAGTCTGTTGTAGCGCTTCTAAGAAGCGGAACAAGCGTTTTGCTTTTTCCTACCCCCTCATAGAAACCGATAGTCCCGAACCCCGGAATAAGGCCTGACCAGTTAGCAAGCAAAATAAATATAAAGAAAGTTGCAAAAAACGGAAAAATTCTTGCGGCTCTTTCGGGCGCTACCGATTCGGTTAAGTTATACATAGTTTCAACAGCATACTCGGAAATATTTTGGACAAATCCGGGGATTAACTTTAAATGTTTTTTTATATAAATAGCTATGCCTACCAAAACACCGTCGACAATTAATGTATCCAGTAAGGTGTTTGTCACACTAAAAAAGCCCAAACGAAATATAGGTTCTGCTGCAAATGAAACCACGTAATTTATTTTATAAAGAAAATAGCTTCAAGTCAAGAAGAAAAACGGCTAAAAGCGGATATTTTTTCGGCAATAATTATCGGTTTGTCGTTTTTTGTGTCTATTTTGCCGTTTACAACGATGACGGAATCCTTTGTTAAAATGTTTTTGTACTGCTCAAATACCCTCGGGAAAATAATACACTCGGCAACCAGACCCTTTTCGTCACTGACTGTAACAAAAGCCATTTCACTGCCGTTTTTCTTTGTAAAAATTCTCCTGATTGTTTCGATAAGGCCTCCTATTGTAACCTGAGTGCCCTCATTTTCTTCCGGCAGAAGCTCTATATCGTGCGTGACTACGGATCTTAGTTTGGTAAGGCTTTCCATTTGGGGGTGTGACGTTAAGTAAAAACCCAAAAACTCTTTTTCGAAAGCAAGTTTTTCATTGGGTGAAAAATCTTCAACGTTGCCTGCGGTAGATCCGGGCGGGTCGTCATCCTGTTCGTCAAAAAGGCTCGTCTGGCCCGATTGGCTTTGTTTCAATTTTCTGTGGGAATTTTCAATTATTTCGGGATATGTAATTAAAAGATTGGCCCGTTTACCGAAAATATCCATGGCACCTGCCTTGATAAGGCTTTCTACGGTTTTTTTATTCACGGCTCCAAGGTCTACTTTTGAACAAAAATCTTCAAGGCTTTTGAACGGACCATTTTCTCTTTGTTTGAGAATACTTCCTATTGCCGCGTCTCCGACATTTTTTATTGCAGATAAGCCGAATCTTATCTTTGTTTTATCTTCAATTGTAAATTCATCTCCGGATTTATTTATGTCTGGAGGCAGAACCGTAACCTTCAGCCTTTTGCATTCGGCGACAGCCTGGGCAATTTTTTCATTTTTTACAGGCCCGGTGGTGCCCCTTGATTCTGCGGTTAAAAGCGCGGTCATAAACTCTACGGGAAAGTGGGCTTTAAGGTAAGCCGTTCTAAAGGCAATAGTTGCATAGCATGCGGCATGTGCCTTGCCGAAACCATATCCCGCAAAGGGTTCAAAAAGAATCCATAAGTTTTCGGCGTTTTTTTTGTTCATTCCGTTGGTAACGCAGCCGTCAACAAATTTATCATGCTGTTTTTTCATTTCGGCGGGAATTTTTTTACCGACGGCTTTTCTTAATTTATCGGCTTCAAGCCAGGAGTATCCTGCGACTTTAATAGCGGTTAAAAGCAAATCGTCCTGAAAAGTTATAATACCGTAAGACTCTTTGAGTACATCCTCAAGCCTCGGGTCGGGGTATTTAATAAAGTTAGGGTTATTTTTACGTTTAATGAATTCGGGAATATTTGCCATCGGACCCGGACGGTAGAGGGCTACCATTGCCTGCAGGTCAAATATGGAAGAGGGTTTTAATTCTTTTACGTAGCGCCTCATCCCCGACGACTCAAGCTGAAAAATTCCGGTTGTTTCGCCTGAAGCTAAAAGATCGTAAGTTTTTTTATCTTCAAACGGAACTTTTGAAAAATCAATGTCGAGCCCCTGGTTATCTTTTATAAACTTAAGGGCCTCCTGGATAATTGTTAAATTTCTAAGTCCCAAGAAGTCTATTTTCAAAAGACCTACTCCGTCTTCACCTATACTGTACATATCGTATTGGGTGATTATTTTTTCTCCGTTTGTTTCTCTTTGCAAAGGCGTATATTCGGTTATATCTTTATCGGCAATAACGACTCCCGCCGCATGTACCGAAGCATGCCTGGCCACACCTTCCAGTTTTTTGGCCAGGTCTAAAAGTTTTCTGGTTTCGGTTTCGGTTTGATAGACAAGTCTGAGTTCGGGATTTTGCTCCATAGCTTTATCTATCGTCATTGCGTGCCCCTGCCAGCCGGGCGGAATCATTTTGGATATCCTGTCGGGACCGGAATAGGGCATACCCATAACTCTTCCCGTATCCCTGACAGAACCTCTTGCCTCCATGGTTCCGAAAGTTATTATTTGGGCCACCTTATCTCTTCCGTATTTTTCCCTGACGTACTCAATTACTTCGTCTCTTCTGTTGTCTGCAAAATCCAGGTCTATATCGGGCGGAGAGGGGCGCATCGGGTTTAAAAATCTCTCAAAAGGAAGCTTAAAATATAACGGGTCTATATCGGAAATACCCAGGGCATAAGATACAATGGAACCTGCGTTTGAACCTCTGCCGGGACCGACCGTAATGCCCCGGGATTTCGCCCAATTAACGAAGTCCGCAACTATTAAAATATACGTTTCGTAGCCTTTTTTAAGAATAATAGACAGTTCGTAATCAGCCCTTTCTTTTATTTCGGGGGATATTTTTTTATATCTGTTCTTGAGTCCTTCTTCTACCTTAATTTGCATATACTCGGCAGGGGTTTTCCCTTCCGGAACTTCGAATTTAGGCATAATCCATTTTCCAAGCGTTATTTCCACATTGCACATATCGGCAATTTTTATTGTGTTTTCTATAGCTTCGGGGATTTGTATGAAAGCGCCTGTCATTTCTTCGGAGCTTTTGATATAAAAATCCGGTGAATCTATCATCGAAAGTTTTCTGTTTGGGGTATCTAATGTCGTTTGAGTTTGAATACAGAGCAGTGTTTCCTGGGCTTGTGCATCCGTATTATATATATAATGGTTATCGTTTGTCGCAACAAGGGGAAGGCCTAATTTTTCTGAGAGTTTAATCAATTTTTCATTCAATTTATCCTGGTCCTTTATGTTTATATGTTTTTGCAGTTCCAGATAAAAATGGTCCTTGCCGAAAATTTCGGCCAGCGTCTCGGCTCTTTTTTCTGCCTCGTCGTCCCGGTTATTGAGTAGGGGATCGGAAACATACCCGCCGATGCACGCGCTAAGACATATAAGCCCTTCGTGGTGCTCTTTTAAAAGTTCCATATCTGTTCTTGGCTTGTAATAATAGCCTTCCAAATTTGCAATGGAAATAATTTTCATCAGGTTTTTATAACCGATTTGGTTTTCCGCCAACAGAACAAGATGGTTCGAGTCACTGTCTATTCCTGCTTCCTTATCGTGTCTTGTGCGTTTGCTGACGTATATTTCGCAGCCGATAATAGGCTTAATCCCCGCTTCTATACAGGCTTTGTAAAAAGTAATTGTCCCGTACATATTTCCGTGGTCGGTAATTGCAAGGGCCTTCATGTTAAGTTCTTTTGCACGCGTGACCATCTCCCGTATTTTAGAGAGTCCGTCCAAAAGCGAAAATTCGCTGTGGTTATGAAGGTGTACAAAATCAGCCATTAATAATATCCTATCCTTTGTCTGTCAGCATTATATTTTTGTGTTCTTTTTTCGACAGTGTTTTGGCTTGGTAAAGCATTTTATCTGCTCTGTCCAGAGATTGTTTTACGGCATCCGGATCAAGATAGGCGGCTCCCGCGGCTATACTTATACCCCGTTGTGTAAATGAGGGCTCAAGTCTTTCGGTCCATAATGAATCTGCCCCCTCGATTTCTGTTTCGGGCAATACTATTGCAAATTCGTCTCCGCCTATTCTCGCGCCTACGTCAATTGTTCTTGTTGAGTTTCTTATAGCCAAGCCGACATCTTCAATTAGTTTGTTACCGGCTTCATGTCCCCTTGTATCATTTATTAATTTCAAGTTATTGGCATCCAGGTAAATTACGGTCGTTTTATGCCCGTGTCTTTTTGCTCTTTCCGCTTCCTCTCTCAATCTTCTCTCGAACCCGTTCCTGTTCAAAAGTCCTGTGACGCTGTCTATTTCTCCTTCTTCCTGTTTTTTTAACAATGCCCTCCCAAATTTATATCTGGCTTTTTTAAAGATACTTGTATCCGGTTCCAGCCCTGTAGATTTTAAAATTTCTCCGGCTTGTTGCCTGTGCGGAGAATATTGTTCCTTCAGTGCTCTAAACCAACCTTTGCTTTGGTGCTCGGAATTTAAGTTACTTTCGCTCATTTTAATTCCTCCAAAATTAACTTTCTCAATACTTCGGTATCTATTTTCTTTCTGAGTATATACATTACCTGACCGATTATAAACTGAATGACAGAACCTTTACCTTTTTTGTAATCTGCTGTGACTTGAGGATTGTCTTTGAGGATCTTTCTAACTATCTCTTTTAGTTCTTCGGGATTAACATCATTGGTTTTTGAGCTTTTAACAATTTCCCCGATAAGTTTGGCAGGTAAAATTTCCGTGATGTTTATTTTTTTATTAATTAAGTAATTTGCAACCTGTTTTGCCGTCAGGTTATGATTCTTTCCGGAGCTTACCGCTTCTTCAAAATAGTCTGCGGTTTCTCTGTCCTTTGTAAGAGTTAGACTGTCCGCTTTGGGAAGGGAATATTCTTTTTCGAATCTTTTTATTTTTTTATCTGGCAACTCGGGCATTCGGGATTTGAGGCTTAATATTTGAGTCTCTGTCCAGCAAACCGGAGGAATATCGGGTTCGGGAAAATATCTGTAATCGTTTGCCTCTTCTTTTATTCTTTGCGAGACGGTTGAAGACGTTTTTTCCACGAATCCGCGGGTTTCCTGCAAAGGCGTTTCTCCTTGTTCCAGGATTTCCGCCTGCCTTTTTATTTCGTAATCGATTGCTTTGCCGACAAAAGCGAATGAGTTGATGTTCTTGACCTCTACTTTGTATGGAGGCAGCCGGTTGCCGGTTGCCGGTTGCCGATTAGTGATTTTATGAAGGGATATATTCGGTTCAAGCCTCATATTGCCTTTTTCCATGTCGGCATTGGAAACGTCAAGATATCTTACAATTTGCTGAAGTTTTTGCAGGTACTCTTTAACTTCGTCTGCCGTTTCGAAATCGGGTTCGGTGACAATTTCTACCAGCGGGACTCCGCTTCTATTAAAATCAATTAAAGAATAATTTTGATTTTTGGTTTCTGATTTTTGGTTTTCAAATTGATGCAACAATTTGGCCGTGTCTTCCTCCATGTGGACTCTGGTTATTCCGATTTTCTTGCCGCTTTCGAGTGTAATGTGCCCGTTAACGCAGAATGGCTGGTCGTATTGGGAAATCTGGTAACCCTTGGGAAGGTCGGGATAAAAATAATTTTTTCTGTCAAATTTGCTGAACATTGGAATATCACAGTTTAATGCCAGGCCTATTTTTACACACCATTCTATGGCTTTTTGATTGGGGACGGGAAGCGCTCCGGGGAGTCCCAGACATACGGGACACGTGTGGGAGTTCGGTTCTTGCCCGAAATAATCGGCGCTGCAAGAGCAAAACATTTTTGAATCGGTTTTAAGTTCGACGTGCACTTCGAGACCGATTATTGTTTTATAACCCATATGGATTCCTTTCATGCCAGTTATGGTTTATTTCATAATGCTGTCCTATCCTGAAAAGAAGACTTTCCGAAAAGTGGGGCCCCAGAATTTGCATTCCAACCGGCAGCCCGTCTATGAAGCCTATGGGGACGGAAAGTCCGGGAATGCCTGCCAAATTTATGGGAGCGGCAAAAACGTCGGACAGGTACATTTTTAAAGGATCATTTACTTTTTCCCCTAATTTCCAGGGCATAGTGGGTGATACCGGCGCAATTATCGCATCGACTTTTTCGAATGCATTGTCAAAATCCTGTTTTATCAGCGTTCTGACCCTCATTGCTTTTTTATAATAGGCATCGTAGTAGCCAACGGAAAGTGTAAACGTCCCGAGCATTATTCTTCTTTTTGCCTCGTCTCCGAATGTTTCCCTGGCGTTTCCAAACCTTATTCCGTCGTAACGGGCCAGGTTTGATGACACTTCGGCCGGCTGGATAATATAATAAGTTGCTATGGCGTATTCGGTATTGGGAAGGGAAATGTCTATAATTTGCGCGCCTTCCTTTTCGTAAAATTTAATTGCCTTTTCTATTTCTTCTTTTATTTTTTTATCTAAACCTTCTATAAAATATTCTTTTGGTATGCCTATCTTTAGCCCTTTTACGCCTTTATTTAAGTCTTTGGCATAGTCTAAAACTTCAACAGGAGGGGTAGTTGCATCTAATTCATCTTTTCCTGCGGTAACATTCAAAAGAGACGCACTGTCTTCAACTGTTTTTGTGAAATGTCCTATCGAATCCAGCGAGGAGGCCATCGCGATAATGCCGTACCTGCTCACCCTTCCGTAAGTGGGTTTTATGCCCACGGTATTCGTAAAGCTCGCGGGAAGCCTGATAGACCCGCCCGTGTCGGTGCCTGTTGCGGCAAGAGCCATACCTGCCGTTACGCTCACTGCGGAGCCGCTGCTTGACCCTCCGGGTATGTATGCTTCGTTCCACGGGTTTTTAGTGGGTCCGAAGTCCGAATTTTCACCGCTTGAACCGTGCGCCCATGCGTCGCAATTGGCTTTGCCAACTATGACTGCTCCCGCGTTCTTCAATTTTTTTACGACCGTTGCGTCGTAAGGGGGTATATAATCATCCAAAACTTTTGATGCCGCTGTTGTTCTAATTCCTTTGGTTGAAAAAAGGTCTTTGAGAGCTATAGGAATTCCCAGTAAAGGTAAATCCTGCCGGTTGGCAATTAATTTGTCGGCTTTTTTTGCCTGCTCCGTTGCTTCTTTTTCGGACAGAGTTAAGAAAACATTCAGGTTTGTGTTTCTTTTTTTTATTTCTTCAAAGCACGAATTCAAAAGGTCTACGGAAGAAAATTGTTTTTCTTTTAGCCCTTTTTTTGCCTGCTTGATAGAAAGATGGCTTAGTTTCATTGTTCTAAAATTGCTTTAACCTTAAAAAATCCGTTAGTTTGGGATTTGGCGTTTGCCATTGCATCTTTTTGAGACAAAGAAGGGGAGGCAACATCATTTCTCGTTACATTTTCCAAGCCTGTTGTCTGGCTTGTTTCTTCTATATTTTCGGTTTTTACCTCCTTAAGTTTTTCAATGTAATCAAGGATAGCCGAAAGCTGGGATTCATACTTTTTAGTCTCATTTTCTTTAAGGGGTAAGCTTGCAAGTTTTGCTATGTGGGAAACGTTGATTTTCATTGAGGTTATTATATTGCAACGGATAGTCTTTTGGCAATTACTTTCCTTGCCTTTTCTTCCAAAGAGTCATCCAGTTTTTCCAGTTCAAATTTTTTACCGTACTTTAATTCCAAGGCAGTTTTTATCAGATAGTCTGCAAGCAACGGATTTTTGGGAAGAACCGGACCGTGGAAATACGTACCTATGGAATTTTTATAAATGGCACCTTCTTCTTTAGCGCTGTCGTTACTTCCGAACCCTTTCAATACTTTTCCCAAAGGCTTAATTCCTTTGCCCAAAATTGTCCGTCCGCCGTGGTTTTCAAAACCGATAAGGATAGTTGTTTTGCCGAATAAATTCTTTGCATCAATTGCAATATTCCCTATTAACCGCTCTCTTCCCGGGTTCTGGGTATACATATTCAAAATTCCAAGTTGGGGTAACTTATTCCCGTTTGCTGTTTTATAATACTCCCCCAGATATTGAAATCCCCCGCAAATATACAGTCCGGGAATTCCGTTTTCGACCATTGCTTTGAACGTTTTCTTTTTATCCTTCAAGTCTTTTGCCACAACTTCCTGCTGGGTATCTTGTGCGCCGCCCATCAAAAGCAAATCGCAGGACAAAAAGTCTTTATCGGAAGTCCCAATTCCGATTTCTTTAATTTCTGTTTTGATGCCGCGCCATTGGCAGCGTTTTTGTAAAACAATTACGTTTCCCCTGTCTCCGTAAGTATTCATCAGGTCCGGATATAGCCAGCCGATTCTTAGAGAATAAGGCTTAGCGCCCGGCGTGTAGTTTGATTTAGGATTTGTCATAAAATTTTCTTTCCCGTTAAAATTTTTCTTACTTCAAGCATAGCCGAGTATGTAGGCAGAACAAATAAAGTTTCGCCTCTAGGCAGATTAATTAAAGATTCTTTTACCGCTTCGTTTAAATCCTCAAAAGTTTTGTGTTTAATACAGGAATATTTCAGCCTTAAGCCCATATCATAAGCCCGGTCGCCGGCTGCAAATATTTCAATTTTAGGGCCGATAAAAATTTCAAAATCAACATCCCAAATCCATGAAACATCCCTCCCGTCGGGAATTCTGTCGTTAAGAGCTAGTAAAAGATATTTTGCTCCAAGAGCGTTTATTGTCCTCAGTGATTCGTTAAAGCTCGTTGGATTTTTTGCCAGAAAAAATTTTACTTTTTTATCTTTTATTGTAATTTCTTCCTGCCTTCCGAATGCGGGTTTAAAATCAAGAAGAGATTTGTCGATATTTGTTTGGCTTATGCCTATTTCCTTTGCCAAAAGTACAGCAGCCAAAACGTTATACATGTTATATACGCCTTCAAGGGGATAAACGCTGTTTTTTTCGCTATCTAACTGTGGTCTTTTAAGCCCGCACTTGGGGCATGACCAGTTTCCAAGATGAGAATAGTAAACGGGATCAATAACAAGTCTCGTGGAACACTTGGGGCAAAGAATCGAATCTGCAGCGTCTTGGGGTAAATCCGTTTTTAGAGAAGAATTGTTCAGGCCAAAATATAACCTCTTTATAGAGGGCTGCATCCCCAGATATGCTATTTGGGGATCATCCGCGTTTAAAATAAACTTTGTTTTATCTATTATTTTCACGTAGACCTCAGCCCAGTTATTAAGGATGGTATTTATCTCCCCGTATCTGTCGAGCTGGTCACGAAAAAGGTTAAGGGCAATCAGATAATCGGGCTTAATTTTTTGGCTTACCCGTGTCAGTGCGTTTTCATCTATTTCAAATATTGCAAAGTTTTTTTTAATTTTCCCAAAGATATCGGATTCAATAATCAGCGAGGACGCAATTCCGTTTAGCAAGTTTGCTCCTGATTTATTTAAAAAAACGCTTTTGCCGTTTTTCTCCAGAATTGTTTCTATTAATTTTGCAGTAGTAGTTTTACCGTTGGTTCCTGTTATAAAAACTATTTTGGTATTAGAGTTTTTTAAAATGTCCGAAACAAAATTCTTATTTAAGGAAAGTGCGATATGCCCCGGCCACGTGGATCCGTTGCCCAAGTTTAGACTTTTACTGATAAAAGATATAAGTTTTCCTAAAACTATTAATACTATATTCATCTTGTTATTTTTTTGGCAGGTTCAGGGCGATGATCGTCTGTTACATTTCCCGAAGTGCTTTTATCCTCTCCTCAATTGGCGGATGCGTATCGAAAAGGGAAGCAAACCATGATTTTGCCGATTTGCCTTTAAATGGGTTTACTATAAAAAGATGGGCGGTTGCATTATTGGCGGTTTTTAAAACGGTTGGGTCTTTTGATATTTTTTCCAACGCACTTGCCAAGCCTTCGGGATAACGGGTTAATAATGCACCCGAAGCATCTGCCAGAAATTCACGCTTTCTTGAGACTGCCAGCTGAATTAAGGTTGCAGCGATAGGCGAGAGAATAGCAAAAACAATTCCTATTAAAAGAAATATTGCTTGGATGTTATTGCCTCCGCGGTCCTCTCTGTTTCCCCCGAATCCGCCGAACCAAAGCTGTTGCATAAAAAGATTTGCTAATAGTGCTATAAAGCCTACAAGTATTGCAACAACTCCCATAAGCCTTATATCGTAATTTTTTACATGGGACAGTTCGTGGGCAATTACTCCTTCCAACTCAACTTTATCCAGCTTGTTTAATATACCGCTTGTTACGCAGACAATAGCATGCTTAGGGTCTCTTCCTGTTGCAAAAGCATTCGGGGACAGGTCATTGATAATATATATTCTGGGCATAGGAAGCCCGTCTCCTATGCATAAATTTTCTACGGTTCTGAATAATTCCGGGTCATCCGATTTTTTAATTTCTTTTGCTCCCGAAGTGGCAAGTACTAATTTATCCGAATAGTAATAGCTTCCAATGCTTGTTAAACCCGCAAAAATAAGGGCAAACCCTACAAGAGATAAGCCGTATCCCAGCGCCCGGCTGAATACATAAACTATTGTAGTTATAAAAATAACAAACAACAACATTATTATCCAAGTCTTGGTTTTATTGGATGAAATAGACGAATACACTTTCATGGTATTTTAAAAACTCACCTTTACGGGTTGTTTTTCCTCTTCCGTTGTGCCGAAGAATTCCGCTTCTTTAAAGTTAAGAAATCTTGCCAAAAATACATTAGGGAAAACTTTTAACTTGGTGTTGTACTCCATAACCATGCCGTTGTAAAACTGTCTTGCATAAGCAATTTTATTTTCGGTATCGGATAATTCTTCCTGAAGCTCCATAAAATTCTGGCTCGCTTTAAGGTCGGGGTAATTTTCCGCAACTGCAAAGATTGATTTTAGAGTTTCCGACAATTGATTGTTGGCAGAAGCCTTTTCCATAGCACCTTTTGCAGAGACCAGACTCGCTCTCTCTTTTGTTACTTTTTCAAAAAGTTCTCTCTCGTGCTTTGCATAACCCTTAACCGTTTCTACTAAGTTTGGGATTAAATCGGCCCTTCTTTTCAGTTGAACGTCTATCTGGGAGAAAGCTTCCGAAACTCTCATTTTGGTGACTATGAGAGTGTTGTACAAATACCAAACAAATCCTGCGATTATTACTACCGCTAAAATAATATATATGCTACTGTTCATTTACTCACCTCCTTAGCTTGATAACCACTTAGCAAATTCATTATACGATAAAGTATTAAGGATGTCACTTTTCTTTGCCCAGCCCTTTCTGGCAGTTGAAACCCCGAATTTTTCCAGATCCATTTGCCATAGGGAGTGACTGTCGGTGTTTATTACCATTTTTACCTCTGCCTCAACAGCCATTTTTACGATTTGGTAAGGAAGATCCAGACGCCCCGGCCAGCTGTTGATTTCCAAAGCTTTATTATATTTTTTGCAGAATTCAAATATTTTATCCCAGTCAAGTTCGTATCCTTCTCTTTCGTTAAGCATCCTTCCTGTAGGGTGGGCGAGTATTTTTGCTTTTTTATGGGATAATCCTTTGATAACCCTTTTGGTCATTGCATCTTTATTCATATTAAATACGCTATGAATAGAAACGATAGATGCGTCCAGAATATCAAACGATTTTTTACCGATTGCAAGGTCACCATTGGGTAAAATGTCTGTTTCGAGCAACTTAAATATATGAAAACTTTTATTACTCTCTAAAAGTTGTTCAATTTCTTCATTTCGTCTTTTAATCAAGCTATAAATTTGTCTGTCAGAGTGTTTAGAAATACTGGGGTTGTGCTCGGAAAATGCCATATATTCGTATTTGAGCGCTTTAGCTTTAATTATCATTTCCTGCATTGAATTCTTTCCCAAATCGTGACTTGGTTCGATTGGAAAGCTTGAGTGTAAATGCAAATCCCCTTTGATGTCGTTTTCATCAACCAGTATGGGAAGTTTATTTACCGCCGCCAGTTCAATTTCACCGGTGTTTTCCCTAATTTCGGGGGGAATCCATTCCATTCCGATTCCATGGTAAAATTGCTCTTCTGTTGCAAAATCATCCGTTTCCCATTTTCCATTCCCTGTCCTTTTTTTAATTCCGTATTCGGATAAGGACAGTCCTTTTTTAAGGGCGAATTCCCTAAGATGCACGTTGTGGTTCTTGCTCCCGGTAAAATGTTGCAGAAGCGAGCCGAAGCTTTGCGGAGGCTGTGTCATTAAGTCTATTTGGGTGCCTCCGGACACCAAGATTGAAGAAGTTGCGCTGCCTTTTTCTATAATTCTTTCTTTGCTTGGATATAACGTAAAATATTCAATTACTTTCCGGGGTTCATTTGTTGCTACCGCTATATCTATATCTCCAACCGTGGGCATTCTTCTTCTAAGGCTGCCAAGAGGCTCAACCCTGATTACGTCTTTGGATTTTTTTAGATACAGAACCAGTTTTTCGGCGATTTCCATTGCATACGGCAGAGTCATTCTGGTTGTTTTGCCTTTGCCGAGGCGAAACTCCGATATTGCCCTTAATATATCGCTTTGAGATTTTTCTCCAAAACCTTCAAGCTTTGCGATTTTACCCGCTTTTCCCATTTTTTCGATATCTTCAATAACGGTTTTTGGATTTTTCAAACCAAATTCATTGACGAGTTTGTATGCTTTTTTGGGCCCAAAACTTGGTATATCCAAAAGAGGAAAAACAGCCTCGGAAATACCGTCTAAGGCCCAATTAAATTGCTTTACTTCACCTTTTTTAAATAACTCTTCAAGGTGGGAACCGATAGTCGTGCCTATTCCCGGTAGAGTGTTAAGCTTATTATCTTTATAGAGATCACTAATTTCCGTGGTCAGATTGGAAACTATTTCCGCTGCTTTATGGTAGGCAATTATCTGAAAACGAAATTTCTTTTCATCTTTTATCGTATAGGCAGCGGCCACATTTCTTAAGAGCTTTGCAATTTCTCTGTTGCTCATGGCAAAAAAATCATAACAGAGCATTGACTATATTTCAACAATTTGTTAGGATACCAATCAGTTATCGGCTTTAATTAGCCACTAAATGTGGTTATTTATGAGCTTATAAATTGTAACAATATAACTAAATTGGACGGGGGGTGGTAGCTCAGTTTGGTTAGAGCGCTTCCCTGTCACGGAAGAGGTCGCGAGTTCGAGTCTCGTTCACCCCGCCAAAAAATTATAATAAAACCTTTACCCCTGTCCGGAAAAGGAGGACAAAAATGCCTAAAAAACAAAAAATCAGTAAATCACGAACAGTTTCCAAAATGTCTGCCGAAAATAATAATATATTTCCTCAGGTAAAATGGGGGGAGTCTTATACAAGCTTATTTCTTGGAATTGTAGTTGTTGTCGTTGCCGCAATTCTTGTATTTTCATTTTTGAAAGGCAGGAATTTTAATAAAACAACATCAACGCAATCAACTTCAACAACAGCAGAGCAGCAGGCGAACGCCCCCAAAGAATTACCTAAAACTTACGAGGTTAAACAAGGAGATAATCTTTGGACAATTGCGGAAACAATATATGGCTCAGGTTACAATTGGGTTGATCTGGCTAATGCAAACAAAATGGAGAATCCCGGTCTTTTATATGTCGGGACAAAACTTATCGTACCGAATGCAAAACCTATAATTGTAAAAAGTACCGTAAGTGCGCCGCAAACTGCACAGCAGCCGGCAAATGCAATTACGGGGGGTACTTATACGGTTGAAAAGGGAGATTATCTTTGGGAAATTTCCGTAAGAGCTTACGGAGACGGTTATAAATGGGTCGAAATTGCAAAAGCAAATAATTTATCAAACCCTGACTTAATCTTTTCCGGTAATGTTTTGAAGTTACCCCGCTAGTTCAGCAAAGCTAAAATTTAAATACTGTTGAAAGTAAATTCTTTCAGGTCTTTAAGTGGGAAAGGGTAGTCTTGGCCTATTTATGTTAAAATAGCATAATTAAGTGAAACTAGCGGCAGTAGTTCAGTGGTAGAATGTCTCCTTCCCAAGGAGAAGGTCGCCGGTTCGAATCCGGTCTGCCGCTCATCTATTTACTAAAAAAACTGGGCGTTAACCCAGTTTTTGTACGAAAGTGAATGCATCCCTTTCCTCCCTTGCTCTTCCCTTATACTCCTTTTAAACTCAATGTCAAGAAGACAATTGTTATCAAACGAAGTCAAAATGTTTGACTAAAATACTCGAAATTAGCTATTGACGCGGTTTTACCGTTTTGATATGATAAATCGTGCCCGATAGTAAATCACCTAAACATACAAAGTATATTTTTATATCCGGAGGGGTAATTTCGGGCATCGGAAAAGGTACAACGGCAGCCTCAATAGCACTTCTTCTTAAATCCGCAGGATATAAGGTTGCGCCGATTAAATTTGAAAATTACCTTAACCTCGATGCGGGTACGATTAATCCTATAGAGCACGGAGACCCTTTCTTGTGTGAAGACGGAACGGAAGCTGATATGGATATCGGAACATACGAAAAATTTTTAGATGAAGACATGGGCAAAGATAACTTTGTAACAATGGGACAAATTTATAAGACCGTAATAGACAGAGAGAGAAGATTTGAATACGACGGGGAGGATGTCGAAGCCATACCTTATATAACGGATGAAATAATTTATAAAATAGAAGCATTGGGCAGGAATAAAAAAGCGGATTTTGTAATTATCGAATTGGGCGGAACAGCGGGAGAATACCAAAACGTCTTTTATTATGAAGCCTCGAGAATGATGACTTTAAAAAGACCGCAGGATGTTTTACATATCCATGTAAGTTACGTCCCCACACCTGGACATTTAGGTGAACCCAAAACAAAACCGACCCAGCTTTCAGTCAGAACTTTAAATTCGATGGGTATTCAACCCGATTTTATAATAACCAGAGGAGAAAGATATTTAGACCAGAGAAGAAAAGACAGACTGGCTCTTTTTTGCAACGTGCACAAAGACGATGTTATATCAAGCCCCGATGTTCCCTCGGTTTACGAAATTCCTCTCGTTTTACACAAACAGGAACTCGATAAAAAAATTATGAAAAAACTCGGTCTTAAAGTCAGAGCGCCAAAGCTTTCCCGGTGGATAAAATTTGTAGAGAGCACCAAAAATGCCAAAAAAACTATTGAAATTGCAATTGTAGGGAAATACTTCGGGACAGGGGACTACCAGCTCAGAGATTCATACGCTGCTTTGTTTGATGCGATAGACCATGCGGGTTGGCGATTGGGAGTTAATGTTAAAACCAGATGGGTTGATGCCGAAAAAGTCGAAAAAGAAGGCGCAGAAGCGGTTATAGGTAAACCTAACGGCATAATTGTGCCGATAGGTTGGGGTGAAAGAGGGGCGGAGGGGATGATTGCCTCGGCGAGTTACGCAAGAGAAAAGAAAATTCCTTATTTGGGTCTTTGTTACGGAATGCAGTTGTCGGTTATAGCTTTTGCAAGGGATATTTTGGGTTTTAAAGATGCAAACACCGAAGAAAATAACAAGAAAACAAAACACTCAGTAATACATTTTATCCCGGCTCAAAAAGATTTACTCGAAAAAAGGGCATATGGCGGAACAATGAGACTGGGAGGGTGGGATGCTGTTGTAAAAAAGGATACTATGGCATACGGCATTTACAAAAAATACAACGGATTTAAGGAGATAAGTAAATCGCTGACAAGCGAAAGGCACAGGCACAGGTATGAATTTAATGATAAATATGCAAAAGATTTCGAGAAAAACGGAATGTCAATTGCGGCAAGGTCTGTTATGGAACATTTAGCGGAAATAGTCGAACTGCCAAAATCCGTCCATCCGTTTTATCTCGGAACTCAGGGGCATCCCGAATACAGAAGCCGTCCGTTGTCGCCCCACCCGATATTTTTGGAATTCATAAAAACTTCCTCCGAAAACTAAGTAATTGTCAAGCCGCCGTTTTTAAGCTATAATATTGAGTATGTTGGATTTAATTAATTTTGTTCCGGGCGATATAGTCAGGGTTCACCAAAAAATTAAAGAAGGAGATAAAACAAGAATTCAAATTTTTGAAGGCGTTGTTTTGAAAATTAAAGGCAGAAACGGTAATAAAATGTTTACTGTTCAAAAAAAAGTCGGAGATGTTGATGTTGAAAGAATATTTCCGACCAATACGCCCAATATAGACAAAGTTGAAGTAAAAAGCCACTTAAAAGAAAAAGTTAGAAGAGCAAAGCTTTATTATCTTCGTAAAAAAAAGAATAATTAATAAATGAGGATTGTTAATCCCATTGCCAGAAAAGGCGAAGACGTAGCCGCGGATTACCTCAAAAACCACGGATATAAACTAATTGAAAGAAACTTTAGAAAAGGCTATGGAGAAATAGATATAGTTGCTGTAAAAGGAAAAACTTTGGTGTTTGTTGAGGTAAAAACAAGGACTACGGACCTGTTCGGCGGGGCGAGGGAATCGATTTCCGGCTTCAAACTCCGCAATCTTACAAAAACAGCTCAATTTTACAGTCTTTTGCATCCGAAGTTGCCCGAGGCAATGCGTATCGATGCAATTTTTATTGAAGTAAATTCAAAAGGAAAATTTAATATAGAACAGATAGAAAATATTAGCGGGTTTTAAAAATTTATAATTTAAGACTTCGTATCTGGTCTCTAAGTACAGTCGCTGTTTCAAAATCCAACTCTCCTGCAGCTTTTTTCATTTCCTTGGATAATTTTTTGATCAATTTTTCCTTGTCATCGGGTAGAAGAATATCCTTTTTGCTTAATGTCAGCAAGTAATTCATTTCATTTTTTTCTTTTTGTTCCTCGACCAATTTTGCCCTGACCGACTTTTCGATGCCCTTTGGAGTAATGTTATGTTTTTTATTATAAACAAGCTGGATATTTCTTCTTCTGTCGACCTCTTTTATTGCCTCTTCCATAGAGCCGGTAACGGTATCGGCATACATAATTACTTCCGCCTCCAGGTGTCTGGCTGCCCTTCCCATGGTTTGAATTAAAGATGTTTTGCTTCTTAAAAACCCTTCTTTGTCTGCATCCACGATTGCCACAAGGGAAACTTCCGGCAAATCCAGGCCCTCCCTTAATAAGTTTATTCCGACCAGGACATCGTATTCCCCGAGCCTTAATCTGTCCAAAACATCCTGCCTGTCCAAAGTCTCTATATCGGAATGCAAATACGATACTTTTATATCCCTTTCCTCAAGATACGACGATAAATCTTCAGCCATCCGTTTGGTAAGAGTCGTTACTAAAACCCTTTGCTTTTTCCCAACCCTTTTTTGGATTTCCGCAATTAAATCTTCTACCTGTCCCTTGGTTGGTTTGATTGTTATCTTCGGATCCACAAGGCCCGTAGGCCTTATCAGCTGCTCTACAACGCTGTTTGTTTCGGTTGCAAGGGATAATTCATATTCATTGGGCGTTGCGCTTACGTAGGTCAGCTGGTTGACTCTTTGCATAAATTCTTCATATTTTAAAGGTCTGTTGTCCAAAGCCGATGGAAGTCTAAATCCGTATTCGATTAAGGTCTGTTTCCTTGCTCTGTCTCCGTTATACATTCCCCGTATTTGCGGCAGGGAAATATGCGACTCATCAATTATGGTAAGAAAATCGTCGGAACACTCCTTAAGAAAATTTAAAAGGGTATACGGAGGTTCTCCTTCTTTTCTTCCGTCAAAATACCTTGAATAATTTTCTATTCCGTTAACATAACCTATTTCCCTGATCATCTCCAAATCGTAAGTTGTTCTTTGTTCCAACCTGTGCGCTTCGAGTATTTTCCCTTGATTTTTAAGCTCAAAAATCCTTTTTGCCAAGTCCTCTTTTATTTTGGGGAAAACATCCTTATATGTATCGGGGTTAGTCATATAATGTTTTGCGGGGTAAATAATCGTATTTTCCAAAACTCCTGTATTTTCTCCTGTCAGAGGGTCCATTTCCAGTATTTTTGTAATTTTGTTATTTTGTAATTCAATTCTTATGCCGTTATCAAGGTAAGCTGGGTACAGGTCTATGTTTTCCCCTCTCACACGGAATGTCCCTCTTTTAAACCCGTAGTCGTTTCTTTCGTATTGAAGATCGGCAAGTCTTAAAAGTATGCTTTTCTGGTCAATTTTCACTCCTGTTTTTATTTCCATTACAAACTTGCCGTATTCAAGAGGCGAACCCAGATTATAAATACACGATACTGAAGCGACTACAATAACGTCTTTTCTTGTCAGCAAGTTTGTTGTGGCAGATAATCTTAATTTATCTATTTCTTCGTTAATTTCCACCTCTTTTTCTATATATGTATCGCTTTGAGGGATATATGCTTCAGGCTGGTAATAATCGTAATAAGATACGAAATAACAAACGGCGTTGTTCGGAAAGAAATCTCTGAATTCCTGATAAAGCTGTGCCGCCAATGTTTTGTTATGGGAAATAACCAGCGTAGGCCTTTGTAAATTTTGTATTACATTTGCCATCGTGAACGTTTTACCGCTTCCCGTAACTCCTAAAAGAACCTGGTGCCTGTTATTTTTTTCTATGCTTTCGGTCAGTTTCTCGATAGCCGCCGGCTGGTCTCCCGTAGGTTTGAAATCCGAAGTCAATTTAAATTTCATCGTACGTTATTTTAGCATAGGGAATAAATTTATAAAATGATTATATCTGACACACTTTGTCTTCTTGACAAAGTTTGATTATTTTTCGTATAAAATATACATACGGATAAACCTTATATCAAGCGGATTGATGTATAAGGTAATTTTCCAAAACAAATTATATGCCCGGAGTTTTATATAGAAAAGAAAGAGAAGTTTTAGAATTCCTTGCCCAGTTTCAAAGGCAATACGGTTATTCTCCCACACTGGCAGAAATCGCCAAAGCAACAGGACACAGGAGCAATTCAACGGTCCATACGTTGATTAAGTCATTGGTGGAGAAGGGGTATATCCAAAAAGTTGAAGGAAATACAAGAGTACTTAAAATAATTGACGAAAAAGTGACTCTTTCAATGATGGGCAGCCATCCGGCCATCGAACTTCCACTGATGGGTTTTATTGCGGCGGGAAGTCCTTTGGAGCCTCATACCGATCCGAATGCATCGATATTCGTTTCTTCGACAATGATTACGGGCGACAAAACGGCTTATGCCCTGCAGGTTAAAGGAAATTCAATGATAGAAGAAGGGATATTCGACGGGGATTATGTTGTAATAGAAAAGGTTAACAGTGCTGTAAACGGAGATATTGTCGTTGCTATTGTCGACGACAATCTTGCCACATTAAAAAAATTCTATAAGGAAAATGACAGGGTGGTCTTAAGGCCTGCCAATTCGGAGATGGAGCCTATCTATCCGAACAGTTTGATTATTCAGGGTAAAGTTGTCGGGCTTGTCAGAAGATTCCAATAATAGATAAAAGTTATTTTTTAAATTTTATAATTTTCAGCTTATGGTTTATATAAAATAATACCGCAAAAACCGCCAACACAACTATTGCCAACTCAAATTTCCTGTAGACCGGTTCCAAATCTTTCCATCTCTCCCCAAGATAAAACCCAACGTAAGCAAGGACACCTGACCATAAAAGCGAGCCGGCAAAAGTATACGCGGAGAATTTCCAGATATTCATTTCCGAAAGTCCGGCCGGAAGGGAAATAAAAGTTCTTACTCCGGGAAGCAATCTCGAAAAAAAGACAACCCTGTTTCCGTATTTTTTAAACCAGTGTGTAGCTTTTGTGTAATCTTGCTCTGTTATAAGCAAAAATTTTCCGTATTTATTGATCAAAGAAACAATTATATTTTCTTCCAAAAAATACCCGATATAATATCCGATAATCGATCCTACCAGGTTTCCAATTGCTCCCGCCAAAACAACCAGTATAAAAGATAAGCTTCCTTGGTTGGCCAAAAATCCGGCAAAAGGCATTGTTACTTCCGAAGGAATTGGGATAAGGGCGGACTCCAGAGTCATCAGGACAAAAATTCCCATGTACCCCGTAGTTTGGATTAGATGTATAATAAGAAGCGAAATTTGGGCTATCATAATATGGGCAACCTGTATATTGTAGCAACACCAATCGGAAATTTACAAGATATATCTTTACGGGCGGCAGACATACTAAGCTTGGTTGATTTTATTCTCTGCGAGGATACAAGAAAAACCTCAGTCCTTATAAAATATATTCAAAAACAATTCCCAAACATAAAGATAAAAGCGAGACTTATTTCTTTTTATGAAGAAAATGAGATGCAAAGACTTCCGGAAATATTGCAGATGCTTAATAAAGATTTTAACTTCGCTTTGGTATCGGATGCGGGAACGCCTGCAATTTCCGATCCGGGATTTAAATTGATTAGAGAATGTAAGCTCTTAGGAATAAAAGTAGTTTCTGTTCCGGGCGCTTCATCGGTTATATCGGCGCTTGTAAGTTCCGGTTTGCCCACAGACAAGTTCATGTTTCTTGGATTTTTGCCAAAAAAACCCGGACACAGAAAGGACTTATTGGAAAACGTTAAAAAAACTTTGAAAATTGTTAAGCAAACAGTAATATTCTTCGAATCTCCGTTTAGGCTTGTCGAGACCCTGAAAGAATTATCGGACGTTTTTGGAGATATTGATGTTGTTACAGCAAGAGAGTTAACCAAGCTTTATGAAGAAGTAAGAAAAGAGAAATTGTCGGAAAGTATAAAACATTACGAAAATACAAACCCGAAAGGGGAATTTGTTGTACTTTTTAACCCAGGGATTTAATTTCTTTCTCTATCTCCAAAAGTCTGTTATATTTTGCAACCCTTTCGCCCCGGACAGGCGAACCGAATTTGGCATAGTCTGCGGATACTGCGACTGCAAAATCCGCAATAAAATCGTCATTTGTTTCGCCGCTTCTGTGGGATACAATAATTTTTAATCCTGCTTGCCTCGCGACTTCAACAACGGCCAGCGCCTCGATAACAGTACCTATCTGGTTTGGCTTAATTATTATTCCGGTAATAGCTTTTTTATCAAGCGCCATTTGCAGTCTGTATGGATTCGTGGCAGTTAAATCGTCACCCACAATCAATGTTTGTTCCGTTAAAGCTCCTGCAATTTTAGACCATCCTTCCCAGTCGTCTTCCGCCAAAGGATCTTCGAGGTACAAAAGATGGAACTCTTTATTAATTTCCTCGTAAAACGAAATCATATCATTTGGGGAAAGCTGCATAGCCTTATCTTTAATACGGTATTTATTTTCGTGGAAAAAATTAGTAGCGGCGGCATCGAGACCCAAAAAAACATCAAACCCGTATCTGAACTGGGTTGACTGAATAGCTTGCCTTAAAAGGTCCAGGCCTTGTCTGTTTGTCGCAAGTGCCGGCGCAAAACCTCCTTCGTCTCCGATTAGAGTCGTCATATTGTTTTGTGCAAGAGTATTTCTTAAAGAGTCGTATAGATTAACAGTCATATTTAAAGATTCGCTGTAAGCTTTTGATGACGCGGGAATAACCATAAATTCCTGAAAATCGGAATTTCCCCCTGCGTGTCTTCCCCCGTTTAAAATATTAAAAAGGGGAGTCGGAATTTTTATTACCGTGCCCTCTTTTTTTACGAACTCTCGGAGATATAAAAACGTCGGCAAAAGGGAACTTTTCGCGGCGGCTTTGGCTACAGCCATAGAAACGGATAATATAGCATTTGCTCCCAGACGGGACTTATTTTGTGTTCCGTCAAGCTCTATCATCCTTTTGTCCACGTCCTGTTGCTTTGTTGCTTCAAGGCCTAATATGGCGGGAGTTATCACTTCGTTAATATTAGAAATAGCTTTTAATACTCCGTTTCCTAAAAAAAGCTTTTCGTCGTGGTCTTTTAGTTCGCTTGCTTCATAATGTCCCACAGAAGTTCCGCTGGGACAGGAAGCAGTGCCCGATTTTCCGTCATTAAGGGTTACGGTAGTTTCAATTGTGGGGTTTCCTTTTGCATTAAGTATTTCCCGTGCAGTTACCTGTTTAATTTTTGCCATATTTACTTAAACACCCGTTTTTCCGCATCCGAAATAAATTTTCTTGTTTTGTCGACCGCATCGGGCGAAACGGATACGCTTGTTGCTCCCCATTCAACCAGTTTTTCTACCAGCGAGGGGTATGTGGAAGCAGCCTGTCCGCAAAGCGAAGCCGTAATACCTCTTTTGCGTGCTGTTTTTACAACATGCTCAATAGCCCAAAGTACGGCGGGGTTTAACTCGTTAAATTCGCTTGCGACCTCATCGTTGTCTCTGTCTGTGCCCAAAAGAAGCATGGTTAGGTCATTTGATCCTATGGATATCCCGTCTATACCCACGTTAATAAACTCATCGAGTAAAATTACGTTTGCGGGTATTTCAACCATCATCCACAGCTTAAAAGTTGGAGAGCGCTGAAGGCCTGAAATATTGATTATTTTTTTAACTTCCTCCAGCTCTTTTACCGTCCTGACAAACGGAAGCATCAGCCATAAATTTTTATGTCCCATTTTATTCCGCACCATTTTAATTGCTTCCAGTTCCAGTTCGAATACTTCGGGATCATGGATGTATCTGAAAACTCCCCTGTAGCCAAGCATCGGATTAGGCTCTTCGGGCTCAAAATCTTTTCCTCCTATAAGCGACCTGTATTCATTGGTCTTAAAATCGGAAGCCCTATAGACAACAGGTTTTTCTCCGAAGGGCTTGCAAAACATTTCCAAATCTTCGGCAAGTTTATTGATAAATACGTGTTTCTTGCCGTCCCTTATAAGTTTTTTCGGATGAACCCCGATTCCAGCCATCATAAACTCAGCCCTTAAAAGTCCCACCCCGTCGACATTTTCTTGGGAAATTTTTTCAGCCAATTCCGGTTCCGCGAGGTTAACGTAAACTTTAGTTGCGGTTTTTACAAAATCTTCTGGGTTTACGATAGTTTTGTTTATATTTGAAGTTAAATGGCCGCCTTTATATATTTCCCCTTTAGTACCGTTTACCGTAATCACTTCTCCTGTTTTCAAAACTTTGGTCGCTCTTTCGGTTCCGACAACGGCGGGAATTCCGAGTTCCCTGGATACTATTGCGGCGTGGGAAGTTCTTCCGCCGCTGTTTGTTACAATTGCCACGGCTTTTTTCATTGCCGGTACATAATCCGGATTGGTTTGAGGAGCGACTAAAACCTCTCCCGGCAGTACTTTCCCGATTTCTTTTGCACTTTCTATCACCCTGACGGGTCCGGCGGCAATTCCCGGACTTGCGGGGTCACCTTTTAATATAGGGGTTCTGGATGTGTCTTCGATTTCGCTTGTGTCTTTTTTTGACTCCTTTTTTTCGTGGGTTGTCGTAACCGCCCTTGTCTGCACAATATAAACTTTATTTTTATCTATCGCCCATTCACTGTCCTGGGGAAAATAGTAGTGTTTTTCAAGCTTTTCTCCTAAGTGCGCCAGCTCGAGTATTTCTTTTTCGGATAATTTTTGGCTCTTGCCTTTCTTTTCGGAAAGCAGTATTTCTTTGTCTGTTGCCCCGACTTTTTTGAGCATTTTTTTCTGTGAAGCAATTTTTTTGGAAAGAATTGAAAAATCGCTTTTTGATACTTCGTAGTGGTCGGGGTTTTCTATCCCTCCCACGATTAATTCACCGAGGCCATAAATTGCCTCAATGATGATTTTTGATTTATCGTTTGTAACCGGATCTATGGTAAACATTATTCCGGACTTTTCCGACTCAACCATTCTTTGTACGACCAGGGCAATACCTACCTTTAAATGGTCAAAGTGCTGTTGGTGTCTGTAAAAGAGTGCCCTGGCGTCAAAAAGGGAAGCCCAGCCCTCTTTTATTTTTTCCAAAAGCACGGCTTCACCCTTAACGTTTAAATAGGTTTCCTGTTGCCCGGCAAACGAGGCGCTTGCCAAATCTTCGGCTGTTGCCGAGGACCTTACGGCAACCAGAGCATCTTCCAGAACGTTTCCGAGTTTGCCGTAAGCTGTAAAAATCTCGCTTACCAGATCATCGGAGAGCTTGCCTTTTATGACCATTTTTTTAATCAAAGAAGATACCTGAGTCAGCGAATCAGTCTTTTCAAAGTTGGCGGTTTTTAGTACTTCGTTTATTTGCAAAGTGAGTTTGTTTTCGGAAAGAAAGTGGTAATAAGCGTGGGATGTAACTACGAATCCGTTGGGAACAGGGAAGTGGGCATTGGTCATTTCGCCTAAGTTTGCGCCTTTTCCTCCAACCAATGCTACATCCTCTTTGCTTATTTCGGAAAACCAGGCAATAAACTTAGAACGAGCAGTCATATAATTATTATGTAATTTCTCTATGGGTTTTTCAATGGGGAGTACTTATTTTTTAAGTTGCTCTTTGAAATAATCAACCCAAGGAATCAGACTCGGATCTTCGTTATAAAGCAAAGCAAGGTATAAAGACAGGAATCCGCCGAAGGACAAAACATTGAGCACCTGCGCTATTTTACTGATTCCTTTTGCCGTATATTCCTGTACTGTCAGGCCGTTTTTTTGGACAACGTCTTTTGTTAGCTCCGCCCTTTTTTGAAGTTTACTGCTATAAAGGGGAGAGTTGATAAAAAGCATAGTAATATCTTTAGTGGGGTATTTAAGTCCTTCCATTAAGTGGTGGTTTAATTCGGGTAAAGCCTCAAAATCCGAAAAACTTTTTGCGGTTTCATTTAGCTGGTTTCTTAATATATGGGAATTGCCTTCTAAAAATTCGGCCGAAATAATAAACGGAATTTTATCCTTAAGAAGGACAGCTAATTTTTGAGCTTCTGACTTTATGTTTTTCGTGTCATTTCTTAGTTGACTGATTGCCTTAATGATTTCACTGTCGGAAATTTCCAGAAGGCCTAGTTTGTTAAACATTGCAAATGTCCCCAAAACTATGTATCCGGTGCCGAGTCTCGGCTGTCCCGAAGGGTTGTGTTTTGATTCAAAAATAAAATGGGGACAGTTATTCTTTTTCAGTATTTCTCCCAAGTCTCCTCCGCTTGTCAGCCCCGCTATTTTGCATCCTTTTTCCAGGGCTTCTTTAGCGCAGGACAAAGTTTCTTCGGTTGTCCCCGAGTAGCTGGTTAAAAATACAAGAGTGGAGGAGTCGGTAAATGCAGGCAGATGATAATCGTTAACAACATAAACGGGAACTTTTAACGTATCGGAAAATAAGCTTTTTATTACGTGCGCGCCGTAGGAGGAACCTCCCATTCCGGAAAACACAATATTTTTAATGCTTGAATCTTTTGAAAAATTCAATTTTTTGGCGTCTTCCCAAACTTGTTCGCACTGATCGGCGAGCATTTCCGTTGACCCGAAAACGTTTTTTGGGTCAATTTTTTTTATTTCGTCCGAATTGTTTAAATCAGTCATATTTTGCCACCGAATTTATAAAGTCTTTTAATTCTTTAAATTTCTCGTCAACAACCGCCTTTTCGTAACCTTCTACGTTTAACCGAAGCAGAGGTTCGGTGTTGGATGTCCTTACGTTAAAACGCCAGTTCCCGTAAGAAACCGATACTCCGTCCAAATCCCAAAACTTACCGTCCTTATATTTTTTCTTTAGTGCTTCAAGAATTTCCTTGGCGTTTTTCACTTCAAAATTTAGCTCTCCGGATTCGTAGCTTCTTCTAAGCTCTTCTACTATTTGCGATAAAGGTTTTCCCTCTTCGCTTATTGCCTTTAAAACAATAAGAATTACGGGAAGGTTGGATTCCGAATTTCCGTTTGCCCTAAAAAACATGTGTCCCGATGACTCACCGGCGAATATTCCTCCGCTTTTATTCATCGCTTCGGTTATATACGCATGTCCCACCCTGACTATTTCAGATTTTCCTCCGAACTCCTCGACAATTTTCTCGGGACCTAAAATATCCCTGACGTCAAAATAGATAATTTCTCCGGGATATTTTTTTAAAAGTTCGCGTGCAACTATAGAGGTAATGCTGGTTGCAGGCACAATATTTCCTTTTTCATCGATAAAATATAATCTGTCCGCATCGCCGTCGGTCGCCAGCCCCAAATCTGCGTGTTCGTCTACAACTCTTTTTTGCAAATCTTTCAGCGTTTCAAATTTTAAGGGATTCGGTTCGTGCGCGGGAAAATTGCCGTCCAGTTCAAAGTTCATTTTGATTAAATCAGCCGGAACTTTTTCAAAAAGCGCGCTTATATACTGTGCGCCCATGGCATTTCCCGGATCGGCTACAATTTTTAATTTTTTAATTTGCGGGTTGTCCAGTAAATCCAAAGCTGTTTTTACTTCATCTTCCAAAATTCCCGTTATTGGGGTGATTTTTCCAACAACAGGGGGATTAAACACTATTTGCTCCGCAGCCAGTTTTTGCACTTCGTCCATGCCGGTAGGTTTGCCGATTTTAACCAGACCTTTTGGTGTGTATCTGACAAATTTCATGCCGTTCCATTCTTTTGGGTTGTGGGATGCGGTTATCTGGATTCCGCAATCGTAAGCATAGTGGTAAACAGCAAAATAAAACGACGGAGTAGAAAGCTGTCCCGCATCTATTACGTTGGCGCCCATATCAACAAGCGTTTTTTTTGCCTGTTCAAAAAGCCGGGGACCGGAAAGCCTCATATCGTAGGCAAGGACTATATTCAGCTGGTCTTTTTTAACTGTGTCGTAAAAGAATTTGTAAATGGCTCTTATTATGGGGACAATGTTTCCTTCGTTTATTTGGCTGGGGTAAATGCCTCTGATATCGTAGGATTTGAAAATTGAAGGATCAATATCCATTTCTTAATCTTATAAATCAAAAAGAAAAAAGTCAATGGCTTGGGTCAGTGTAACAGGCAATTTTCCGGATTTGCTTTGCGAATCTATTTCAAAAAGCCGGTTGTATGCGGTGTGCAGTTTTTCCGGTCCGAATAGTTTTGCCTGAATTTTGAATTTTCCCAACTGCCAGGGAGCCAGCCTTTTAATTTCGTCTATGGGGTTCTTGTTTTCCGTATCCGACATTGCAAGTAAAATCCTGAATTGTCTGATAATCATAAAAAAAACAAGTTCCGCGGGTGTTTGTTCCAGAAGTTCATGAAACAGTTTTATATTATTTAGACTCCCGGGTTTAATTGAGTCAACGAATAAAAACATCTTTTGCGGTATTTTGAATAAATTTATAGAGGCTTTATTAAAAGCGGAAATGTCGGTTTTTGAAAGTTCGGTTTTTTCCCAAATAACTATTTTTGCTTCATTAGTTTTTTTGTTTAAATAATCAACAATTGTTTTAAAGTTGGGATTTGCTTTTTTTGATGAGAACAAATTTTCGATAAATATTTCTTTTTCTTCGTTAAATAAAGACCCGCTTTCGTTACTTTGCATCAAGTCGGAAATAGTAAATTTTTCGCCGTCAAAAGTAACAGGATTTTTTGCACTCTGACGCTTTGAAATAAAACTATTTCTCGAAGCCGCCGTATCATCACCGTGAATAAGCGTAATCATAAGCGTTAATGTTTTGAAAGTTTCTTGTACTCTTTAAATAATTTTGCCGCCTGGGTTTCCAAATGCCTGCTTCTCCCCCGGTGGGGAAGAAGGGCTCCCGAAAAGTTCTTCGGGATATGCAATAATTCATGGATTATAACGTGCTTTTGTTTGTCGCTGTCTAATTTATCGTAATATTTAGATAAAACTTCTATAACGTAAGACGGTTCGATATTCAAAGCAGTCTGAAAAATTTTCGGGAAGGCCCAGATTCTGGCATAAGCCCTGGACTTGGAACCGTGTGTTCTGTAACAATAAATTCTTTCGGGGTTAATATAGTCCAATTTTAAGACTTTTACTATTTTTTTTAAATCCTTTTTAACTTCTTTAGCTTCTTCCCATTCCATAAGTTAGTAAATAGTTATTAGCGTGTAGCGTATAGTTAAATCTCAAGCTAAACCCTAAACGCTATTTTCTATACGCCGTTAGGTGTGTTTATCCGCAACATAAGATGCGCCGTAGGCTTCCGGTTTTGTTTTGGCGACGAATCCGTTGCCGGTAACCATTCCGACGACTTCTTTTATCATTTCCCTTGTGTCTCCGTGTTCCCCGACGTCTACATGGATTTCAAGGTTATACTTGGGGGAATGCCCGTTAAGTCCTTTTTTAAGTAAAGGAACAAATGTGGTTGCAAAATTAAGAGAGGTGAGTGTTTCGGCATATATTTTTTCCCTTAAAGAGTGGATATTGCCGACTTCTTTTCTCACCCAAAAATATTTTCCTCCGAATCCTTTTCTGTGGATGAGTACGGCCGTTACCAGATTGATTTTTTTTGCGCTTCCGTTTGGCGTCCCGTTTTTTTCATGGGAATCGGTACCTATTACAAGGCTATACTCGGCGTTTGGTTCGTCTTCCAAAAATAACCTTATTAGCTCGATAATTTTGTCCGCTTTTATATTTCCGTGGGTTAAGCTTTGAAAAGACTGCTTATCCAGATCGATGCTTTCCATACCTATATTCAGATTTTTGAAGTCCCTTTAATTTTTTGCTAAAAGATAAGGAGACAGTAGTAGATTATATCACAAGGCCTAAAAGTTTAGAAGCCATTTGAAAAATAAAACGCCTGCCCTGGACACTGTTGCCGTATAATTTGTCCTGCCATTGGCGTTAAAACTTTTAACAGGGAGGACTTCTTTAATTACGGTTGCGTTCTGCGTTGTTTGATATTTATTTATCTGAGGCTCTCCTTTTATTTTTTTTAAGCTAAAAACAGCCTTGTAGATGTCTGTAGTATCGGTTCCGGACTTAATAAACGAAAACTGGGCATACGGTCCGGAACCCGCATTAAGTAAGAACGGGGTTACCGCTATAACGTTTTTATCATCCCAGATATTGCTAAACGCATCACTATAATAAACGGCCTGCACCGACTCCGGGATTTTGTCCGACGACCAGCCGGTTTCAGTTATGAATACGGGTAATGTTTTTCCTCCCAAACTCTCGGCTAAATTGTCTTCATATCTAAAACTTGATACCCCTTCATAACCGTATTGCAAAGGCGGCTGGGAAAACCCCGGATTTGGGTAGGAATGGCTCGCAATTCCGTCTATTTCTCCGAAAACCCCCGGCACTGCATAATTCATTTCCCTCATAAAGTCGTATTCGTTTACAGACTTTCCGTTAACGTTAGCAGCCGCATTATCCAACCCGGCCGAGAGAATAAAGAAATCAGAGCTTCTTTGTTTAAAAACATGCACTGCATAATCCAGAATCTGCGCGTAACCCGCAGGATCGGGAGTGCCTCCCCATTCGTCGCCGTTATTCGGCTCGTTATAAATAATAACGTACCTGTTTTTGGTCGGCCAGTTGAGGGAATTTAAAAAATTGGCAAAATCCAAAACATCGTAATTATTTGGCACTTCCCAGGAGCTTTGGTTAAAATAGTCTCCGGTAGTTGCCAGCCTTATTATAGGGATTAGGTGGTATTTTCCGCAGTTATCCATAAAAGTTTGCCATTTGGTCAGGTCCATGTCGGTTTGCTGGATGGGTATAGTTACATAGCCCCAGTCTCCGCCTGATGAATTAACCAGTTTTGCGGCATCGGAAAGCTCGGTCGGAAAAAGTATATGAATACCCACACTGTTATTGGGGGTAGAAGTAGGGTCATAAATAGCAAATGCTGTTTTTGTAAACATAAAACATAAAACAAAAAACAAAAAAGAGGATAAGAAGGGTAGTATAAAAAAATTTTTCATGCTCTGTTATTTTACATCAACAGGTGTTAAAGGGGTATCGGCAGGAAGTTTTGGGAAAGATTAATTTTTAACGTATCATTCAACCAGTGCTTTCCGTGTGCAGGCGCGTAGGCTTGTTCTTTTGCCGGTGTCGGCAAGCCGGAGGGTTCTTTCGGAAAAGCATATCCTATTATGTGTCCGAAGTCTACGAACCAGGGACTTCTCAAAAGAATATTTTTTGTTCCTATCCTCATTTGTACAGCGGCGCCCTTAGTCTTGTCGCTTCCTGTTAGTTTAGATACGTCAATTTTCCAAAAATCCTCGGACGCTGCAGTTTTTTCCGATGTTGCTTCCAGGGTTCCTTTTAATAACCGGCCGGAGCTATAGTCGTAAACTAAACCGAAAGCAAATCCGTCCTTACTTATTTTTCCATTAACTTTCATTAACTTATGTTTTCCTGCCGGTGCCAGAGACATTTCAAATTTGTCGCCGTTGGGCGGGGTTAAAGTAAGAGAGCGGAAATCCCAGGCGGGGCGGGAGGGTAAGGGTTCCAGGCCCAAGTCGGCAAGTTCTTCGGGCGTAAAGTCTGTAGGTTCTTCCCTAACGGAAAATGTAGCCACCGCATTTTGTTTAAAGTCCGCACCGGCGGGGGAAAAATACTCAACCGTAATTGTTTTGTCGTCTGCTTTTCTGACCATACCTAAATTTTGCGCGTCGGTAGACAAAATTTGTTCTCCTGTTGCGTGTCCCGATTCCCAGGTTAAATCTTTAACGTAATTTCTGAAGTTTGCAATATCAGCAGGCTTAATAGACGCGGGTTGTTCCGGTGTTTTTAAAATTGTCGGTTTTGGACCAAGTTGTCCTGTTGTTTCTTCCGGCATACAAGGGGAGTATAGGACAAAATCGGAAATATTACAAATTTTAGCCGCAAAAAAACCCCTTGCGGGGTCTTTTCGGGGTAACTTTATTGCTAAAGTCTCCTGCCTTTTGAAACTTACGTTTCTGAGGTACATGCATTTTAACCTATGTATATAAACATGTCAATAGGGACAAACTAGGTCAAATCCAGTCAATATTATTACAAATATTAGAATGTTTGAGATACTACTTAACCGTTGTAAGGTTGTGAAGTCCGTTTTAACAGCTCAAAGAGGTCTTTTTTATCCACGCTTATATTCTGTTTAATCCGATTTTGTATTTCTTTTCTTTTGATGTTGAAAGGTGTTTTTTTCACAAATGTATATCTACATCATATACCTTAATTGTGTTGTTTGCTGGCTTATATGTAAAACCCCAGTAATGTTTGTTTATTCTAAACCTCCAAAGTTGTCCACCCGAACCAACTAGGGGCTTAAAATCTAAAGAAGTATAATTTGAATTAGTTTTCAAAAACCCTATTTGCTTATCAAACTTCTTTGTAATTCCAAAACTCTTTGCTTTTTTAATTGCTTTATCATCAACAATTACACTAATCACTATATTCAGGTAAGTCCTTAAGCCCTGCGATTATTCTCTCTAATTGTTCTTCCGTATAAGAACCAGAGGCTTTTAATGAAGCCTTCAATTTTCCTAAATCAGGAAAATCAAAAGTAGTCATAAATGAAAGTTCGTCAACTTCTGGCATAATATCTTTCCAAACGACACTCCATTTTGGCAATGGTTGTGGAGACAACGGCATTAGAACCTCATTGATAACACTTAGGTCAAATGCTTCTAAATCCTGAATTTTGTCTAATGTATATGGTTGATTAATCATCTTGCTTGCCTTTCTTTTTCTTTTCATGCAGATTTTGCGTTTGCAATATAGTTTGAGCCAAAGCTATACCAGAACCTAATGGAAGAGTTACCCTAGCAACAACCTGTCCTTTAGTAACATCGCTAGGGTTAATGTAAGCAAATTCTATTGTTAAATCTATATCTGTAACCGTTACTCTTGCGATTTGGGAATAAGCACTTCCCACGACAGTACCAGTGTTTATTACAGTTTCTACCGTTTGTGGTGTTTTGTCAGCCATTATTGAAATTATACCATACTGTCGCAAATTTTCTCACAACCTTCTGTTTTAATAATATCAAGGCTCTACGTGCTTAAACTACACATTAGCCTCAATATTATTAAAAATATTAGAATGTTTGAGATACTACTTAACCGTTGTAAGGTTGTGAAGTCCGTTTTAACAGCTCAAAGAGGTCTTTTTTATCCACGCTTATATTCTGTTTAATCCGATTTTGTATTCCAAAGAAAACGAAAAAGATCCGATGGTCGTTTGTAAGTTCTTTTTACCTTTAACTAAATGGGCTTGGTACGCAACCGGGTTTGACGGAAAAGACACATTTTTCGGCTTTGTTTGCGGAGAATATCCCGAACTCGGATATTTTTCCTTATCTGAACTTGAAAACCTCGAAGGCCCTTACGGCTTAGGCGTTGAACGAGATAGGTATTTCGAACCCGTCAGATTATCTGAAATTCAAAGCATTATTCTTAAAAACCGCTAATACTTGCAATTTGTATAATTAATTTTATAATCAGTTTGTAATGACAATTGAAGTTGTAAAAGATAAATCTAAATGGTTTGGTTTAAGGCATGAAAGAAAAGCTAGGGTATTGGAATATAGGTTTTGGGAAGAACAAGTTTCTCCTGGTTTAACTTATTCTGGAAGTGCTGATGTAGAAATGACACATATGACTTCTATTTTGGCACACGAAAGACGACCGGGTGATTATTTTCAATTCCTACATCCATTATCAGAAAGAAGTTTAATGGTTATAACTAAAACTGATATGTTAGATGAAGGGGAAGAAGTTATTTATTCGGGAGATGAAATAAATCAAGCAAATTTAAAAACCCTACGAGGAGAGACAGTAGTATATAGAGCAACAAAACCGGGAGATTATCCTCCGCTAGAACCAGGTCAAATAGATACGACTGAAAGAGCTCATAAACAAAACGGTGTTGTAATTTGAGAAATTTAGGGGTCAGGAAACCGATCCCTTTTTATTATAATTCCACTTTATGCAAAATTTGTGCCTTCATCCCCTGATATCGTATTTCTCCCTTTGTCGTTAAATAAAAAGATAACTCCGAATTAGTTTCGCATAATTTTTCTATTGGATATAGTGATGGAGATAGTATCTGATTATCTGGAACACTTAAATTAGCCGAATATATCAAGCTAACTCAACAATTGAGTGGTCCCAAATACCAAGATGTGAGCCGGGTGGGACTACACTTCGCCAAGGCTTCGAGTAGCAGGATTTCCCTGACTGATATTTTTTCAAACGATTTTTTAAATCTGGGGTATATCCTACATAATAACGGGAGGTTGATAGATTATGAAGAATGTATGTATAAAACATAGCTTGCTATCTGTAGCTTCAGCGAAAGATAGTGACCCGTCGGGACCGAATGCCGTACTGGCAATCAGCCTCTGGGATAACCTGAGGCAAGTATACCAGAATAAGGAGGAAAATGAATAGCTTTCTTATCTCCAAACTTTACGACGAAACGACCTTCTACCAAGCATTTTTAACCGATTTAGAGGCTTGTAGAAACGAGGTTATCATCGAAAGCCCATATATTACCTCCGAAAGAACCAGGCCCTTTATACCTCTTTTTACCCGCTTGATTGAAAAGGGTGTAAAAATATATGTTTTTACCAGAGACCCTAAGGAACACGAAGAAATTATGGAATACCAGTCGGAAGAAGTGATTTCTTTGTTTGAAAGAATGGGAGCTCAAGTTCTACTTTGTATCGGAAATCATCACAGAAAGTTGGCCATCCTAGACCGAAAAGTACTTTACGAAGGAAGTCTTAACATTCTTTCCCAAAACCACAGCCGGGAAATTATGAGAAGAATTCAATCGAAGAAATTAGCGATGGAAATTTTTCATTTCTTAAAACTTGAAAAATTCCTTTAAAAAGTATAAAAAGGAGGTGACGTATGGACAAAGAATGGATAAAAAACAACGGCGAGATGATTAAGAAAGCATATTCCATTGCCGTTAAGAATAAATATAATGTTGGACTAGTTGTTGATGTTCTGAAAATTTTGAAGGAAATTGATCCTAAGAACGCGGATTACAAATTTGCAGTTAAACTATCTAATATCTTAAAGTTGTTTGATAAAACGGCTAAAGTGAAGGCATTAAGAAGACTTAAAGCAAACTAAATCTTGATGCTTATTTTAAGTACCTTTCCGATTCTTCCCAAAATATCCGAATTTGCGTTTACCTCAGCTCTTTCAATCATTGCGTAATATGTAGTCGTAATCTCTGCTTTTTCAGCGACTTCTGCTTGGGTAAGCTTACTTTTCTCCCGTGCTTCTCTTACCTGTTTTGCGATTCTTTGTCTTGTCGTAATCATAATTATATTTATAGTATTATAGCACTTCACACAAAAAAATAGGGGGCAGACATTCTACCCCTATTCCAGAACTAAATTTTAGCTTCATTTCTTACTAAAAACACACTGCATAAAAGTATTATTCAATGGATTAAATGTTAGCATTGGTATTTTCGTTTAATGATCGATAATCTCAACGAAATGAATGATGACAGAAACTAGTTTAACGATGGGAATTTTGCTTAAAATAAGAATAGAGAGATAATTGCCGTTCCTAAAATTGTCCAAATAACATCCTTTTTAAATCTGACGATAACTATGAGAGCTGCTAAAAAGATTAGCCATGTCTGCCAGTTAATAAGCGATTTTTCGCCAAACTGAAGTGCAACCGCAGCGATAATCCCTATAAATCCTGCCTGAAAACCTTTTACCACAACTTTGACTGCCTTAAGGTGTTTAATTTTTTCGTGGAATTGTCCCAAAAAAATAATAAATAAAAGTGAGGGAAGAAAAATCGCAACTGTTGCAAAAAATGCGCCAATCCATCCGTAAACTTTATACCCTATAAATGCCGCAGTTATAAAAACCGGACCTGGGGTAATCTGCCCTATCGCAATTCCGTCCCTAAACTGGGGCAGGGTTAACCAATGAAACCCGTTAACGACAATGCTATTTATAAGAGGTATCGAACCGAAACCCCCTCCGAATGCAAATAGGCCAATCTGAAAAAAAGTCGAGGAAAGGGTCCAGACAATAGAATGGTTAAACCATAAAATCAGACTTATGATAACAAGCGTTATCAAAAGGAAAACAAGTTTTATATCTATTGCATAATTTTGCGGAA
>JAMDEE010000022.1 GCA_023487605.1 Patescibacteria group bacterium
AGCACAATCCCGTAAGCAGCTGCAAAAAGGCAAAGAGATATTGTTTCAAAGACAAAGCAACATTCTTTCCGCTGCTTTCGTTATCATGTCAACTGTAATCTTCTCCCAGATTTTGGGACTCATTAAGCAAAGGCTTCTTGTCTCTATTTTCGGAGCCTCTAATATCCTAGGTGTTTATCTTGCCTCATCAAGACTCCCCGATCTTTTATTTCAGGTGGTAATCGCGGGTGCACTTTCATCCGCCTTTATTCCAATATTTTCCGATTTTCTAATTAAAAACAAGCATAACGAGGCATACCGTATGGCATCAAGCCTCATATCTATAGGTGTTGTTTTTTTTGTAATTTTATCTATCCCGCTTTTTGTTTTTGCTCCGTTCTTTTTAAGACTTTTGAATATTGGTAATGGTTTTAGTCCTACACAGATGGATATCATGGCAGCCCTTATGAGGATTATTCTTTTCGGTCAGATTATTTTTATAATCGGAGCGTTTCTTTCCGCGCTTCTACAATCTTATAGTCTTTTTTTTGTACCAGGCATAGCCGCTGCTTTATACAACCTTGGTATTATAGTTGGAATTGTGGCATTTGTTAATACGGCGGGCATTTTTGCTGCTGCTTACGGGATTGTGCTCGGCGGCGTAATTTTTGTTGTTGTACAATTACCCCTTGTTAAAAAAGTTGGCTTTAAACTTAAACCATCTCTTTCAATAAGATCACCCGGAGTTATGGAAGTAATACGGCTTATGTGGCCTCGTACCATTTCTATTGGAATTTTCCAGATAGGCACGGTTTTGACTGTTGCACTTGTTTCTTTTTTACCGTCTTCCTTACGCAATTATGTAATCTTCGATTACGCGCAAACCCTTGCATTTGCTCCAATAGTGCTTTTTGGTCAAACAATCGCTCAAGCCGCTTTCCCGGTTTTAGCTCGTGAAAAAGAAAGACTTGAAGACTTCAAAATAACATTCATTACCAGTTTTAACCAGATGCTATATCTAGTTCTACCGGTTTCTGTTTTGTTTTTTGTTCTGCGTATACCGGTTGTCCGTTTAGTATTCGGAGCAGAGCAATTTGATTGGCAAGCAACTGTTTTAACAGGAAAAACTCTCGCATTTTTCTCAATTTCTATTTTTGCCCAAGCTTTGATTTATCTTGTTTCAAGAGGTTTCTACGCCCTTCATGATACCAAGATCCCTTTAGTAGTTGGCGGATTAAGCACAATTCTTATGATTGGCCTGTCTGCTTTATTCATTCTACATTATCGATTTGGAATTGAAAGCATCGCGATTGCGTATTCTATCGCGGGTATTATAAATCTTATTATTTTACTCGTCCTCCTTGATAAAAAAACAGGAGGTTTTAACAAAAAAGCATTTCTAATCTCTATTCTAAAGATTTTTGTGGCAACATTTTTCACAGGCTTTGCTTTATATATCCCCATAAAGCTCTTAGACAAGCTCGTGTTCGACACTACAAGAACAATAAATCTTATTTTTCTAACCGGCATCTCCAGCATGATTGGTTTATCGCTGTATCTGTTTTTAACCTGGTTCTTAAACGTTAAAGAGGCGCTGACTTTTATTTTGCTTTTTAAGAGACTTGGTAACTGGAGAGAAATTTTAGGAAGCAGCGAAGAGGCTATAGACGGCACCAGACTCAACGCCTAGTACGAATCTTATGTGGCTTTATATAATTTCTTCATAAATACAATTTAGCTTAATGGAACTAATGTGTGGTAATTTAAGTTCGAGTGATAAATAAAGTTATATAGCGATTATTCGAATAATCACTATAATCACAATGCAGATAATTTTCTTTGCCGTTTTGCCAATACTTTACCTTTCCTGCTTTTCTCTTTCCAGGCAGATGACCCATATCTTTTTGGTCTGGATAATTTTATTAATGCTTTATCCAAATTATTTAAAAGCTTTTCTACATTCTCTTTTTTTATAATTCTCTCTACTGCCTTTTTATAACCAGGTGCTCCAACCAGCATTTGCTTATGGACTGTTCCTACGGTAGAAGTAGAAACTTTAAGGGTTTCGTCAATGTCTTTATAATTGTATTTTCTTGCCAAAAGTAGTACTATTGCCAGTCTTTTCGAAAGCATAACCTGTTCCGTATAAGAAAGGAGACTCACCAGAAATTCATTGATATCTTCAGGTTTTCTCAAAGTAGCCAGATAATCCCAAAATACTTCAAAGATTCGTTCTTCAATTTCAGGATCTATTCTTCGCTTAGAAACTCTTCCCATATCTTATGTTAATTATTCGAATAATCGGCATAAATGTCAAGAGTCAAAACGATATAATTTTAATGTAATATAACTTCCGGAAATGCTATAATTTACTATATGCAAAAACCTATACAATTTATTCTCGTTGGATTCCCTTTTGCGGGCAAAACGACACTGGCAACGGAATTAGAAAAAAGGCTAGGATTTGCCCGAATCAACTTGGATGAGGTAAAATTTGAACACGGATATGAAGGGATAAGCGATGATGACGTTCCCGATAAGGCATGGGGTGAAATTTTTCAAGATGCAAATAAAAGGTTAATCAACTATCTCAAAGCGGGGAAAAGTGTTCTTAACGAAACTGCGTGGACAACTCGAGAATGGCGAGATAAAGCCAGAAGAGTTGCTTTGGACGCAGGATTTCAGACAAAAATAATATATTTAGAGATTCCAGAAGAAATAACACGAGAAAGATGGCTAAAGAATAGAAAAACAAAACAACGCTTTGATGTGCCTGACAATGTTTTTGAGGAATCTATTCGGACATTTGAAATTCCTGGAGAAGAAGAAAATATAATCGTTTTCGACCAAAATACTTCTTTGGATAAATGGGTAGAGAGATACTTCTGAAGAAAGAATTTGCCTTACTCCATTTAACTTGCTCTATCCTGTATAATACGAAGCAATATGGATTTAGATCAAAAAAATATTAGAAACTTCGCGATCATTGCCCACATAGATCATGGAAAATCTACTTTGGCAGACAGAATGCTCGAAGAAACGCATACCATAGAAAAAGACAAAATGAGAGAGCAATTTCTAGACCAGAACCCAATCTCTCGCGAACGGGGTATTACTATTAAGCTTGCTCCTGTCAGAATGAACTATACGCTACCCTTCGACTCCGCTCAGGGCGAGAATGCTATTCCCTATGTCCTAAATTTAATTGACACTCCGGGTCACGTTGATTTTTCCTACGAGGTTTCAAGAACCCTTGCTTGTTGCGAAGGAGCAGTGCTCTTAGTAGATGCTACGCAGGGAATACAGGCGCAGACAGTGGCGCATTTTATGGCGGCAAGAAGAGAAAATCTAAAGATTATTCCCGTTATTAATAAAATAGACCTGCCCAGCGCCCAAATAGAAAGGACAATAAAGCAGATGACGGAATTATTCTCAATTAGTAAAGAGGATATTTTATTTATATCTGCCAAAACAGGACAAGGAGTTATTTCTCTTATTAGAGCAATAATAGAAAAGCTTCCTCCCCCATCCGGCTCTTCGGATTCCGGTTTACGAGCCTTAATATTTGATGCTCACTATAGCCAGCATAAAGGCGTTATCGCATACGCAAAGATTGTTGACGGATCAATAAAGACAGGCGATAAAATTGAACTTTTCCAAACAAAGATTAAAACAACCGTAATCGAAATTGGCTATTTTACACCCTACCCTGTTAAAACAGATAAGCTTAAAACAGGAGAAATAGGCTACATAGTAACAGGCGTAAAAAATATTAAAGAATGCAAAGTGGGAGACACAATAACCGAAAGTCAAAAGTCAAAAGTCCCCACTTCGCTAAAGCTTCGAGGGGCAAGCAAAAGTCAAAAGTCGGAATTTGAACCGTTACCGGGATATAAAGTTCCGAAACCAATGATTTTCCTAGACATATATCCACGGAATCAGAATGATTATATTCATCTTAAGCAAGCTATCGAAAAGTTAAGTTTGAATGATTCATCCTTAACTTTCTCCGAAGAATATTCCGCGTTTTTGGGTAGCGGCCTTAGGGTTGGATTTCTCGGACTCTTACATGCACAAGTTGTCCGGGAACGACTTGTTAAGGAAGAAAATATTGATCCTCTTTTAACATCGCCCCAGGTATCGTACAAAAATGAGAACGGCATATTAAAAGAACCGTATATTGCTCTCACCATCTACGCGCCGCAAGACTACGTAGGCAAACTTATGTCTTTATGTCAAAACAAGAAAGGAAATATTATTAATCTAATCTACTATGATACATATGCTGTTTTAGAGTACGAAATGCCCTACTCTATGCTGATAAAAGGACTAACTTCTGAGATAAAATCTCTTTCTTCCGGGTTTGCCAGTATAGATTACGAAATTACTGGATACAAGCCAGCGGATTTAGTTAAATTAGAGATTCTTATTAACCAAGAACCAATAGATATTTTAACAGAAATTGTTTATAGAGATGAGGAAGTAACTGAAGCACGTAAAAAAGCGGAAAAACTAAAAGAAGTTTTACCCAAACAGCAATACAAACAAATTATTCAAGCAGTAAGCGAAGGAAAAATACTTGCCAGATCGGAAATATCCCCGTTTAGAAAAGATGTATTGGCAAAAATGTCTGGTGGAGATAGAAGCAGAAAAGATAAACTTTTAGAAAGCCAAAAAAAAGGAAAAAAGAAACTCCGCTCTATTGCCAATATTTCTATTCCCCAGGAAGCTCTTTTTTCTCTTGTAGAAAACAGCTAGAGCCCAAAGAACAGCGTAGCGCCAAGAATCGAAAGTACGGCACCCATTGCGCCGACTCCCAGTATTTTTCCATTAGGACCAGGCGTAACAGTTGTTGTATTTTGAATATTCGTAGGTTGTGTTTGTGTGGCTTCTGTTGTTTGAGTTGGACTAAGCCCAGCGGACACAGACCCTGTCCCGGAACCCGATCCTCCTGTTCCCCCAGTTGTGCCGGTACTAGCGGCAAAAACCGTAACAGGTAAGGTACAAGTACCAACAGCGCTTACCGCATTATTGCTGTCTGTAAAAATTGCAGAAGCTGTATACGATCCTGGATTATGATAGGTATGTGCTATTTGTACGCTGACCGAGTTGGTGCCTATACCTCCGCTTTGGGTAACATCCTGGGTTGGACCATCGCCAAAATTAAAAGTAACCTTACTGATGGTGGCGTTAGAATCATTGCCTGTTGCTGTAAAAGCTATATCAAATGGCGCATTGCCCGAGGCTGTTCTGTCGGCTGTAAAACTTTGACAAACAGGTCCTGCCCCTGCCACTGTTGGCGACGCGGAAACAGGAGGAGTAGCAGATGCCGCTTCAACTATAACTATAGAAGCAGGCGTAGACGAACTGGCCAAAAATACATTTTGGCTACTTGGATCAGTCGGATTAGTTGAATAAGCCTTTGTACCGTCAAAGGTTATTTGTGTTGGCGTACCAGCGCTGGTTGTAGCAATTGCCGTAAAAGAAAAACTTCCAAGCATTATCTTACTGCTTACGCCTTGTGTTCCGCCAAGAGCGGCACTGCCAGCCACCGCAAAGTTTTCCTGAATCAAACCATTCGTTTGGTCTATAACAGGGGTAGCAGAAACACCCGGAATAAGCAGAGAATCTGCCGTATCAGGAGTAAAAACCGGACTGCCCAAATATTGGGGATCATATCTTATGCTAAGACTTAAAAAAGATACGAGATTAGCGCCATTATGGGGATCCAGATATAAATCAAGACTAACCGTATTATTAACGGTAACAGGTGAACCAGCTGGTGGACTGGTTTGCTGAAACGAAAGGGTTGTATTGGGAGCGGCATGAGATCTTACTTCCTGCTGTTTTTGGGCAAGATATACGGTTAAAGGTATTGCTATTAAAAGAACAATAACAAAACCCAAGAGAAAAAATTTTTTGCCAGACATGTTAAACATAGAGTAATCATATCAATAGTATAAACAAATTAATATACTGTCAAGTTGCTATAAGTTTTATACTCTAGGATATTGACACAAAAATAATTTTGTTGTATAAATTAGCAGTCATTAACATTAAGTGATATTGATCTCTGCCCTTCTTAACGCAATTTCATATCTGTCCTAAAATTAAATATATGGTAAAAAGCAATAAACAAAAGATAACGCCCTTGTTTGACAATGTTTTAGTTAAACCTTTGGCAGCCGAGGCAAAAACCGAAAGCGGGATCATATTACCAGATACTGCTCGCGAAAAACCCCAGATGGGAATTGTTATGGCGATCGGAAAAGGCGTTATTAACGAAGCAGGTAAATTAGTGCCAATGGTTGTAGAAGTCGGACAAAAAATCATGTACAAAAAATGGGGAGGAAATGAAATTAAAATCGAGGGAGAAGAATGGACGTTGGTTGAACAAAAAGACATACTGGCAATAGTTAGTTGAAAGATGAGAAATGAGAGATGAGAAATATTTTTCATCTCTCAACTTTCATTTCTCATTTCTTGATATATGGCAAAACAAATAAAATTTTCAGAAGATGCTAGACAATCCCTTGTAAAAGGGGTAAATATTTTGGCTAAAGCGGTTGTTACAACGCTTGGTCCAAAAGGCAGAAATGTAGCCATTGATAAAAAATGGGGAGCTCCGAATGTTATCCATGACGGCGTAACAGTTGCTAAAGAGATAGAGCTTCCGGATCCTTATGAAAACATGGGTGCACAGCTTGTAAAAGAAGCCGCTTCTAAAACCAATGATGTCGCTGGAGACGGCACAACAACAGCAACCCTTTTGGCTCAATCTATTGTAAATAACGGCTTTAAAAATGTTACCTCGGGCGCAAACCCCATGATTCTTAAGATAGGTATAGAAAAAGCACTAGCAAGTGTTCTTGCCGAAATAAAAGAAATGAAGAAAACTATCAAAGATACTGATGTTACTAAAGTTGCCACAATATCCGCACAAGATGACAAAATAGGAACATTAATCGCGGAAGCTCTAAAAAAAGTCGGCAAAGACGGAGTTGTAACTGTTGAAGAAGGACGAGGTTTAGAATTATCTATCGAATACAAAGAAGGAATGGAATTTGACAAAGGCTACGCCTCCGCATATTTTGTTACCAATCCCGACCGTATGGAAGCCGAAATCGAAAATCCGTATATCTTAATAACAGACAAAAAAATTTCCGCCTTAAATGATCTTTTACCTTTCCTGGAAAATTTGGTTAAATCTTCCAAAAATCTTGTAATTATCGCAGATGACATAGAAGGAGAAGCCCTCGCAACCTTAGTTGTTAACAAACTGCGGGGAACATTTAATGCAATTGCTATAAAAGCGCCGGGATTTGGAGACAGAAGAAAAGAAATGCTTGAAGATATCGCAATTCTAACCGGAGGAACTGTGATCTCGGAAGACACGGGACGAAAATTGGATAGTGTCACACTGGATGACTGCGGAAAAGCAGATAAGGTTTGGGCAGACAAAGAAAATACCAAAATAATAGGCGGAAAGGGAGATAAGTCAGCTCTTAAAGCAAGAATAATACAGGTTAAAACCGCTATAGAAAAAACGACCTCGGATTTTGACCGCGAGAAACTGCAAGAAAGACTGGCTAAACTATCCGGAGGAGTTGCCGTTATCAACGTTGGCGCCGCAACAGAAGTAGAGCTTAAAGAAAAAAAAGAAAGAGTAAATGATGCTGTTTCCGCAACCAAAGCGGCTTTGGAAGAAGGCATAGTACCAGGAGGAGGAATCGCTCTTCTCAAAGCACGGCAGGCTCTGCCATCTCTTAAAAACTCTCTTACCGATGACGACGAAAAAACAGGAGTTGAAATTTTATATAAAGCTCTTGCCGAACCTATTCGATGGATAGCGAAAAACGCGGGAGCGGATGATGGATGGGTTCTAAAAAAGATAGAAGAAGTGTTAAATAACAAAAAAGATACCAGCGATTTTGGATTTAACGCAATGACTTTAGGCTTTGGTTCTATGACAGAGGCAGGAATTATTGATCCCGCAAAGGTTACCAGATCTGCTGTTCAAAATGCGGTTTCGGTTGGCATGATGATCTTAACCACAGAGGCTTTAATTACCGACATGAAAGAACCCGAAAAATCAGTGCCTGGAATGCCAGGAGGAATGCCCGGCGGCATGGGAGACATGGGCGGCTACTAAAACCCCAACCTAAACGTACTTGACTCTTAACTTCGAACTTTCTGCTAATTTTTGCTGTATAATAGAATTTGTGAATTACAAAGGCATAATTATTGAAGAAAGTTTAGAAAAAGATTTAATAATGAATACTCCTTTAAAAGATTTAGCCATCAAGAAAGGCATCTATATAGGCGCTGCTATTAATGTGGAAAAATTAGTCTCCGATGAAAAATATAAAAGGTTAGTAAAAAAAGAGTTTAATATGGTAACTCCTGAGAATGCCATGAAGTGGTTTAATACACATCCTGTAAAAGATAGATTTACCTTTGACCAAGCAGATCTGTTTATGGATTTTGCAAAAGAAAATAATCTTGCTGTCCATGCCCATGTCTTAGTGTGGCATAAACATTTGCCGGATTGGTTAACAAAAGTAAATTTTAGCAAAGATGAACTTTGGGATATTTTAAAAGAACACATTTTTACAGTCGTTAGAAGATATAAAGGGCAAATTTATGCCTGGGATGTGGTTAATGAAGCATTAAACTATGACGGATTAGATCCTAACTCTTTTTGGCTACAAAATTTGGGGCAGGAGTTTATTGCAAAGTCTTTTCAATGGACACATGAGGCAGATCCGAACGCCAAGCTGTTTTATAACGAGTGGGGCGTTGAAGGTTTGGATGAAAAATCTGACCATATGTATGAGCTGGTTAAAAACTTACTTAGCAAAGGCGTCCCAATGCACGGAATTGGTTTTCAGATGCATGTTGGAACAGAAGATTCAGAAAACTGTGGTAAAGCGCCATCAAAAGAAGATATAGCGGCAAATATGAAACGGTTCTCTGATTTAGGACTTGAGATTCATATTACCGAAATGGATGTTCAAATATCGCAAGCTCAAGGAACAAGAGATGAAAAACTCAAAAAACAAGCTGAAATTTACAAATATGTTTTAGAAGCCGCGTTCTCTGTTCCAAACTTCAAAGCTCTCAACACTTGGGGAGTAATAGATAAATATTCATGGATCAAAGCGTTCTATTCAGAGGATGATGAACCACTTCTTTTTGATGATAATTACCAACCTAAACCGGCATATTACTCTCTAGTGGAGGCATTACAATGACAATAACAAGTGATCAAAAACAAAAATTGGCTCAAGCAGTAATAGAAGGAATGTCCGAGTTCCCACCTGGAAGGTGGGAACTCGAAGAGATATAGAAAATTCCACACCGCCGTTAAAACCGCTTTAATGATTTAAATCATTAAAGCGATAACAAATTTAGATAACAAATTTGAATGTCATTCCACAATAGAAATGTCCCCCCTAGGGAGCAACTTTTGCGTACCGTCTCCATGGATGATTAGGCGGGGGTTTGTAATTCAAGGTATGAGTTGTAAGAATAATCGGTTGTTTAATCCGTTGT
>JAMDEE010000007.1 GCA_023487605.1 Patescibacteria group bacterium
TATGGGGACTCAACGCTTTTATTAGGAAAGAACCAGAACCACAAGCAGGATCTAAAATTTTAATTTTCTTTAAGTCATTGACGCTTGTGCATTTATCTAAAATTGGCTTTAGAGCATTTCTAACAATGTAATCAACAATAAAAGCTGGCGTGTAATAAATTCCTTGTTCTTTTCTTTTTCCTGCTGCTTTATTTAAAGACAAACCTTTTTGAGATTGGGATAATTTGAAGCCCAAATAGTTTTCATATACACTTCCCAAAATATCTGCAGGAATGGCGCTAAAATCATATTCGTAATAGCCAGGGTTACCATAAAGAATATTTATTACTTTCTTTGTTGAGTCCCCATAATCTTTCCAGGCTTCAAAGGGATGAGGCGAAAATAAATTTGAATTATATAATTTATCCAGTTCTCTAAATTTAGAGACCATTGACGCATATAATTCAACTTTTCTATCGCTAGTTTCCCATGCTCTCAAAAGGGGTATCAATGTGGAAGACTCTATCCCTCTATCTTCAGCAACTCTAATAAAAATTAACCTATCTAATAATCTTTGCACTCCTTCTTCTAATAAGTCTTTATCTACTTTTTCATTCATTATAGATAACTCTTTAAGGAGTATTTCCCTAGATTTGTTAAGATCTTTATATAGAGAGTCAGTCACTGGAGTTTTAAGAATTTTCTTTCCCACTTTTTCAGCTTCTTTATCTAATTCATTATTTAAAAAAGACTCTTTTGATAAAAGCCATAGCTGATCAAAACGATTTAGATAATCTATATAGTTAAGGTTGAAAAATAATTTGTCGCTCAGATACTTTGACATTAATTGAGCATTAAAAACCTTTAACCCTTCAAAATCTGTTAGAACAGCCCACGTTACACCCTTATTCCAAGAATATCTAATGGCCTGTCTTGCGTAATCCTCATTATTTAAATCGGCTTTTAATGGTTTTGCTTCAAGGTAAAGCTTTGCTCTTCCATTTATATAGAATCCATAATCAACCCTACCTGATGATAAAATACTTTCTTCCGCAGAAACTTCCTCTTTGCTTGAGAAATCCCAGTCTAATATTTCAAATAGGGGTTTAATAAATGAATTTTTTGTTTCTTCTTCTGTGTAGCTTTTGATTCTTCCAGAGGTTTTTACTTGCTCATATTTAGCAATTAACTTCTTTATTTCTTCTTTCGCTTGATCCTTGGTCATTAATCGGATTCTAGCACTTTTACTATAACTGTTCAATTTGACTTCTGAATTCTAAAGCGGTATTTTTCGAGTAAGCTAAATGGACGAAAAGGAATTTTCTGACAAACTACTAACCATACTTAGAAAACATTTTCCCGAATACGTTGTTTCACAGGGAAAAAGTCTTTTATATAAAATTAATATTGACCCTAATGGTAAATTAAAGCCTGCAAATATTGAAAAACCATCTAGAGGTCAATTTGCTTTTCAAACGGATTTACTGATATCTAACAAAAAAGTTCCACTGGTAGTTTTGGAACTAAAATTCGGAGGCTTTTCTACCCATGATGTCATAACTTATTCTACAAAAGCTATCAGACATAAAGAGATATATCCATATTTAAGATACGGTTTTGTTGTCGGGGGACAAAAATTTATAGATGGAAAATTCTTCACGCACAATGTAGGTTTTGATTTTGCCTACACCCTTGACAGAAACTATGGAAATGGAAAATTTATAAAATTAATTAAAGAACAGATAAAAATGTCTGAAAAATTAATTAAAATTTTAAGTGGAAACAAGGTAAGTAAATATACCACCTCTATTGAAATTGAATAATTAGAACTTTCACGCCTTCCGGATGTTATAAGTCTTATACCTTATCTTTTAATCACCCACTGTATAATAGGTTAGTGCACTATACATAAATAAGGCCGTTTACCTTATGCCGTCCGCGGCAAACAGGATTGGTTTGCGGACAAAATTTGTTTGCATAGCACTATAAAACTTAAAACCAAAGACTGGGATTAAGGTCTAAGATACTTGTTGACGAGGGGAAGAAACCTTGATATAGTTTGCTGAATGGCAAATAGCGCCGAATTACCAAGACCATGGGACATGGATTTTAATACGCCAAGAGAAGCCCCTTTGACACAACCCGACCTCAACGAGCAAATCGACAATTTGGCAGAATTTTTGGGCGAATCCCCTATCCACTTTATCAGCATCGACTCGGTTATTCCGACCGTCCGCTTTGGAGCAATGTACAGAATTAACTTAATTAAAGAGGCCGAAGACGGAGACGGCTTTGAAGATATGATAACGGATAATATGGTTATTGAAGGACTTACCGACAAACTTTTACAAATGAGCCCCAAAGAAGTTGAAAAATACCAAGGCTACGACCAGGTTTTTAGAACTTTGGAGTTAATAGAAGAAACTGTTAATGACGAATTTAACTGGGATATATTTTTAAACGGAAGAAAAGACCACTAGGCCCGACGGACCAAGATTTGATGATAGACGCTGGACGCTGGGAGTTAGAATTTGAAGCTGGATGGTAGAGGCTGAAACTTGAAATTGAAATTTTTGATGTGAGATATTTTTGACCTCTTTGAACTTGAATCCTCGATATCTTGATTTCCGGAATCTAAATCCATACATATTGATGTATGACTTGGAAAATTGCTCTATTCGAGTCTAACCGCGGAGAAAACCCCGTTGAGGACTTTATTAAGTCATGCGATCCGTTAACGGCCGCAAAAATCATCCACACGGTAGACCTTTTGGAAAAGTTCGGATTTATGCTGAAGATGCCCCACTCTAAAAAATTAACAAAAGAGATTTATGAATTAAGAATTAGAGGAAAAGAGGAAGTTAGGATTTTCTATTCTTTTAAGAAAAGCCGAATTTATCTTTTACACGCGTTTAAGAAAAAGACCCAAAAAACTCCGGAAAAAGAAATAAAAACAGCCAAGAAAAGGCTTGATTTAATATAACATATATGTTATATTAAATTGGCTATGGAAGACTGGAAAACATTTAAAAAAGAGCTATTCAAAAACCGGGAAGTAAAAAAAGAATACGAGAGGCTTAAGCCGGAGTATGCTCTTATTGCCGCAATAATAAACGTCAGAATTAAAAAAGGAATTACCCAAGAGCAACTTGCAAGAAAACTCGGCACGAAACAATCCGCAATTGCCAGACTTGAATCAGGAAGGTCTAATCCCTCCATTGAGTTTCTTGGAAAATTAGCGCAGGCCTTAAATTCTAATCTACAAATTAAGTTTACCCCCCTATAAATATTTTGACCTGTTCGTTTTCGCTCAAGACTTATCAAACGAAATTGGAATTTTTGATATCCTGAATTTAGTTGGGGCCTATAGTTGAAGGCAGGAGAGCTGAATGGTATAATTTCTTCTTATGACGGAACGTTTAAGCCCGCACGAGGGAATTGTAAGGACAGCAAAAAGATTGATTCTTCCAAATTACGACAGTGCGGTAAGAGCCCGGGAATCCGTTCGGGATAATATTGCATACCTAAGAGACGTTTACGGTTTGACTGTGGAAATGAGAGGACAAACCGAAGAAGACGAACAGAGTTTGGCGATAAATAAACTCAAACTTATTGAAGCAGGTGATGCAACCCGCGTACTAAGAAAAGAAATTTCAAAATATCCTCCGGAATTTATTGAGCAATGCAGAGTAAAAGCAATCAGGTTTGTATTTTCCCTAAAACAAGGAGAAAACGTAATTGACGGAGTGACGTATCCAGACGGCACGGTGTATGTTGTTGCAACTCCTTTAGTAAACAACACTATTCATCACGAATTGTTTCATGCCTCCGACTATAATCAGCATTCCCGAATGAATCCGCGCTTAAAGGATTTCGGCAGGGTTTTGGAATACAGGTATTGGAATCTCGTAAACCATAACGGATATGTCGGCGATAAATACGAAGGCTGTGACTCGACGGGTTTTGCCACCGATTACGGCAGAATGAATGTCTACGAAGACAGGGCAACGGTTGCGGAACTTTTAATGACTTATCCTCAGGTTGCAACAATAAGGGCGGCGGAAGATCCGGTCCTTTCGGATAAAATAGACAGAATAAAGACAATCATGAGACAAAGAAGCGGAGGGAGAATGAATTTACGGTATTTTTCCGACCTTACGCAGGGAAAAGTCAGGGAAGGATACTGGGGTTAGCCATTTAGGACCGGGGTTTGGAATTTTGATGTTGGATATCTTTGACCTTTCTGAACTTGAATTTTTGAGATCTTGAATTACGGAGTTTAAGACGGTCAAGATCAAGAAACTAGATGAGTTTTTGCTGTTTGCCTTTTTTATCCTCTTCCTCGTGGGGATATTTGATTTTTAAATGGTCGTAGGCCGCTTTTGTTGCAACTCTTCCCCTGGTTGTTTTTTTAAGAAATCCTATCTGAAGAAGATACGGTTCGATAACTTCTTCTATTGTGCCTATGTCCTCGGAAATTGTTGAGGCAATTGTTTCTATCCCCACGGGCCCGCCGTTGTGTTTTTGAATTAGGGATTTAAGATAGCGGATATCGGAAGAATCAAGTCCCAGCTCGTCGACTTCTAGCATATCCAAAGCCTGTCTCACCAGCTCTTTGGTCATTTTCCCGTCCGACTTAACTTCCACAAAATCCCTGACTCTTTTTAAAAGCTTAAGGGCAATTCTCGGCGTTCCCCTTGCCCTTTTGGCAATTTCTTTTACCGAGTCTTTGTCGATGGAAAGCTTGAGTTTTTTTGCGCCTTCAAGAATAATTTTTTCCAAATCTTCGGGTTCGTAAAAAGAAAGCCTGTAAACAACCCCGAACCTGTCCCGAAGAGGTGCGGACATTAAGCCTATTCTTGTGGTTGCGCCGACAATTGTAAACTGGGGCAAGTCCAGCCTTAGAGTGCGGGCACTCGGGCCTTTGCCGATAATAATATCCAAGGCGTAGTCTTCCATTGCGGGGTACAAAGTTTCCTCAACCACCTTATTCAGCCTGTGAATTTCGTCAATAAACAGAACATCTCCTTTTTCCAAGTTTGTAAGTATTGACGCCAAATCCCCCGCTCTTTCTATTGCAGGCCCCGAAGTTATTCTGATATTTGCCTTCATTTCTTTGGCAATAATATGGGAAAGGGTTGTTTTGCCAAGTCCCGGAGGCCCGTATAAAAGAATGTGTTCAAGCGACTCTTTTCTTTTTTTGGCCGCGGTCAGGGCTATTTTTAAGCTTTCTTTTACTTTTTTCTGGCCGTGAAATTCATCCCAGTTTGACGCGCGAAGAGAAGTGAATAGAATCTCTTCCTCGGGATTGGACTTTTCCGATTCGTTTTCTTTTATTTTTGCCTTGTCCTTATTCATAATCAAAATTTCTAATTTCTAAATTTAATATATTCGGACTTAAAGGTTCATGAATCTTAAATCTTACATCCTAAATCCACAACTAGCGCGACAGCGCTTTTAGCGCCAGTCTTATTTTGTCTTCGGTTCTCAACCCCCGGGTTTTTATTTCCCTTAAAGCTTTTTGCGCCTCCTGGGTTGAAAAACCGAAATTTTTCAAAGCGGCAATTACTTCGTTATTTTCCATCTGGTCTTTGCCCGAAAGGTCAAAATCCTGATTGAGGCTTCCCATTTTGCTTTTAAGCTCGATGATTATTTTCTGGGCATTTTTAAGCCCCAGGCGCGGAACGGATGTAAAAAACGAAACGTCTCCTTTGACAATAGCCTCGGTAATCTGGTCTTTTGTGCCGATAGAAAAAATATTTAAAGCCGTTTTGGGGCCGACACCCGAAACCGTAATCAGGCTTTCGAAAAGTTTAAGGTCGGCGGCTTCGGAAAAACCGAAAAGCTCAAGAGCGTCTTCTCTGACATAAGTAAAAGTGAAAAGGTGGATTTTTTCGTTTGGCGAAAGCTTGGCAAAAAGTCCGTCGGGAGTTAAAACGCGGTATCCGACTCCGTTTACGTCTATGATTACGTACGGCCTGTCTAAAATTTCGACTATTCCTTTAAGCGAACCTATCATAACATTAGTAATTAGTTACTAGTTACTAGCGTTTAGTTCTTAACTATACGCTATTTACTAGACGCTAGTCTCTACGCTTTGCGTTAGAAGGATTATAGCACAGAAAAAAAATTACCGATTACAGATTAAAGGTAGTACGCCGCGAGGGTGTTCGTTTTGAGGTGAATTGAAAGCCGTCGCATCTTTTTGAGGCAAACTCCAAAAAAGGCTTTCGTTTAGCGAACGGGGTTGTTTCTATGAATTATGTTTTGTTTGGCGAGCGTCATCCTCAAATACGTAACTACCGAGCGGCGCTCCGATAGGAAAATGCATGGGTTACCGCAATTGCCAGGGCGTCTGCCGTATCGTCGGGTTTTGGCACGGTTTTAAGATTTAAGATTGTTTTTATCATTTTTCCCACCTGTTCTTTTTCTGCCCTGCCGTAACCCGTGACTGCGATTTTAACCTGTAAAGGAGTATAAATATAGTTTTTTATTTTACTTTCGGCTCCCGCCAGCAATACGACTCCCCTTGCCTGCCCGACGACAAACGCGGTTTTTGCATTTGTATTAAAAAATAACTCCTCAACCGCCAGGGCATCCGGCGAATATTTTTTTATAAGACTTAAAATATTCCTGTGGATTGCCGCGAGCCTTTGGGAAACTTCCATACTTGGCGGAGTCTCTATACACCCGAAGCTTTTAACTTTTAACTTTGAACCTTGAACTTCGACCACTCCCCAACCGCATCTTCCTATTCCGGGGTCGATACCGAGTATAACCATGGCAATATAATACCATAACGAAGATTTCCGATTACTGATTTCTGATTTATGAATGGAATTTTTGAAATCAGACATTTTTGAAGTTTTTAAACTTGAAATTTTGGTTATTTTGGTTTTGAGATTATTTAGGATTTAGATATTAGTAATTAGAACTTGCCCTGCTGCCGGTATGTTTCCTTAAATATCCGTCATTATGTTAAACTTTTTCAGTATATCATTAGGTGTTTGCATATCAAGAGAGAGATGCGCTCTTTTTGTGTGATAATATTCAAGATAATCAGTTAATTCTTTT
>JAMDEE010000003.1 GCA_023487605.1 Patescibacteria group bacterium
GTTATCCAGATGGAAGATCCTTCGACTCCGCTCAGGATGACTCCGCTTTGCGTCGTCAGATGGAATGGGAAAGTCCCTGGGGATTGGGTTTTCCCGGCTGGCATATTGAGTGTTCCGCTATGTCGGTAAAAGCGCTAGGTGAAACATTTGATATTCATACCGGCGGAATAGACCATATTAATGTTCATCATACCAACGAAATAATACAATCGGAGGCGGCTTCTGGCAAAAGGTTTGTAAACTATTGGGTTCATCATGCCTTTTTACTGGTTGATGGAGCGAAAATGAGTAAAAGTCTTGGTAACACCTATACCGTTACGGATATTGCTACAAATGGTTTCGATCCTTTAACTCTTCGTTATCTTTTTTTGGAGACGCATTATCGGCAGGAAATGAATTTTACATGGGAGGCCATACGGGCCGCGCAGGTTTCCCTTGAGCGCTTGACACAGGAAATTGCAGGATGGGACAAGCCCAAGGTGGGATGTGCCGTGTTTGAAGAAAAGTTTCTAGCCAGCATCAATGATGATTTAAATATGCCGAAAGCACTTGCTATTATGTGGGATCTGGTGCGTTCGGATTATCCGACAAGCGCTAAAGCAGAGAGTTTAATAAAATTTGACAAAATACTGGGTTTAGATCTTATGGGATTTGCCTCGCGGGCTAGAGCAGGTTTTAATGCAAAAGACCAAGAAATACCGAATGAAATCTTAAAACTTGTACAAGAGAGAAAAGTTTTTAGAAAAAATAAACAATTTAGTGAGGCGGATCGGATCCGTACTAAGATTCGGGAAATGGGGTACGATATTCAGGACCGTGACTATGGAAAAACAGCAATCGGAAAATTACGAAGTTAAATTTCGATTAAAAACTAGAAACCCAGTACTTCTTTGACTATAATTATTGTGGAACGGTTGGGGATAGGTTCTTTATTAAGGACGAGAATCTTATTGACAGAACTCTCTTTTCCGTAAACTTTTAAGGCGCGTTGATTCTCTAAAGGAAAACAGTGTTCATAGATTCTTTTAAATCCCTCTTCTTTTGTTTCAACAATTTTTTGGGCTCCGACAACCCAGATAACCTTATTTGCTCCATATGCGTAAGCCGGTAATTGACTGCCGGAGGCTGATGCAATCATCACATGACCATCTTTGCTCAAAGCCTGAACACTTCCTATGGCATATTCTGGAGCGCATCCCAATTTATTCATTTCCCGTCCTTGGGTTTTTCGATCCATTGACATCAGTTTTTTTCGAAGAGAATTGTAATTCTCTGAATCATTTAATACCTCATCTATTCCTGTAACATTAAGAGTTACGGATGTCATAGCCATAACCTCCGCGCCTTTTGGCACAAGCTCCAATACCTTATTTTTTGCTTCTTCTGAATTTTTTACAACTACAACGTTAAACCCATTAGAGTTAAAAGCGTTTTTAGTTTCTTCAATTGTATTGTCGTCTGCAAGTTTATTCCAATCCATAATCTTATTATAATCATTCTTTAAATTTTTGCAAGGGGTTTTTGTAACTGGTTAAAAATCCCGAGGTGTCAAGTCAATACACATCGGAGGTGTACGGAGCACAAGGAAATTTAAACGTATTACTTGCTTTAGTAAAGATAATTTGTAAAAATTAGAACTATGACAGTGGATCAAGGAGAAGTAGTTAAATCCCAGGAAACTCTTGGTGTAAAACGTCCTCGTTTATTGTTTCATGTTTCAGCTGTGGGAGAAACTGCGATTGAATCAATGAAGCAGTTTGGCCTGGTAGCAAAAGGTCCAACATTAACACCCAGGCTTGACATAGCGACACATTATTCAGGGGGAGATTTTCTGACGTTTTGGTATCCTGCAAGAGGTGAAGTTGATTACGGACGTAGTCATGAGACTCAGACACCGAGCCTACCCATTTCAGATGATATGAAAGAAGAGATGCTTCAAACAATAGATAAACTAGATATGAATCAGTTTTTTAAAAACGCTCAAGAGAGAGTAGTTAAAGCCGCTGATAGTTATCTTCCTGGAAAGAGACTGGGAGCAGTCGCAAAACTGAGATATAGTCCGCCTCCGTTGCAGTTAATATTCCCTGAAGATCCAGAACATTTTATTTCTGTTTTTAATAGGAGAGAAAAAGATATGGCTGAAAGAGTAAAAAAGGCGTTGGAACATATGGATATTCAATTTATTGATCTCAGTTTAAATAGAGATATATTGGCGGATGACATAATGAGAACATATGTAGAGCATAATCTTTCCGCTCTTGGAAACTACGATTCAGATAATAAAGCATCCCTGGAAAAAAAACTTAGAACTCTAGAAGAAGGAAATTTTGAAAATCGAGTTTACGAAAGATATAGAAAAATGATTATTTCTGGTATTAAACGAAAATTAGCTCCTTTATTAAATAATTCTTCTGAAATAAAATAAATAATCAGCAACATTCAGCTTAGGGGGGAGGGGAGATCTTAGAATTTACATAGCCGCTTAGGATTTAAGCTCTTACTTAATAAGCAGAGCAAAGATTTAAGATGATAGAAAGAAATATTGAATTTGCGAAATAAGTAAAAAACGTATTACAATAAAAATGTGGTAAAGATAAAAAGAGTTTACGAGGAATACGACAAGAAAGATGGGTATAGAATTTTGATAGATAGGCTTTGGCCAAGGGGTTTATCAAAAGAAAAAGCCCATATAGACTTTTGGTTTAAAGAAATAGCTCCCGGTAACAGTTTACGGAAATGGTTTGGCCACGATCCAAAAAAATGGGAAGAATTTGAAAGGCGATACGATCAAGAAATATCGAATAATAAAGAATTCGCAAAACTTAAACAGTTGATAAAAGAGAAAAAATCAGTTACCCTTCTTTACGCGGCAAAAGATACAGAACATAATAACGCGGTTGTTTTATTGAAATTTTTTAAGGAATAAAAATGGAAGATTTAAAAACAGATAGAAGACTTAGCGCTAAACGGATAATCCTTACGTCATTTTTAACGGATGTTGTAAATGTTTTTGTAAGCCTTGTTGTTGCGATTTTATCCGGCAGCGTTATTATGCTGACTCAATTTCTGCAGAATTTCTCAGACCTTATTTCCTCTGGGCTTTTGCTAATCGGTATTATGCGCTCCATGAGAAATGAAGACAAAACTCACCCTTTTGGGTACGGGCGCGAAATTTACTTTTGGACTTTTCTTGCCGCCTTAATAATGTTTGGTATAACATCTACATTTTCTTTTTATCTTGGTTTTAGGCGGTTTTTACAGCCGACAGGCATAACAAACATAAGCCTTGTTTTTCTTGTTCTTTTTATTACCCTTGTTACCAACAGCTATTCTTTTTTGTTGAGTTATAAGCGATTAGTTAATAAAAGAAGTTTTTTTAATATCCTTAAGATTTTTTATAAGTCGTCTTTAGTTGAAACAAAAACAACTTTCACTCTTGATCTGATGGGAGTCTTAACATCGATTATGGGTTTTTTGGCAATTTTGGTTTATGTTTCAACCGGGAATATGAGGCTCGACGGAATAGGGGCAATGGGAATCGGCATAGTTATGGCAATTATTTCTGTTTTCTTGATTTTTGGCATTAAGGATATGCTGGTTGGCAAAGCGGCATCTTATGAAGTAGAGGACAAGATACGAAAGACAGCTTTGTCCGTTGATAAAGTTGATGCAATAACGGATCTGAAAACTTTGCATATAGGATCGGAGAAACTTTTGGTAAGTTTGGATGTGGAAATTGCCAAAGGGCTTAAGATAAAAGATTTGGAAAAGATTATTGGGACAATAGAGCTTGAAATTCGCAAGGTTGTTCCTTCGGCAAAATATGTTTTGGTAGAACTCGGAACATAAAATTTTTTAATTTATTTTCCAAAAAGATTCTTAATTAACCCGATCAAAATCTCCCCAAATAATTTTTATAATATCCTTAAATACTCAAGAATTTAAGGATGAAATGAATTTTGTTATAATTGTCGAGTGAAGCTGAAGAATGATGTCTATAGGAAATCTAGGGGCGGATATTCAAGACTTCTTGAAATAAGATGCTCTTCTTGTAACGAAAAGCTTTTTGATTATCAGAAGGACGGACCAGGAATTATAAAAAGGATGTACGTTGATAGAATTTATAAAGACGTAAGCGGTTCCTCTCTAAAATGTAGAAATTGCGGTAAACTAATCGGGAGCTTAACGATTTACGAAAAGGAGAAAAGACCGGCATATGCAGTCAGACCCGGAACAATAAGAAAGAGAATTGTTAAATCGAACTAGTATGTTAAAAAATAATTTTTGATTTAAGTTATTACTTGTAAATGATCTATTCTTTGCTTTTTTACAAAATACGTAGCATTAGAGTGGCAATAGGCGATTTCTTATAACTCTAATTTTTCTCTTGCTTTTTGAAACCCATTTGTTTAACATAACGTCAATACTGGTTGGCAGTGTCTAATTATATTAGGATGAAAGAGAGAAGTGTTTATCCTCAGAAGGAAAATAAAGGAGATAGGAGAATTCGGATTATCGGATCCGGCGCTCGGGAACACAGTCTGTTTAGGTTGATTCAACAATCTTCTTGGGTTGCACATCTTGAAGTTGCCCCGGGAAATGCGGGAACGATAGGATCTAATGTTCCTATTGCCGCAACTGATATTAGCCGTCAGGTGCAGGATGCAAAAAATAGAGGTATCGATACAGTTATTGTAGGACCCGAAGAACCGCTTGCTTTAGGAATCAGAAACCGAATGAACGAGGTGGGGATTGATGTGTTTGGACCAAACCAAGAAGGCGCACGAATAGAGTCAGATAAATGGTTTGCAATTCAAATTATGCAAGAGGTGGGGGTGCCGCATCCGCCAACACGAGCATTTTTTGATAGCGAAGGGGCAAAAGCGTATATCCGTTACAGGAAACCTGAAAATATCGTGGTAAAAGAAAATGGTTTAATGGCCGCGAAGGGAGTTACGGTCCCCGATTCTATTAAAGAGGCAGATCAGGCGGTTGATGTCGCATTCGGACTAAAATACAAAAGTGGTGAGCCGGTGTTGGTGCAGGATCGGATAAAAGGAAGAGAGGCATCGGTTTTAGCATTGGTTGATAAAAACGGACACATTGTTTGTCTGCCTTCTTCGCAGGATCATAAACGGGTTGGGGAAAATGATACAGGATTAAATACCGGCGGCATGGGTGCATTTGCACCGACTCCGACAATTACTCCCCAACTTGAAAAAAGAATTATGCAAGAGATATTGGATCCGATTGTTGAGAAAATGCGGGAGAAAGAGATTTATTACGAAGGAATTTTGTATGCAGGATTAATGATTGATAAGGATGGTAACCCGATTGTGATTGAATTTAATTGCAGGGGAGGGGATCCGGAGTTTCCTGTTATCTCCGTGTTGGTTGAGGAAGGCGTTGATTTTGTGGAAGCGGTAGATGCGGTTCGCAACGGAACGCTGACGGCTAAACATTTGAGATTTCTTGAAAATGAAGTTGCGGTTGGAATTGTTGCCGCTTCCCACGGATATCCACAAGATCCGGAAACAGGATTTCCCATAAGTGGTCTTCATAAACAGCTTGATTCCGGATCATTTCTTTTCCACGCGGGGACAAGAGTTAATGAGGATCATGTTGAGACGAGCGGAGGACGGGTATATCTTGCGGTCGGACGAGGAAGTGATTTTAGAGAGGCGAAAGAACGTGCAACAAAAGTAGTGGAAGAGCGGGATTTTGAGGGAAAACAATTCCGCCGGGATATAGCAAATAATGTTATTTTTTCAAAACGCCGCAAAATAATTTAGCCCAATACAAACATTCAAATCGTTTTTTAATCTCCGATCTTCTGCTATAATTAATTTGTCCTTCGACTTTGTTCAGGATAGATATGATTATCATTAAAACATCTATGACTAATGATCAGATCCAGAATTACACGCAGAGATATTTATAGTAACCTTATGAATTTAAATGTAGGAATCGTGGGTCTCCCGAACGTTGGAAAATCAACACTGTTTAATGCACTGCTAAAAAAGCAGCAGGCGTTTGTGGCGAATTATCCTTTTGCCACTATAGAACCTAACATCGGTGTGGTTCCTGTGCCGGACGATCGTTTGCAAAAATTGGCGGAGATAGTTATAGATAACATTGGCGCTGAGGTCGCTAATGAAAATTTTCTTATTCACAGCGCGAAGAAAGGTAGTCAATCAACAAGATCCGAAAATCCCGCTAGTGTTCACGGCGAAAATTTTATTAGCTCCCCGCGCTTAAAGCTTCCTCCAATAGTTCCCGCGACAGTGAAATTTGTAGATATTGCGGGACTCGTTAAAGGTGCAAATGAAGGTGCGGGGCTTGGCAATAAGTTTTTGTCCCATATCAGAGAAGTAAATCTAATTGCTCATGTAGTGAGGGCGTTTACAGATGACAATGTAATAAGGGAGGGTTCAGTCGATCCGCTCAGTGACTATCAAACCATTGAAACAGAACTCATGTTAGCGGATCTGAATACTCTTGAAAACTCAAAGCGCAAAACTCAAAGCGCAAAACAACAGCTTAAATCTCAAAACGAAACAATAGAAAAGATTAGAAACACGTTGAATCAAGGAAAGCCGGTAAGAAACATTCAATTGACAGAAACAGAGCAAGAAGAGGCGAAACAATTGTTTTTACTGTCTGCAAAACCCGAGATTGTGGTTTTGAATGTTTCGGAAAGCGATTATAATGCAGAGAAGATAAAACCTATAGTAAGCCAACATATTAGTATATTAGTGGCAGATCGAAATAACATTGTTCCGATTTGCGCAAGAATTGAATCAGAATTATCAGAACTTTCGGAAAGTGAACAAAAACAATACCTCAAAGATTTAGGTTTTAAAGAATCAGGACTTGAGCGATTAATTCAAACAGCATATGATCGGTTGGGTTTAATTTCATTCTTGACTTGCGGAGAGAAAGAAGTTAGGGCTTGGACTATTCAAAAAGGAACAAAAGCGGTTGACGCTTCTGGAGTAATTCACACGGATTTTGTTCAGCATTTTATAAAGGCGGAAGTTGCGTCTTATGAAGATTTTGTTCAAAATAAAGGCTGGAAAGGGGCACGGGAAAATGGTAAGGCGCGGCTTGAGGGAAAAGATTATGTCATGCAAGATGGGGATGTGGTGGAGTTCAAGATTGGAAAATAATCTTGGGTAATTTCTCTATTGCTTTTGGGTTTTTATTTTGGTAGGATAAGTTGATGAGAACTTACGAACTGGCGGTTGTTTTAAGAGGATCTTTGACTCAAGCCGAAAGAGAGAAGCTTTTAGATAAAATAAAATCATTAATTCACGATATAAAAATTGCTAAGATTGATTCGTGGGGAGAAAAGGCGTTAAGTTATCCGATAAAAAAAGAAAGTTTGGGTTTTTATTTCCTTATGGCACTAGAACAACAAGGAGATAAAGCAGTTTCATTTTCCGATTTGGAGAAAAAATTATTAGCGGAAGAAGATATATTAAGACACTTGTTGGTAAGAACTAGGTAAAAAGTCAAAAATCAAAGGTCAAAAATGCAAGTTAAAATTCAAAAGTTTATATAATATAGTTATAGTATAATAAAAATACCTTAATTTTGAATTTTGCATTTTAAATTTTGAATTTGAGTGAACGAAAGTGAACGATTATGGCTAGAAGTTTAAACAGGGTTCAGCTAATTGGTAATTTAACTCGAGATCCGGAACTGCGGTATACCCCAACTGGTTCCGCGGTATGTTCTTTTTCTATAGCAACAAATAGAACATGGACAACCGATGATGGTCAAAAACATGAAGAAGCAGATTTTCATAGGGTTGTTGCTTGGAATAAATTGGCAGAGATTTGTTCTCAATTTCTGGTAAAGGGGAGAAAAGTGTATGTTGAAGGACGTCTCTCAACCAGAAACTGGACAGCTCAAGACGGTCAGCCGCGGTCAACAACAGAGGTAGTTATAGATAATATGATTCTTCTTGATCCAAAAAGACAGGAAGGAGAAAATAATTTAGAGGAGAGTCAGATTGAGAAAAAAGATGAGAAAAAGCAAAAAGAGCCAAAAAAAGAAGAAAATAAATCAGTCCAAAAAGATCAAGATAGAATTCTAGATAATGAAAAAACAGAAGGTAAAAATGAATCGGAATCAGAAGAAGTTGCGCCGGACGATATTCCTTTTTAACAATTGTTTATTTTATTAAAATATGAAAAAAAAGCTAAATACTAAAACCCGAAGAAGAAAAAATCTTAAGCCTAAAGATTGTTTCTTTTGTAAAGAAAAAAAAGAACCATGGTTTTCCGATTACGAAGTTTTGAGAAGATTTACAACAGATAGAGGGAAAATAATCTCAAGAGCTCGGTCTGGGATATGTTCCAAGCATCAGCGGAAACTTACTCGTTCCATTAAACAGGCAAGACATTTGGCTCTTTTACCGTTTACGTCGCTTTAGAAATTATTTTCCTCAAATTTTATATGAAAGTAAAATCGTTTCAGCTAATTTTGGTGATCATTATATCCTTATTGGTAGGTTATTATTTTGGGATTAATAAGGTTACTTTTGATTGGAATCACTATGATCCGCAAATTAACGTTATTAATAAAGAACCGCCAGCTGGCGTTAAAAGCATTGATTTTTCTATGTTTTGGACAGTTTGGCAGCAAATCAATAGTTCGTATTATGATAAAAAGGCTGTAGATCCGACAAAACTTTTGGATGGAGCTATTTCCGGAATGATTTCGTCATTAAATGATCCTTTTAGTATGTTTTTGCCTCCTACCCAAAACGCAAATTTTAAATCGATAATGGCAGGACAATTTGATGGTATCGGAGCTGAACTTTCCATGATTAACAAAAATATTGTTGTAGTAGCTCCTTTAGACGGAAGCCCGGCGGAGAAAGCAGGTATAAAAGCGGGAGATATTATAGTTAAAGTTGACGGTCAGGATACCTTGGGTTGGAATTTGGGACAGGCAGTTTCGAAAATAAGAGGTCCAAAAGGTAAAGCAGTTGTCTTGACAGTTATACATAAAGGAAGTCAAAAACCTGTTAATATAAAGATAGTTAGAGATACGATAACAGTTAAAACCGTTTCCGGATGGGTAAAAAAAGTAAAAGATATAAGCGGAATTCAAAGTTCAAAGCTTAAGGCTCAAGGTCAGGATTCGGTTGCTTATATCAGGCTTTCTCAATTTGGAGATCAAACTAATAAAGACTGGATTTCGTTAGTTGATAAACTTGATTTGCAAATAAAAAATAGTAAGAATTTTAAAGGTGTTATACTCGATTTACGCAATAACCCAGGAGGGTATCTAACAGACGCTACTTTTATAGCTTCCGAATTTATAAAAAGCGGAGTTGTGGTTTCTGAAGAAAAGGGTGGTGAAAAAACCAATCTTTATGTTTCGAGGAAAGGACTGTTGACGAATGTTCCGCTTGTTGTCTTAATAAATGGGGGATCGGCATCGGCATCGGAAATCGTAGCAGGAGCTCTCCGTGATCATAAACGAGCAGTTCTTGTTGGAGAAAAATCTTTTGGAAAAGGGACTGTTCAAGAGGCCGAGGATTTAGGTAATGGGGCAGGGCTTCATTTAACTATTGCTAAATGGTTGACACCGGATGGAACATGGGTAAATAAAAAAGGTTTGACACCGGATTTTACTGTAGCAGTAGATACAAAGAATCCATTACATGACGCACAGCTTGAAAAAGCGGTAGAGATATTGGTAAAATAATTCTAGCAAAACTTATGAGAAAACTAATAGTATTAGTCGCTATTCTCACTTTAGCTTTATTTGCCTTTTCCGCGGTCTCAAAATATGTTCCCCAGCTCTCAAATTTTAAACCATCTGTTGTACAAACACCGGAAAAAGTAAAGGTTGTAACGGAGGAATCAGTTGTAATTAGCGCGGTTAAGAAAGTTGGCCCTTCTGTTGTAACCGTAGTGGAAGAGTCATCTCCCCAAAGCACTACACCTTATCAGCTTGGTCCATTCTCATTATTTTTTCAGGGACAACAACCCGATCAGACTCAACAGCCCGTTAGTATTGGTTCGGGTTTTATAATCTCTTCTGACGGTTTGATTGTAACAAGCAAACATGTAGTAGCAGATGTTGGAGCAAAGTATCAAGTTATAACAAGCGACGATAAAAAATATGATGTTAAAAAAATCTATCGTGATCCTTTGAACGATATAGCCATTATTAAAATAGATCCTGCCCAAAATCCCGGTAAAAAATTAATACCTACTCCTTTGGGCAGTTCTTCTCATCTCCAGGTTGGTCAATTCGTAATAGCTATTGGAACCGCGCTCGGACAATTTAGAAACACTGTTACTACAGGGGTTATTTCGGGTTTAGGCCGCGGTATAACAGCAGGAGATCAATATCAAGGATATGTGGAGAGACTTGATAATGTTATTCAGACTGATGCGGCGATTAATCCTGGAAATTCGGGAGGACCTCTTTTAAATTCTTCATCTCAAGTTATTGGAATTAACACCGCTATAGCCCAGAATGGTCAAAATATAGGTTTTGCTATTCCTATAAATGTTATAAAAGACAGCTTAAAGAATTTTAATGAGCATGGGCAGTTTGAAAGACCATATCTTGGTGTTGCCTACAAAATGCTTAATCAACAAGTTGCTCTTTTGAATAATGTGCCGGAAGGGGCTTATATAGAAGATGTTGTAACGGGTTCTCCCGCAGATAAGGCAGGTATACAAAAAGGAGATATAATTATTAAAATAGATAATCAGAGATTAACCGGTAAAAATCAACTTTCTTCTGCCATCGAGAACAAAAAAGTAGGGGATAGTATACAGATAACTTTTTGGAGAGATCAAACAACAAAAACAGTAACAGCTACTCTTGTCTCCGCCCCGAGCCAATAATTTTCGGCAATAATTATTGCTTTATTCCGTGGGGTTTTCTATCGTTTTCTTTGTTTCTTCAATTATTTCCTCTAGTTTTTCTCCGTCTAGGATAGATGGAAGATTATGCCATGATTTATTGATTCTGTGATCTGTAACTCTATCTTGCGGAAAATTATATGTCCTTATTTTTTCAGCTCGCATACCTCTTCCAACTTGAGTTGACTTAAGCGATGAAATTTCAGTTTGCTGTTTTTCAACTTCCATTTCCCAAAGTTTTGCTCTTAACATTTCCATGGCAATTTCGCGGTTTTGGGCTTGAAATCTTTGCGTTTGGCAGGTTATAACAATGCCTGTCGGTTTATGTTTAAGCCGTACTGCTGTTGAAACCTTATTAACATTTTGTCCGCCGTGTCCTCCCGACCTAAACGCTTCAAACTCAATATCGTCCGGGTTTACATGCAGATCTATGTCTCCTAGCTCGGGCAGTATAGAAACCGTTGCGGTCGAGGTATGAATCCTATCTCTTTTCTCAGTCGTTGGAATTCTTTGCACCCTATGGACTCCTGCTTCATATTTAAATTTACCAAAGGCGTTTTTTCCTGTTATTTTAATAACATCCTCATCCAGGTTTTCAACAACCAATCCTGCCTTTTGGGCAAAACGCTGATACATTCTTAAAAGTTCCTGCGCCCAGGATTTCGCTTCTTCTCCTCCGGCCGCTCCTTTTACTTCAAGGAGTATGTTGCGATTGTCAAAAGATTCTTTTTCGTCAGAAGACGAATTTAAACTTTTTTCAAGGATTTCTTTTTGTTCTCTGAGAAGATCAAGTTCTTTTTGGGCGAGTTCCTGCATGTCGGGTTCAAGAAGGAGAGTTTCTGTTTCCCGGATTTTATTTTCTAATTCCTTTAGTTGGATTAGTCTGTAATCCTCCATTCTATTTTATTGCCATTAGCATTTCGCGGAGAGTTTTAGGTTCGTTGTCTTTTTTCTTCATCTCGTCTTTTTTCTTCATCGCATTTACTTTATAGGCTGATGCTTTAGTCTGTTTTTGTTGGAATTTTTGAATCCTCGAGGCGCTGTCCACAAATCTTTGCTCTCCTGTGTAAAAGGGATGGCATTTACTACAAAGTTCAACACGAATTACCGGTATAGTTGAGCCTATTGTAAATTCATTGCCGCAGGAACATATTACCTGTGCTTCGTTATAGTATTGCGGATGAATATTTGCTTTCATTATAGATATATAATACACTATTTAAGCGTAAACCGCAATAAACAAGAAGTTATAAGTTCCAAATAGCGGTAAAGGTATGCTAGTCTAGTTCGTTGATAAGCTGATCGTTTTGGATTGTTTTTTGAGTTCCGCTTTTTAAATCTTTTAATGTTACGGTATTATTTTTTGCTTCGTCCGGTCCTATTATAACCGCATAAGGAATCCCTTTTTGGTCGGCGTATTTCAGTTGCTTTTCAAGTTTTGCATTTTCGTCTAGGTATATTTCTGAATTTATACCAATTGTTCGAATGATCGAAGCGATTTCAATCGATTGCTGTTTGAGTTGCGGAGAGAAAATTGTTACTAAAACCTTAGTTGTTTGTAGATCTTTGGGAAAAAGTTTAAACTCTTCCATTGCTTCAATGATTCTGTCGAATCCAAAAGCGCATCCAACCGCCGGGATATCTCTTTTCGCAAACATTCCAGTCAAATTATCGTATCTTCCTCCTCCGCAGACCGACCCTGCCGAATATCCGTCTATTTCAACTTCAAAAATAAGCCCGGTATAGTAACTTAATCCTCTTGCTAAAGTAGGCGAGAATTCATAGCTTGTCTGATCAATCCCTAGTTTTTCAAGTAAAGAAAATATTTCCTTAAGGCGGTTAGTGGGCGAAAGGGTCTGGATAATTTCAAGAATAGATACTGCTTGTTCTTTAGAGAAGTAAGTTTCAAGTTCTTTGAAAACGCCTTCTTTACCAATTTTTTTCATCTTATCGATGGCAATTACAGCTTTGATATTTTTATCGGGTGTTATTGTGATATCTTTTTTTGTAAAGTCTAAATTTTCGCGATCATTAATGAGCATTTTAAATTTAGAAAATCCCAGTTTCCTTAGAGAATCGGCAGCAACCTGTATAATTTCGGCATCACTCATAGGCGAAGATGGCCCAACCGTATCAATATCGCATTGCAGGAATTCTCTATATCTTCCTTTTTGAGTATTTTCCGCACGCCAGACATTTTGAATTTGATATCTTTTAAACGGCATCGGCAGCTGATTGCCATATTGAGCAACAACGCGCGCGAGGGGTACTGTTTGATCGTAGCGAAGGGCAACGCGCCGCCCTCCGTTATCGGTAAACCTATACATTAATTTATCGCCTTCATCCCCGTATTTTCCGAGAAGAATCTCTTCATATTCCAAAGCAGGTGTTTCTAAAGGCTCAAAACCATAGGACTCAAATACCTTTCTCAAGATATCTATAACATATTGACGCTTCCTCGCCTCGCTTGGCAAAAAATCCCGAAATCCTTTAAGGGTTTGAATATTCATATTCACTTTATTTTAGCTTATTCAACAATAATTTAACAGCCCCATCTGCAGAAGATGCTGCGATTATTTTTATATTTTGTCTTTCATCAAGGTATGTATTGGCAAGTTTATTTGCCCATCCCTGCACACTTTTTATCGCAATAATCGGCTTCTTGTTTCTGTAGGCGAGCGCTAACTCTTGTAATGTGCCAGACCCACCTCCAATTGCAATTAAACCATCGGACATCGAGACTATTAGAGACTCCTCAGAGCAATTGATTATGCCGGAAACAACCTCAACATCAATATATTCATTCGCCTGGTTTCTTTTATTACCCGAGATGATTCCGACTGTAATTCCCCCTTTTTCTTTTGCTCCTCTACATGCTTCTTGCATAATTCCTCCTTTTCCACCGCAGACTAAAATAGCGTTGTTTAATGCAATCAATTTTCCAACCTCATAAGCAATCTGATATGCTTTCTTATCAGGTTTTTTCTTTGTATATTCTTCGTATCCTGCTGATCCGATAACTCCTATTTGCAATTTTTTCATAATTTCACTTTTCCTCTCATCATTTGTATTGCCTCTAGAAAAGTTTCTTTATCATCAACATAATTTTCTAAATACTTATCTCGCACGGATCTTGATTTATTTGAATTTCCAATGAGCATTGACAAGCTATTCAATGGTGGGATCCCTGTTATGCCCTGATAAATGACCGGACTAGTCACTGCTTTATATCCTTCTACGCCACACTGATTTTTTGATTTATTTCTTCTTCGAAGAGGAGAAAGTGTCATCAGGGCACACGCAAACCATTCAAGATGTTTCATGGGAAATGTTTGTTGAATAGTCTTTAAGGTTGCTCCAGTTACTATGACATCATCCAAAACAATAACTGTTTCTGCTTTTGTATCAGAAAGAGCTCTTCGTACTCTATTTTTTTCTCCCAATTCAACTTCTTCTATCGATCCTGTTTTTGGGTTGACTACTCGCTGTGTTGGTATCTCTACCGTATTTAAACCATCTGTTAATTCTTGGGGTAATAACTCTTTAACTACTTGAGCGCCTGCGCCAGGAAAAATAAGTACTGTTTTCTTTTTATTAACAGTTCTCAGAAGAGTTTCCAGCTTTCGATCTAGAGCAAAAGTAAGATCTTGCGCATCATAGACTTCAAGCCAGCCTCGACACGCAACTTGAGAGGTTTCTATATCTTCTTGCAAAGAAATTTGAGCACGGTATGAAATATCATCTATTGCCAGTCGAGTATTTGATGTGTCAACCAATACAAATCTATCCCAATAAAGAGCAGGATAATCTCTTCGCAGTCTTGTCTGCATATCTCTTTCTAGAATATCAAGTTGATTTTTATCTCTAACATCAATTGTCATTGTTTTCTCCTTTGTTTTTCTTGAAACGTAAAAAAGTTTGGAAATTCTATTGAATATTGTTTATTGAGCAGATTCAATGCATAAAAGAAAATTTCATACATACCACTTTCATTTCCGCGATACTTTTGTAACCACTGTTGCATCTCCGGTGCTTTATCGCGAATCCACTGTGATCTATTTGCACTATCTGGCATTGGAAAATTTGTAATTCTAGTTCTATAATTTTCATCAGCTAGCTTAGTTTTAATTTTTTTAAGCTCCTCGAGATCGAAGTATGATGTCCCGAACACATAATCAAACCCATCACTATAGCGAAATCGTAGCCCATCCAAAGAGAAGCGGAGTCTAATAATACTTCTAGAGCCTAAAATTACCTGCTCACCATTGTTTTCTTTCCATCCAAATACGTTTTCCGGCGAGTTCGATCCTTTGACAGGCCATAGATCAATACCGTACTCATTATTTTTTGGCTCAACGGCGAATACGAAAATGTCTTCTATAAATCTATCTCCATCTATTTTTCTCCTGAGACCAAATCCTGGAGTAGTAAGATTTATGGGCCACCTTTGACCAACGGTTCTAAAATATCGGGCTATCTTTCGGTTTAATTCCCTGGTTTTATTTTGTTCGCTTCCACACCTTATTTCTTTAATATTCATAAATCCTTCCATAAAAAAACCGCCTGTTCGGCGGTTAAGATTTTCATATTTATTTAAATTTAAACACAAAAAATCACCCCGCCCTGAAGTAGGCGAGTATGATTTGACTTAATTTGAAATTTAAAATTTAAAGTTTTCATTGAAAATTAAAAAATAAAAATTAAAAATTCTTGTTCTCGAATCTCTTGAGAACAAGCCTGTATCCGCCTTTGCCTTTGGTCAGCCATTTATTCACTCTGGCAATTGTTGTACTGCTCATGCCGGTTTCCTTTTCGATCTTTTCATATTGTACTTTTTGATCAAGCATTTGCGCTACTTTCCACCTGTTGGCGAATTCTTTTATTTCCGCCTCGGTTAATAGATCTCTTAAAAATCTTTTGCATTCATCGTCTGTTCGTAACGACAATAGCGCTTTATATAAACTTTTACTTGATCTATTTGATAAATAATCCATACTTTATTTAGATAAAGCATAGATATCATACTACTTTATTTAACTAAAGTCAAGCGGGTAAAAATAAGATTTATATAGAAAAGAAAAACTATTGAATTTCTTCTACGAGGTGGTGGAATAAATCCCTTGTAGTAATAACTAGAATTCCTATGATCGGTATAGCGAAAATGGCGCCAATTCCTCCCGCTATCTGAAAGCCTAACAGGAAAGAGAGTAAAACAATAACAGGGTGAAGCTTAAAAGCCTTGCCGAATAATTTAGGACCAATTATATTGAATATTATTTGCTGTGTAACTAGAAGGATCGCGAATATAACTAAAGATTGTGTAGGATTGACAGGGAATGTAAAAAATATAGGTGGGATAAGAGCCAGAACAGGACCTATTAGTGGTATGAATGCAAAAATTCCAGAAAGAAAAGCAATAGAAGCAGCGGAATGTATGTTAAATATTCTAAATATAATCCATGTGCTAAATCCGGCAAGTCCAGCAAATATTAACTGTATACGTAAAAATGAAGCAAAGGTTTGTTCTATTACCGCTTGAGTAAATTTAATTTTATCATGCCACTTCCTTGGGGCTATATATAATAACTCTCTATTTATTTTTTCTTTGTCAACAACAAAATAGAAAGAGAATAGAAATACTATAAAAACATAGAAAGAGAATTGAGCAACAGATGGAATAAGAGAAATCGAATTATCCAGAAAAGACGTCATTGTGTCTGCCCAACGACGGACGAATTTTGGTGCCTCGTTTAGGTATTTGGGTATGAAATCTGCTAAGGTTTTGCTTTCTGCGGTTATAGTTGGAATAAATAAAAGTACAGCAGCCGCTATTATAATAAGTAAAAGCAGATAAACAATAACAGCAGAGATTGTTTTAGGAATACGAGATGTCCGGGATATTAAGGCTACTATAGGTTCTAGTATAAAGCTAAGAAGCCATGATATTAGAAGGATAATAATGATATTCCCAACGCTTTGTAATAATTGCCATATTATATTAAAGATGTATATGCCAACGGCTAGAATGAGAAGTAATATTAGTATTCTTAGGAGACTTGACTCTTTTTGTACATCTTTGAACATAATTTTATTATAGCTCAATAAACGTCTTGGGGGAATGGGTAATAATTTTTAGTTTGTCGTTTTGGATAACAACTAGATCTTCAATACGAATTCCTCCAAACCCCGGAACATAGATCCCGGGTTCAATAGAAAAAACCATCCCGGGTTTAATAATATCTGTTGATCTTGGTGAAAGGCGGGGGAGTTCGTGGACTTCGACGCCAATGCCGTGACCTAAAGAGTGGGGAATAGTAGGGTAGCCTTTTGAAATAATATAGTCTCGGGCAGTTTCATCAATTTTGTAAGCCTTAATGCCTCTTCCCAATTGTTCCATTGTTAAATTGTTAAATTGTTGGATTGCTAAATTTTGCGCTTCTAAAACCGTGCTGTACATTCTTTTTAATTCGTCAGTTGACGAACCGAAGAAAACTGTGCGGGTCATATCCGAGCAGTAATTGTTAATTCTTACGCCAAAGTCCAAGAGCACAATGCTGCGTTTCTTTAATTTTTGATTTCCCGATACATGGTGGGGAACGCTTGAGTTTGATCCAAACGCGACAATTGGCGGAAAAGAAATATCTCCTCCCATTTTTCTAATAAAAAATTCTATTTTTAGAGCCAATTCTTTTTCCGAAACTCCTAGTTTTATTTCTTTTAAAAGATAATCAAAGGTTTTGTCTCCTAATCTGCATGCATTTTCAATCAGTTTTATTTCGTTACTTCCCTTAACAGCTCTTAAAGAATTAATGATATCACTACAATGATGTATATTATTATAGTGATCAAACAAAGTTTTATTTTCGTAAAGAGTTAGATTTTTTTCTTCTATTGCGAGTTTTTTGATTTTGTGTTTTTGGATGATCTTTCCTAAAAGATTCTTTATAGAATTTTGAGACGATACTTCAAGAAGATTAAAATGGGTAATTTTTTCAAGAACCGCTTCGCTGTAACGCCCGTCTGTTATAATGTATTGCTTAGTTTTAGTAATCAGTAAAAATGCTTCCCGTTCGTCTTTAGAAAATCCCGTAAAACCGGTTAAGTAAATAATGTTGGGAATGGAGGAGACGAGTACAGCATCAAGTTTTTTAATTTTCAAGAGGGTTCTAAGTTTTAAAAGTCTGGCATTCATCGTCGTTGTCATTCCGAACTTATATTTGATTAGAATTTTTGAAATGAGAAGTGTGATTTTTTTGAACTAGATGTCTTGAATTCTAGATATCAAGACGTCAAATACTCAAGATCAAGTATATCTCATTTCCCACATCAAAAATTCTTTCTCTCTATTGTTTTTGATCTTTATTTTGTTATCGGCGTCAATTTCTTTCCGCTGCCGGTCGAAGGCGTTACGTTTGTCTGGGGCGCTAAAGCTTGCTGAGGAATAGTTGGGTCTTTAGGAATATCTGGAAAAAGAATAATACGAGAGGCTATTAAAAGTTTTTGGTTTTGTATATCTGGAAATCCAATAACTATTACATGTTCATTCATTTTTATCTTCGAAAAGCCAGAACGGATTAGATCAGTATTTTTGGTGTAAGAAAAGGTTCTGGTTACAGTTTCCACATTTACTTTTACTGTCGATCCGTCTTTTGTGCTGACGGTTATCGTATAGTTTTTGTTGTCTATGGCAGATATTGCGCCATGAACTATTTTAGGGATTGAGATAACATTTACGAACCTGGCTAATATCCTTTGAGAGTCTTTATTGTAAAGGCCTAAGACTCCAAGTGTTTGCCCTTTTTTTATGTCGGAGATACCAAACGAGCTTTTTGCAGAGGGAGAGGAAAATCTAGTTAGTTCATCAACATCAACAAATCTAATGTTTCCGTTAAGATCGGATAGCGTTATTTGTGTAGAAGAAGAATTAGTAACTGTTCCTATAATACCTCTTTTCTCAACCAGTTTAAGTTTTGCCACGTGCGATGCTACTTCGTTGAGTATCTTTTGATCTATGGCGCTTTGTGAATTAGCGGCCGCGGAGCTGGTTGAATTTTTACTATTATTTGTTAAGGCGTGTACAGAAGTTGTCGCAATGCTTGCCGCCATAATTAATATAATAAAACTTATAGTCAATACAGTTTTTTTCATAAATTAGAATTCCTCGGTAGAAAACGTAACGGTTCTTTCTATAGTTTTTTCCTCCCCGTCTGGGGCAATAGACGTAATTTCTATAGGGTTTTCTCCGTTTTCAATCGTAACAGTCGTCGAAAAATTTCCATTTTCGGCGGGAGTTACTATTTGTTGATCCGTTTGAGTTATGATTGCTACTGTGCTTTGGGGATTAGTGGTACCTGAAATTGTTATTGTTCTGTTTCCGACAACCGATTCATCCGTTGGAGAGGAGAGAGATAGAAAAACAGATGGAGTAGGTGTTGCGGAAGGGAGAGTTATTGAAATAGGTTTTATCTTAGTGTTTGGTATTGTTTTTGTAAGTTGATATATGTAAAAGAGTCCTCCTGCAACTAATATGCCTATCAGAACCGCAATGAAAGATAATACAATAGACTCTTTTTTCATAAGCCTTCGAGTTTTTAGATGATACGATAAAACTTTCCCCTTGTCAATAAATCTTTGCCGTGATAGGATGATCATTATGGAGATTGCTTATTTAGGTGATGATAGTATAAAAATTAAAGGAAAAAAAAATAACATTATTGTTGATCATAATACTGTTTCTTTGTCATTGGGTAACGACGCTCTTTTGATAGAAGGTCCGGGAGAATACGAAGCGGAAGGAGTGAAAATATCCGCTTTGGGTACACGGGGAAAACTGTGTTTTAATTTCAGAATGGACCAACTTAAGGTTTTTTTGGCAGACAAAGATTCTCTGGATAAAAATCAGTTCGAAGACAGTAAATACGATTTGATTATACTTTCGGTGAATACTGCCCCTAAAGATTTATCTGTATTGTCGGGATTATCTTCTTATATAGTGTTGCATGGAAGAAATGCTCTGGATCAAGCAAAATTATTAGGCAGAGAAGACCAAACAGTTTTAGATAAACTTCAGATTAAAGAAGCACCAGAAAAGACGGAGATTGCAGTCATAGGATGATTTATGGCAAATATTAAAGTGCCTCCCCATGATGAGATTGCTGAAGAGAGCGTTTTAGGCGCGATTCTTATAGATAAAGACGCAATAGGAATAGCCTGCGATATTATTTCTCCGAATGATTTTTACAACGAGACAAATAAAATAGTTTATCAGGCAATGCTTGCCCTGTATGAGAAAGGAAAGCCTATTGATGTTGTAACTCTTGCTGAAGAGTTCAAGAAGAACAAAGCAGGTAAGATTGGCAGTTCCTATCTGACGGATTTAGTCAATCAAGTTCCAAGCGCGGGAAACATTGAGCATTATAGTTTATACGTAAAAGAACTATCCACAAAGAGAAAGTTAATTAAAGCGGGTTCCTCTCTTGTCGAAATGGGTTTTTTGGACGAGGAGGCAAAGATGCTCCTAGACCGCGCGCAGTCCGAGATTTTTTCAATTACAGAAAGTAATACACGGGGGGGATTTACCCACATAAAAGACGCTCTTGCGGAAAGTTTTGACAGAATAGACGAGATACACAAAAGGGGAGAAGGATTGCGGGGTATTCGTACTGGTTTTACGGATTTAGACAATAAACTGTCGGGTTTGCAAAGTTCCAATCTTGTGATTTTAGCGGCAAGGCCGGGACAGGGAAAAACGGCAATGGCTGTAAATATTGCCCAATCGGTTTCTGTTGCAGGAAAATCTCCGGTTGCTATTTTTTCTCTGGAAATGAGCAAGGAAGAACTAGTTGACAGACTTTTGGTTGGTCAGGCAGATGTTGATGCATGGAGGCTTAAAACGGGTAAATTATCGGAATCGGATTTTGCAAAATTATCTCAAGCAATGGGGGAGTTGGCAGATGCCCCAATTTTTATAGATGATTCTCCTGGATTATCTATTTTCGAGATAAGAACAAGGGCGAGGAGACTGCAATTGGAACATAAGACAGCCTTAATAATAATTGATTATCTTCAGCTTGTGGATCCGGGCAGACGGTACGACAATCGGGTGCAGGAGGTCTCTGTTGTTTCCCAAGCGCTCAAAAATCTAGCTCGAGAACTCAAGGTTCCTGTTTTAGCCCTTTCCCAACTGTCGCGGGCGGTTGAACACCGAGGAGAGAAAAAGCCCCAGCTGGCAGATCTTCGGGAGTCGGGGTCAATAGAACAGGATGCGGATGTGGTTATGTTTTTATACAGAACAGACGATGTATTAACTACAAATATGAATATAAAACTTCTTATCTCGAAACACCGAAACGGCCCAACAGGGGAAATAGATTTACTTTTTAGGGGAGATAGGATAAAATTTTACAGTACCGAGAAAAGACAACTCGAGTAGCGTTATTTATAGGGAGGGGGTGATATTTTCAATGGATGACAACAATGTAAATCAGCCAGTAATGCCGGGACAGCCAATAATGCCTAATCAGGGAGGAACAACAGTTCCGCCGAGCGTTCCTGCAGATGGTTCGCAGATGCCGGGAGGAATGCCGCCAGCAGGCCAACCAACTCCTCCAAATCCAGTTCCTGGAGTTGTGCCGCCGGTCGAGGAACCAAGCATCTCTCAAAACCCAGGCATGCCTAATCCTCAATCAGGAATTCCTACGCAGGAACCGCCTATGAATGATGGAAATATGGCATAAGGCATAAATAGTGTTTTAAAATATGCTATTTAATAAGAAATTGCGTGATTGCGAATTTGCAATTGTGTGATTTTTTGTTCTGACTTTTTTATATAGTTTTCCTTTTTTCTCTACGAGAATACGGATTCCTTCATTAAATCTTCATCTTGCTTGATATAATCTGTTGTGTATGCGATTGCTTGTTGTAGAAGATGAACGAAAACTTAATCTCGGTATAAAGAGAGGACTCGAGCATGAGGGGTATAGCGTTGACAGTGTATTTGATGGCGAACAAGGAGAAATCTTTGGGGAAGATCCGTCTTATGATCTTATCCTTCTTGATGTTCTTTTACCTAAAAGAAACGGAATAGTTGTTTGTCGTAACTTACGTCTGAATAAAGTTACCACGCCCATTCTTGTTCTTACGGCAAAGGATACACTGGAAGATAAAATATTCGGTCTTGATAGCGGGGCAGATGAAGATTTAATGAAGGAATCCAAATTTGAAGAATTGTTGGCAAGAATCCGCGCGCTTCTAAGACGTCTCCCTACATCCTTGCCGTCTAGACTCGTATTGGAGGGACTTGAGCTTGATACCATAACGCAAACAGTAAGTATAGACAGGAAACAGATTGACATAACACTTAAGGAATTTAGACTTCTTGAATATTTACTAAGGAATGTTAATAGAGTTGTAACCCGGGAACAAATTCTAGATCATGTTTGGGATTTATCCTTTACCTCTTTTGCCAATGTCGTTGACGTGCATATTAAAAATATTAGGAAGAAGATAGGGGCAAAATATGCATCTTTCCTTAAAACAGTGCGTGGTATCGGTTATATACTTAAGGATCATGAATAATTTATTTTTCAAAACACAATTGCGACTTACGGGATTATATATAGTTATAATTGTTATTTTGTTGTTTATCTTCAGTCAAATAATATATATTAGTGTTTCAAATAATATAAGAGGTAATGTAGAAGGAGATTTTCTGACAAAACAACAGGAAATTACGTTTGTCCAAAAGCAAATTAATAATTTGCAAGTAACGCTTATTAGCGCAAATATAATAATTCTCCTCATCGTAACCGGATTAAGCTATTTTTTGGCTAGGAAAACACTTGTTCCTGTGCAAAGGTCTATGGAACAGCAAAAGCAGTTTTTAAGCGATGCGTCCCATGAGTTACGTACCCCTCTTGCTATTTTGCAAACAAATCTGGATAACATACTGAAAGAAAAAAAGAAAGGTTCAAAAGATTTTCAAGATACGCTAAGTAATATGGAAGAAGTTGGGAAGATGACATCGTTAGTTAACGAGCTCCTTTTGCTCTCAAGACTGGATACGGCGAATTCCCCAATATCCTTAATAAGGATAAACATAGCAGAATTATTGCAAAATACAGTAAAACGTCTTATTTCATACGCTAATTCTAAACAAGTATTCTTAAAAATCACTCATACGTCCTCAAAACCTTTGATAATTATGGGAAGTTCGGACATTTTATCTCAGGCAATAGCTAATGTGATAAAAAACGCAATTGACTATAACCGAAAAAATGGCAAAGTCTTTATTTCTCTTGAAAAAAAAGGGGAAATGGTTGCTATTGTTGTTAGTGACACAGGTTTAGGTATCTCAGCTAAACATCTCCCGTATATTTTTAACCGTTTTTATAAAGGAGAGGAGAGCCGTTCGGAGCATAAAGGAACCGGACTAGGTCTTGCTATATCTAAAGACATTGTTACCAAGCACAAGGGAACGATTAGGATACGAAGCACTTCTTTTAAAGGTACGACGGTAAATATTTTTTTTCCTTTAATCTCAACTTCACAGAATCGTCATTTTCCTTATTTATTATGAATAGAGTTTAGATTTATGAAACGATATTATTTTAAAATAAAACAAGGTTTGTATCGAAGGAAAGCGAAAACTATTATTATCATCCTGACAGTACTGCTGTTGTTTTCTTTCGTATACATTGGTACAGTTTCAGTATCTTTCTTTGCTAATGCCGCAGATTATGTTGTACGTCCTATTATTGGTTCTCGTAACACGGTTACCCTGGAATCTCTTTTTTTCGGTGTCTCAGACACAACAAAACAGGTAGTTTCTAAATTTAGCTCTCCTTCTAAAAATGTTTTTGCCAATGAAAATACAAAATTAATTAAGCAAACCTTGCGTCAAATGTCTAATCCTCAACTACTAGGACTTTCGCCCATGCCCTCACTTACTTCGCTACATCCGTTTCCAAACGAAGGAGTATGGAGCCCGATAGTTTTTGATAGATTCCAAAACCAGATTCTTATGGCAAAAACTATTGTGAGTCCCGACCCGCAAAGAAACTATGCGTATGTAGCGCTTGTGAAAATGGCAATGAGTAAACTTAGCATTGCGGTAGTTGCAGGGGGTGTACAGCCGGGAGGACCAATAGGCAATCCCGGAACAGGAATAATTCCATGGGCTATTGCCTCAAACAAAAAACTCATAGCGGCATTTAATGGCGGGTTTCAATACAAAGATGGGGAATATGGTATGACAATAGGAAATAAGACCTACGTACCTCTACGAAAAAATCTTGCGACGTTTGTTATATATAAAAATGGGTCTGTAAATATTATTAAATATCAGGGACAAGATTTATCGAATACTATTGCAACAAGACAAAACGGACCGATGCTTATTGAAAATGGAACAATTATCTCTTATACAGAAAATGGTATGGATACGTGGGGATTAACTGTTACTAACTCTATGTATACCTGGCGGTCAGGTATTGGTATTACAAAAAACGGCAATCTTATTTATGCCGTAGGTCCTTCACTCATCCCTCAAACGCTCGCAAAGGCATTACAAAAAGCAGGAGCAGTAAACGCTATGCAACTCGATATTAATCCGTATTGGGTAAGGTTTGTGCTATTTCATCTTCAATCACAGGGAACATATTCATATAAACCACTTCTGCACAAAATGACGAATGGCGGATATGCATATTTGCACGGGTATCAAAAAGACTTTTTCTATATATACACAAAATAAAGGCAAATTCAAAAAGTATTATATGCTTTATCTTTTTGATCCTTCATAGACTCTTCATCTTCTTCCGTTATTATAATAAACATCAAGATTAAAGTCTTGAATAAAGAAAGGGGGTGAAAATAAATGAAAAAACTAATAATATTGCCAGCAATCGCGCTTTTGACATTAGTCGGAGTTAATACGATCGGTCAGCAGGGTAAAACTGCTCATGCACAAGTGTTAACGCCAATAGTAGCGCAAAAGAGTGTACAAACTCCAGAAAAGCTGGATACGAAAGAAGCTACTTCCGAAATAAAGGGCGTGGAAGTTGCCGGAGTATCAGAGGTAAAAGGAGTTGAAAAAGATGGTCCAGGCGGACATCAAGATTCGCAAGGATCAAATACGGATCATCAGTTTAATGGAGCGGAGTAATATATTCTGCCCCCAAAATAGCTACAATACGAGAGACTAACACTCTCTCGTATTTGTGTTTATATTTGTTGACTAAGAGTTTTTTTGTGGGCAAGGAGGGAGTCGAACCCACACGGCCTTGCGACCAGTAGTTTTTGAGACTACAGCGTATACCATTCCGCCACTTGCCCATGAAGTTTAATTTTGACTTTTAGCTTATCGTATTATATACTTTCCTTTATGACACTTCAAGAAATTTACGATCTAGGTATACAAATGGCAATAAATGCCGATCCTAGAGGTACTGATAAAGTTAAAAAGCTTTTGGCAAAGACTAAAAAAGAATTTTCGGATCTGCCGTCTACGAAGAAAAAGTTTTTCGACAAGGAAAGTTTTACCAATCCTTACTCCGATTCGCGCATTTTATTCGGCAGTCCAAAGACACAAGTTAAAAAATTAATGGCAGGAATTGATGCCGATTGTTCAGAGATTTTACTTGCCGACAGACTTAATCAAAAAGGTAAAAAGATAGATCTTGTTTTGTCACATCATCCGTCAGGTCATGCTTTAGCCAGTTTGCATGAGGTTATGGATTTACAGGTCGATATGTTTGAGGAAGAAGGAGTTCCCGTAAATGTTGCCCACGCGCTTTTTAACGAGAGAATGGGTTATGTTAAAAGAAGATTTAGTCCGCTTAATCATTCGCAGGCGGTTGATGCGGCAAGACTTTTAAATATTCCTTTGATGGCTCTGCATACGGCTTGGGATAATTTAGGACATGATTTTATGAAAAAATATCTGGCAAAGAAAAAATTTGATACGGTTTCGGAAGTGTTAGAATACGTTAACGAAATTCCGGAATTTCAGGAATCAACCAAAGGCAAGGCAGGTCCTTTTATTGTTTCGGGTAGTGAAAAAGCCAGGGCGGGAAAGGTAACTGTCGGCTTTACCGGCGGAACAAGTCCATCAAAAGAGCTTTATCAGGAAATGGCAAAGGCGGGTGTTGGAACAATTGTAGAAATGCACGTTCCGGAAGACGCAGTTTTAGAACTTAGGAAGTTGCACATCAATGTTATTGACACGGGGCACATGGCGGCGGACTCAATCGGCGCGAATATATTTTTGGATGAACTGGAGAGAAAAGGCGTAGAAGTTGTACCGTGTTCCGGGTTGATTAGGATTAAACATGTATCATAAATTCTTTTTTTTATTATGCTTTCAGTAACAGAGTTAAGGAATGGTACAGTTTTTGAAGATCATGGGCAGATATATCAAGTACTCTCTTATGAGCATATCAAAATGGGCAGGGGGAGTGCTAATATTAAAGTTAGGGTTAAGAATGTCAAGACCGGAGCAACCACAGATAAAAGTTTTATTAATGGGGCAAAGGTAAATAATCTCCAGATTGTAAAAAAGGATCTTCAGTTTCTTTATAAAGAAACTGATTCGGTTTTTTTTATGGATCCTAATACATTTGAGCAGATTTCTGTTCCCTTAAATATTCTCGATGGGGTAGAGTATTTAAAAGACGGCAATACTTATTCGTTAAGTTTTTTGCAAGGTACGGTATTGGCTTTAAATCTACCGCCGAAAATGGAATTCAAGATTTCCGAGGCAGGACCTTCTTTAAGAGGTAATTCCGCTACGAATATCTATAAAGATGCTGTTTTGGAAAATGGTATGAGAATAAGAGTTCCTTTATTTATTAAAACAGGAGACATTGTCAGGATTGATACCAGAGACGGGACTTACAGCGAAAAGGTTTAAACTTCCATGAATAATCGTATTCTCAAAGTGCTTGCCATTCGTCCTTTCCTTCTTTTGTGGATAGCAGAACTTTTTTCCCAACTTGCTTTTAACATGATGGGTTTTATCCTTATTGTTGTTGCGTATTCTGTCTCAAAATCCAGTGCCGCAGTATCTGGAGTAGTACTCTCATTTACTATACCTGCTATTATACTTGGTTTGATTGCGGGAGTATATGTAGACAGGTGGAATAAAAAAAAAGTTCTATTTAGTGTAAATATTATAAGAGCGTTACTTCTTGTTCTTCTAGCTTACTTTCATGATAGCCTTGTAGTAATTCTTTTTCTTTCCTTTGCTATATCTACCGCTACTCAATTCTTTGTTCCTGCCGAATCGCCGATGATTCCGTTAATAGTTAGGAAAAACTTATTATTACCAGCCAATGCTTTATTTGGAATAGGAATATATGGTTCCATGCTTGTCGCATATGCGCTCTCCGGTCCGTTTCTTATTTTGTTGGGAAATCGCAATATATTTTTGCTCTTAGCTATATTTATTCTTATAGCGGCTGTTTTTATATTCTTTATTAATACCGATTCTAAAGAATCTGAGGGAGCTGTGTCTGAAGACAAAATTAATTTGCCCACAACTCTCAGATTAGAGATAAAACAGTTATTTAAAATAATTCTTAAAACTAAAGAAATATATCACTCATTGTTTCTTCTAACGCTTTCTCAGACTATTGTTCTTATCGTTGCTGTTGTAGGGCCAGGATATGTAAATCAAGTGCTGAATGTTCCCATTAACCAGTTTCCGATATTATTTATAACCCCCGCGGCTTTAGGAATGGTTATAGGGTCTTTAATCTTAAGTAACTTTCTTCATGTTGGCGCAAGAGAAAGAAGCGTTACTTTTGGACTTTTACTTTCGGCTTTTGCCTTTATTTTATTGTCATATGGAGTAAGAATATCCTTATATCTTCCTCCTATTTTGTCTATGAATGCTCTTCGTCTAATGGTTTTTTTATCCTTTATCTTAGGTGTTTCAAACGCTTTAGTTTTTATTCCGTCGAATACTTTTCTTCAAGAAAATACTCCTGATTCATTTAGAGGTAAAATATATGGAGCGCTTAATGCGTTAACAGGCATATTCTCTATATTACCTATTATTTTGGTTGGATGGTTGTCAGATGCGTTTGGTGTTGCTAAAGTAATCAGCGGAATTGGTATTACTATCTTAATTGTTGGAGTAGCCCGTTTATTCATGTAGATTATTATGCAGATTCTTTTTTTACCAACAGTATGTTTTTTGTTGATTTTTTTCTTTTCACTTTTCGCGCAGAGTCGTGATGATTTTTTTCTTTTAAAAAGAAATATATCAGTAGAGAAGGTATTTAATAGCGCGTTTCTTCTTTTATTATGTTCTCTAATTTTTTCCCGTATGATTTATGCTATTTTACATTTAGATCATAACTTTTTAAACCCGTTTGTATTTTTTCTTTTTCCATATTTTCCTGGATTTTCTCTTTTTGGGGCGTTGGTTGGAGCTTTTGTATTTATCTTCGTGTATTTCAAGCCTCCGAAGAATCCCAGATTGAGATTATTAGATTTTTTTAGCGCTTCTTTTTTATTTGCCTATACAGGAGGATTTATTATCACAATTATTATATTTTTATTTAGTCAGAAATATATACACTTTATTGATCTTGTAGAATTACTTTTTCTTTGTCTTCTGTCGATCTTCTTATTATTATATTTGCTTCCTAAAGAGAAGAGGGGAGAGCTTCAGGATGGAAGCGTAGGTTTTATTTTTTACGCACTTTTTGTCCCGATTTTATTTTTACGAGACCAGGCGCATAAGATTATGGTTTTAGGAGTTAATATAGAAAACATTTTTTCAGTCATTTTATTTTTCACATGCGTGTCGGTTTTCGCGAAGAGAGAGAGAGTTCTCTCTAGAGTAGTAGCTTTTTTAAAATTAAAAATAATAAGAAAGAATGGTTAATCTAGAGCATTC
>JAMDEE010000016.1 GCA_023487605.1 Patescibacteria group bacterium
GAGTCAGAAGATTTATAAGAAGAATCGGAGTAGATAATGTTAAGGACATGATGGATTTAAGGGTGGCAGACAGACTTGGGGGCGGAACCCAAACCGCGGAAAGCTGGCGGCTTAAACTTTTTAAGGAGAAAGTGGAAGAACAGTTAAAACCCGCCCCGTTTTCCATAAACGATATGGCCGTTGACGGAAATGACGTCATGAGAGAACTGCATATAAAACCAGGACCTGTTATCGGCAAAATATTGGAAAAACTTTTCGAGGAAGTTGACGAAGATTTATCCAAAAACAACAAGGATTATCTGCTTGGAAGAATCAAAGAGTTAGGTAAAGAATATATTGATTAAGGCTTTAAAAGAGACTCCCGAACAAGCTTACTTACCAAGCTCCCGTCGGCTTTGCCCTTAATTTTGGGCGAAAGATACCCCATTACTTTTCCCATATCGGAAACCGAACTAGCACCTGTATTTTGTATTGCCTCTCCGACAAGTTTTTTAATTGCATCTTCCCCTAATTGCTCGGGCAAATAAGTTTTTAATATTTCCAGTTCTTTTTCTTCTTTATCTACCAGCTCCTGTCTATTGGCATTTTTATATTGCTCTATGGAGTCATTCCTTTGTTTTACTTCTTTTTGGATAACCGATAAAATATCTTCCGGTGTTGCTTCGTATCCTGCTCCGCCTTTTTGAATTTCGTAATAATTAATTGCCGAAAGAAGAAGCCTTAAAACGGAAGTTTTTAATTCGTTTTTTGCAAGCATTGACTGTTTTAAGTCTTCCCGGAGTTTTTGTTTATTCATATTTTTGCGTATTTTCTAAGCACTTTAATCTTATCAGTCTTTTCCCATGGCAAGTCAAGTTCCGGTCTTCCAAAGTGCCCGTAAGCCGCAATCTGTCTATAAATAGGCCTTCTTAAATTAAGGTTTTTTATTATCATTCCTGGTCTTAAATCAAACACTTTGGTAATAATCCCGCTTAATTTTTCATCGTCTATTTTCCCCGTACCAAAAGTATCAACGAATACGGAAAAGGGCTCGGGTTTACCTATTGCATAAGCAATTTGTATTTCGCATACACTGGCTAATCCTGCTGCAACAATATTTTTAGCGACATATCTTGCCATATACTGTGCACTTCTGTCTACCTTTGTAGGGTCTTTGCCGGAAAATGCTCCTCCACCGTGTTTTGCGTACCCACCATAAGTATCGACGATAATTTTTCTTCCCGTTAAACCGGTGTCCCCTTGCGGCCCGCCTACCACAAATCTTCCCGTTGTGTTTATAAAATATTCCGTTTTTTTGTCTACAAGTTTTTTGGGAAGAACAGGGAGAATTACTTTTTTGATTATCTCTTTACGTAAGTTTTCTTGCTTGACGCCTTCATCGTGCTGTGCGGCAATCAATACCCTGTCAATTCTTTTGGGATTTCCGTTTTCATATTCAATTGTCACCTGGGTTTTACCGTCGGGACGGAGCCCTTTGACTATTTTTTTCTTTCTGACTTCGGAAAGACGTTTGGCAAGATTGTGGGATAAGACGATGGGCAGAGGCATTAATTCTTTTGTTTCGTTGCAGGCAAAACCAAACATCAAGCCCTGATCACCGGCCCCCAAATTCTCCAGGTCTTCTTTGATAATTTTTCCGCTTACCTCTTCCTTATAACTATCTACCCCCCTTGCTATATCTCCGGATTGGGCATGGATTGCGGTTGACACCCCGCTTGTTTCCCAGTGAAAACCATATCTGGCATCGGTATATCCAATGTCTTTAATTACATTTCTTACAACCTGAGGAATTTCAACATAAGCATTTGTCGTTACTTCTCCCGCAATAAAAATTACGCCGTTTGTTATCAACGCTTCAACGGCAACACGGGAAAGCGGGTCTTTTTTGATTAGCTCATCAAGGATTGCGTCTGCAATCTGATCACAAATTTTATCGGGGTGTCCCTCCGTAACCGACTCGGAGGTAAAATATTTCTTCATTTCTTTTTACTAAACTTATCGCTTAGCTCCTGCCAGACAACCAGAAGAGGAGAGGCGTTGAAAATTGAAGAATATGTTCCGCTAATTACCCCTACAAGAAGAGCTACTACAAACCATCTAATGCTATCTCCTCCAAACAAAAGTAAAGCCAGCAAGACCAAAACAACCGTTAAGGAAGTATTCAGAGAGCGGTCAAGGGTTTGTAATATCGATTCATTAACAACTTTGGAAAAGGGCAAACCGCTGACTCTTCTTAAATTTTCTCTAATCCTGTCAAAAACAACAATCGTGTCATGGACGGAAAATCCGATAACCGTAAGAAGCGCTGTAAGGAATAAACTGTCCACTTCGACTCCGAAAAAATGCCCCAAAATAGCAAATATTCCGACAACCACCAATACGTCGTGAACAAGCGCAATGATTGCACAAATTCCAAAACGGAAACTGCTCGCGGGCTTCGGAACTTTTCTAAAAGACCATGTTATATATAAAATAATAAAAAGCGAAGCAATAATTACTGCAAGGATGGCATTTGTAGTTGTTTCTGCTCCGATTGTGGGGCCTATTGATTCAAACTCTTCCTGTTTTGCACCTTTAATCCGGTTACCCAGATCCGACACAAATCTTTTATCCTGTGTCTGGTCCATCAACTGTGTACGCACCAAAACCAGATTGCTGGAAGTTTGGGTGCTTGATACCCTTAAACCTTCTTTTTGTAAAATACCCGCTACGGAATTTGCGGCTTTTTGGTCTGCCTGCTTGGGCACAGAAACGGTAATCATAGTTCCGCCGGTAAAATCAATTGACAGATTAAGCCCAAACAAAAGCAGGGAAATAACTCCAGGAATAATTACTATTAAAGACAATAGAAAATATAAATATTTTTTTCCGATTATATCCATAGTTTATTTACTGTTTACGATTTTAAAAAATAGTAAATCATAATTTGTAATTAGCAATTATTTGTATACCACCCTTAAAAAAGTTCTCGTAACCACAATGGCTGAAAACATGGAAATCAAAACTCCTATCGCAAGAACCAAAGCAAACCCCTTAACCGAGCCTGTACCAAACTTATATAAAACAGCACTTGTTATAAGAGTTGAAACGTTCGAATCCCTAATGGACGTCCATGCTCTCGAAAAACCTATTTCTATTGCCGCATCCCTTGGTTTACCCAAGCGTTTTTCTTCCTTCATCCTTTCGAAAATTAAAATATTTGCGTCTACCGCCATACCTATAGACAAGATAAATCCTGCAATACCCGAAAGAGTCAATGTTACTCCGTATGGAGTCAGAGAACTCAATTTAAAAATTGCCAAAACAAAAAGTGTATAAAGGGTTAATGCAACGCTGGCAATAATACCCGACCTTCCGTATAAAATGCTCATAAATAACACAATTATTATGAAGCCTAAAATTCCGGCAACAAGACTTTTTTGCAATGAGGATAACCCGAGTGTCGGACCGACAACCTGACTTTGCAGAAGTGTTAAGGAAACAGGCAGGGCTCCGGCGTTTAGCTCGGTACTTAGCTGGCTTGCTTGATTGGTGGTGAAGCTTCCGCTTATCACCGCATCCCCTGTTAAAATTGCAGTTTGTACCGTCGGTGCTTCGATTAGCTGGTTGTCTAAGACTATGGCAAGAGGTTTGTTTATATTTCTTTTGGTTATATCGGCAAATTTCTGCTGTCCTTGGGAAGTAAATACCAATTGCACCTGAGGTTTACCCGTATTCTGGTCGAATGTTACGCTTGTTTGCTGGATATCGCTTCCCGTTAAATTTGTTTTATGGGGATTAGTTAAAACGCTTGTAAGCCCCAACGGCAAAGCGGATGAAGATGCTATTTTTGCGCTGCCGCTTGCTCCCTCTTCCCAAAACGAAAGCTGGGCAGTTGTGCCGACTATGCCTTCCGCCTGATTAAGGTCGGAGATACCGGGAAGTTCTACAATTATTCTTGATTGGCCGTTTGAAAGGGTTGCTGTTTGGACTATCGGTTCGGAAACACCAAAAAGATTAACTCTTCTCTCAATAACCGTCTGTTCCGCTTTTAAAGCACTTGACTGCTGCCCTGACGGAATCCCCGTCATGTCCGCCTGATAAGTCAAACTTGTTCCGCCCTGAATATCCAAACCTTTTCTAAACTCCAAGTTGTTGTTTATGCCGACAGTGTGCAAAAAAGTGTTTATATCAAAGCTTATTTTCTTATTTATCAAACCGACGTAAAAATTGTTTATGGGGGGGATATCAACCAAAACAGCCACAATTGTAAGTGCGATTATAAACCACAAAAGTAAACGCGGATTTTTTCTCATGAAAGCATACTCTCCTCATCGCCAATCAGCATTATACGGGAACCGGAAAGAATCGAAACAATAAAAGGGTCGCGCTTTTTCTTTCTAAAATCAAATTCGTCTTCGGTCATAACCGTATAGTTTATTTCCGTCTCCAACTTTTTTTCTTCCTCTCTGATTAATAGTGCTAATTCGGGCAAAACTACCGTTCCTACAATAAGGAAATCTACTTCGTCGGGTTCATTTTTTATTCTTCTGATAAATTTCCCGGAGAACATTGCATATTTTATTTTTCCAAGCTTAACTCTGTTCTTTAAAATTTCTGCTCCCAAGCCAATACTTTTAGACCCCATCCTTAAAAGATCATAATAGAATGGGTAATTTCTGTTCAAAGAATAATATACCCTGTTGGCGCGGGGTTCTTTTACAAGTACTCCTTTTTTTTCAAGATAAAAAAGCTCGCGCCTTACGGCATTAATCTCGTCACCTGTTTTTCTGACCAAGTCCCTAACGTGGTACATCGAAGAAGGCGATGCGAAGAAAACGTTTAACAATCTTACTCTGGATTTAGATGTAATAAGATCTGAAAACATAATTTGTTCTATCTGAAGTTTATGAGGATTAATATACAACAAAAATAGTGCAATAAGCAACTATCAATATTGCATCTTTATTTAACCGTAACTACACCATCCGTAGGTAATATTTCAAACCACATTAATCCTCTGTCAAATTTAATTTGATTACCATTTTGGTCGGTTAAAATAGTTCTTGAAGTTCTGGAATCTTTTTCCCATGTCGCATGAATTTCTTTACCATCCATAAACACCAGTGCTTTACCCGTACCCTTATCCGCATATAATAGATGAACATTATCGGGGTATCCGTCATTTGCATGAGATTCTTCCATAAATAGTACGATTATATTTTTGGCAGTTAACTGTTTATTTGTATCCCTGTCTACATGAGGCACTCCTCCGTTATTTCTTTTATAAAGATTCGTTGACGGATCATATGTCCAGTCAACATAATAGTTCGGGTCTCCTGTCCAAAATTCCAGATGGATTGTTTGGGCAGACGGCCTTGACGATGAAGCAGCATCGGCTTTAAAAGTATACGGAACAAAACCTTTGGTCCATGGAGTTCCGTCTTTGGAAACGTTAGTTAATCCTCTTGTCGCAGCCAATGCCCAAAGCTTGTCTACGGTCGAATACATCGTGTGTTCCGTTGCCGCTACATGACCGTTTCTTGTGTAATCTCTCCAAAAAGTAGGAAACCCGATTGAAAATTGGTTCATATCATTGTAGTTTGTCCAACCGTAAGTATCTATTTGCCCAAGCGCATTGGCGGGCCCCGGCTGGTTTGCTCCGCCTACATGGGCATAAAGAGGGTAATTACCATATTCGGAGATAAAATCCACAAAGTACGTACGCGCGGAACGGACCGGACCTACTTCCCCAGCGTCCTGACAGTAAAATACAGCCAAAAATCTTGTAATTCCTCCTTCCGCAACCGCTTCATAGATAACATCCGCTCCCGAAAGACCCGATTGGGGCCTCGCATCAACATGGTTCTCTATCATTACACCTAAAGGTCTATGCTTCAGCCACCACTGCTCCTGTTGTGTTGAGTATAATTCCCCGTTAAGAGGACATGCTTGGGTTTTGGGAAGGCTATTGCTAAACTGAGTTTGCCCATTAGCTCCAACAGTTGGCACGGGAACGGGAGAGGCTATATTTTGAGAAGATACACTTCTTGAAAATAAAAAATAAGAAAAACCTGTAGCTAGGATATAAATCAATACCGCCAAGCCGATTGTTAGAATTTTCTTTTTCTTTTTATCCATAAATTATTTCTCAAACCCGGTTTCTTTAAGAGCTTTTTTTTCTTCGTCTGTTAACTCATGCTCTATTCCTTTACCGTTGACGACTTTTTTTGCATACCATCTGGTACCCGAACGCGAATAAAGACCCGACATTATGACGCCTGTATTATTTCCGTCGACTAAGGATAATACAAAACTTTGGTCTCCGCCCGTATCTTTAAAAGGATTAAAGCGGACTAAGCCTACTTTTTGGATATGTAAAAAACCGTCTTTTTCAATTCTATCACAATAATTCTTTAAAAAATCAACGTCTTTTTTTGTTAGTTCCGAGTCCTTTAAAAGTTTTTCCAAGACTGCTTTTAAGCTTTTCTCGCTTACTCCTTTTGTTAGATTATTATAGTGGGAAAGAGTTCTCCAAAAAAATATCGTCAGAATTAAAAGCCAAAAAAATAGAACTCCTAGTCCAACCATTACCAATTCGGATGCCATAGATATTTATTTATCTTAGCCTCTTGACAGCTTCGTGTCAATAGTGTAATCTAGGCTTCTAGCATGGCTAAAAAGAAAAAAACTCGTCAACAAAAAATAATTGCCGATCTTAGACGCCAACTTTATACCTCACAAATAAAATATGCGCCTCTTGAAATAAAAACGGAAAAAAATACCCAATCGGTATCAATTACTTTACCAAAGCAGCCAAGTTTAAATACAACCATACCTAAAATACCGGCTCCCGCATTTACAAATACTTATCCATATCTTGCGAAAGATTTAAAAAAAACTGCTATTTTGACAACTGCAATATTTGCGGCGCAACTAATTTTATTCTTTACGTTGGTAAACCACATAATTGTAATTCCCGGATTAACCTATTGATGAAGGGGGGTGAAAATATTATGGCATCCATGTATTGTGTTAAGTGCAGACAGAAGAGAGAAGATCCAAATGCGGTAAAGGTAACCATGAAAAATGGCAAACCGGCTCTCAAAGGCAAATGCCCAGTCTGCGGTACAGGAATGTACAAGATTGGAGGCTAATTTTCTTGGAGGTCCTTCGAAGGAGTGGAGTTGCCTACGGCAACGAGCTCGCTTGTTTGACAGGCGTAGCGCAATTCCTTCAAGAAATAATAGAAAAACCCCGCGTTATCTAATTAATTTAATAATCCGGGGTTTTTTTTATTTGTAGTGGACCAGTTTGTAAACTTCTACAACCGACACGTTCCAATGCCCGACTATTTGTGCTCTTCCAAAACCCGCAATTTCCCATAATGAGTTTCCCAATGGCTGGCAAGGTAAGCTCTCGCAGACAACCATGAGTTGGTTAGTAACGGTTTTCCTTTGCGGATCTACCTGTGCGTTTTGGATTGTTACGGGCGAACGTCCCCAGAGAGTAAAGAAATATCGGTAAGCATAGTCCGAATTTCCCCCCGTAATTAAAGCAAAGTTAAAGGGTTTTTCCCCTGTTTTACTTACGACAAATGCCGATATTGTTTTCATTTGGTTTAATTGCCTGTTGGGCTGATACTGGAACGGGTAACCTTTCAAATTCAAAAGAACCACAACCAAAAGCACTAATAATCCCAAATATTTCGTAACCCTTAAAAATTTCCCGGTTTCTCCATATAAAAAAACAATAAGATTTCCAACTAGAATAAACGGCAAAGGAAACATGAAAGCAAAATAATAATCATAAATTGGTTTTTTATAAAAGCCGAAAAGCAATATTCCAAATAAAAACCAGATTAAAAATAAAAAATATTTATTAAAATCTTTGTTTTTATTTTTAATAACTTTTTTGACCTGGTAAACTAAAAGTAAAACACTTAAAATTCCCAAAATCAGTATAAAAATATACCATGCGGTCAAAAAAGGCTTTGCGTACCAATAATATTGCTCCGGAGACGGAAAATCTCCAACCAACCTGCCGAAAATTCTAAAAAAAACATCATAAGTTATGGAAAAAAAATTGGAGTTTCCTCCCGTATCACCGGAATAAAGAATAAAAGATATTAAACTTTTAAAATCGGGAAACCCGTGACGCACTTCAAAAGCCAAAAACGGGGACCAGCCTACAACGAAACCTAAAAATAGATACATATAATCCCTTAAGGTTCTTTTTATAGAATTTAATAAATTTTCTTTAAAAAATAATCTTGTTACTAAAACGTATACGCCTATAATTACGCCTAAAAAAGTCGCAAGGTAGTGGAGTTGGATAGCTATGCCCAACAGAAAACCAACCAGAAAAAATAATTTAACATTGTTTTTATCAACAGCTTTATATAAGAAATAAACAATAAGTATGGCGAAAAAAGGTAGTGGGTTCGGATTCCACGAAGACCTTGAATAGGTAATCACCAATGGAGAAATCGCATAAATCAATGCTGCGACAACTCCCACTTTATTATTGAAAAATTCTCTCCCAAGCTTATAGACAAGCCAGACCGTTGCGATTCCGAAAAGTGCTACCATTACGGCCGGCCCCACAGGGTCGTAATTAAACAGCCATAAAAACGGGGCCATAAAATAGTAATAAATTGGCCCCAGAAAAAAACCTCCTACCGATGCGGTCGGACCGAGAAGAGTCAAATGCCCATGTAAAATGTTATAAACAACCAAAACATCTCGCCCCTCATCTCCCAAAAACGTCATGTAATCACGGATTTTATAAAGTCTTAAGAAAGCGGAAATTAATACTATCAAAGCAACTCCCATGCTCTCTTTCGTGAGCAGATTTTTTATTTTGGAAATACTAAGTTTATTCATTTATGAGGTTTTTTACGCCAGATAATAAATCTATATACGGTAAAATTATATACCAGGAGAATTGCAGTCCCGAAAATAAAATAAATAAAATAGTATTTTTTACCTAAAAAGGTGTCACCTAGGAATATAATCCCTGCCTGGATAATTATTACTCCGATAGCAGAAGTTGCATAAAAATTTAACATTTTCCATAAGTATTGACTAATTCCTACAAATTTCTCGCTTTTAAAGGTCCAAAGGTTATTCAGGTTATAATTTGAGAATATTGCTACGACTGCCCCAAGTAAATTTGCCGCCGTTGGATCATAGCGGAAAAGCTCTACCAAAACCCTTAAGATAATTGCCTGAATTACAAAACCCGTTCCCCCGACGACCAGAAATTTTCCGAAAGGACCGAATAATTTTTCTTTTATGCTTGCTGCGATTACATATTTTAATAAATCGATAATGTACGATATAGGTGCGATTTTAGAGTCCCCCAAAGTTCTGTCTTCAAAATGAAAAGGAACCTCGGCTATTTTAAAACCATCCCGTACGGCCTTATTTAAAAAAGATACTTGAAACGTATAGCCTTTGAATGAATTCAATTCTTCTTTTTCTCTTAGAAACACTTCTTTTTTAAGAGCTCTGTATCCTCCGGTCCAATCGTGTATTGAAAATTTAAGAAGGATAGTCCTCACCAAAAGATTTCCGAAGACTGAAAACATTTTACGTTGAATTGGCCAGTTCTGAGGAATTGAACCGCCGCCGCTATATCTTGTTCCTATAGCCATATCGTATCCCTCATCTATCTTTTTAAGAAAATCAGGTATTTTTTTGGGGTCGTGCTGTAAATCCGCATCCATTTCAAACATTACGTCGGCGTTCATCTTTTCTACGGCATATGTCATTGCTCTTACATAAGCTGCTCCTAAGCCGCGCTTCTCACCAACAGTAATGTCAATATTTTTCCATTTTTTCGCCAAAACCCCGGCCTGTTCTGCGGTACCATCGGGGGAATTATCGTCCGCAACCAAAATATTCATGTCATGGTTTTTTATTTGCGGGAATATTTCTTCCTCAAGAATATTTATTAGTTTTTCGATATTTCCTTTTTCGTTATAGGTTGGGATAATTATTACTGCTTTCATACTACACTCTTAAAGTATTGTACAGTCTTTTCTAACCCCTGCTCAATACTTACTTTTGGCTGCCATCCAATTAATTCCTCCGCCTTTGCAATGTCGGGTTTTCTCTCTTTCGGGTCGTCTGTAGGCAAATCTTCAAAAACAATTTCCGATGAAGAACCGGTAAGTTTTTTTATTAAACTTGCGAATTCCAAAATTTTTCTTTCGTCGGGATTTCCCAAATTAAGAACCTCTCCTTTTGTTTTATCTGAAAACATTGCCAAAATTAAACCATCCACCATATCGTCTACAAAACAAAAGCTTCGTGTTTGCTGCCCGTTGCCATAAACGGTTAGCGGCTGTTTCGAAATTGCCTGAGTTATGAAATTTGATACAACTCTGCCGTCGTCAGGTTGCATCATTGGCCCGTAAGTATTAAAAATTCTGATAATTCTGGCATTTAGTCCGTATTCCCTTACATAATTCATCGTTATTGCCTCGCCAAATCTTTTTCCTTCGTCATAGACCGAACGGACACCATTTGGATTAACATTGCCAAAATAATCTTCTTTCTGGGGAGAAACCGCAGGATCTCCATAAACTTCCGATGAGGAAACGTATAAAAATTTTGCGGATGTTTTTTTTGCTAATTCCAAAAGGTTATATGTTCCCAAAGAATTTGCGAGCAAAGTTTCCAAAGGATGATTGATATAGCTTCTGGGACTTTTTTTATTCGGTGAGGCCGGACTAGCCAGATGAAAAATATAGTCTGCGTTTATATCCTGGCCTAACGGGTAAATAATATCTTTTTCCAAAAAGGTGAAGTTTTTATCTTCCCGGAGATTTTTTAAGTTATCCTTACTTCCTGTCACAAGATTATCAACGCAAATAACTTTATATTCTTGTGTGAGCAACTTTTTACATAAGTGAGAACCGATGAAGCCTGCTCCTCCGGCTACTAAAACGGTTTGCATATATTATTTATTGTTTTCCTTTTCTCGTTTTAGGTCGGCATCAACCATCATTTTAACTAACTCCTTAAAACTGGTTTTTGGCTGCCAGCCTAAAACTCTTTTTGCCTTGCTTGCGTCACCAATTAAGTAATCCACTTCGGCGGGCCGCATGTGCTTGCGGGTGTTAGACACTACATATTTTTCCCAAGTCTCAATGCCGATAACTTTAAAAGCCTCTTCGACAAACTCTTTTACACTATGATTTTCTCCCGTTGCGATTACATAATCGTCAGCTGTTTTCTGCTGAAGCATTAACCACATGGCTTCAACATAGTCTCCTGCAAATCCCCAGTCTCTTTTTGGTTCAAGGCTACCGAGTTCAAGTTTATTTTGCTTTCCCAAGCTTATTCTGGCGACAGCATTTGTTATTTTACGGGTAACAAACTCTATGCCTCTTCTAGGCGATTCATGGTTAAATAAAATCCCCGAACAGGCAAAAATATCATAACTTTCTCTATAATTTAAGGTTATATAATGCCCGTAAACCTTCGCCACTCCATAGGGGCTTCTCGGATGAAATCTTGTAGTTTCCTTTTGCGGTGTCTCTGTTACCTTGCCAAACATTTCGGAACTGGAAGCTTGATAAAATTTGATTTTGGGATTAACCGTTCTAATTGCCTCAAGGACTCTTGTTACTCCCAATGCGGTAAATTCCCCTGTTAAAACAGGTTGATCCCAGGAAGCTTTGACAAAAGACTGGGCTGCCAGATTGTAGACCTCGTCGGGTTTTGACTCCTCGATGGCATCGGTTAGAGATCCCTGATCAAGAAGGTCTCCCGAGACAAGTTCTATCTTATCCGAGATGTGCCCGATATTTTCCATGTTCGGAGTGCTTAATCGCCTGACCAAGCCGTATACTTTATATCCCTTAGAAAGCAAGAGTTCCGCCAAATACGGCCCGTCCTGACCTGTTATTCCCGTAATAAGTGCAGTCTTCATAAGAATATTCTAAATTATATTCCTCCAATAGTCCAGCGTTTCTTTAAGCGTTGTTTCGATTTTAATTTCCGGTTTCCATCCCGTTAGATTTTTAAATTTATCCGCATTACACACCAGTTCAGGATTATCCAAAGGTCTGAACAAGGATTTATCTATTTCTACTTTGATTCTTGCTTTTGATAACGAAAGCAATTTCTCTAATATATCGGCAATTTTATAAGATATGCCCGAACCCAAATTATAAACATCACCTACTGCGCCTTTTTCTATTAACAAATCGTATGCTTTTACCATATCCCGCACATCGGTAAAATCCCGTTTTGCTTCTAAATTTCCAACATTTAAAATGTTATCCTTTTTACCTTTTTCTATTTCAACGATTTTTTTTGCAAAAGTTGACACAACAAATCCCTCCGCTTGCCTCGGGCCGATATGATTAAAGGGGCGTGCTCTTATTATTTTTAATTTATACGTTAAAAAATATTGAAGACCTAAAAAATCTTGGGATAATTTGGAAACAGCGTAAGGACTTGTCGGGTTAAATCCGGCATTTTCGTTGACGGGGAGCTCTGTTTGGGGCACATTTCCATAAACCTCGGACGAAGAAATTATTAAAATCTTACAATCTGTTAGATTCAATTTTCTTATTCCTTCCAAAATATTAACTTGGGACTGAATGTTGTTGGTAATTGTTTTGGACGGGGAAGAAAAACTGTTTGCGGCAGAAGACATGGCTGCAAGATGGAAAACAATATCCGGTTTTATTTTCTTTAGAAGATTATGTGTTTCTTCTTCGCTTAGGAGATCCACTTTTGCCAAATTAATCTTATTTTTGACGCTGTCTAAATTTTTCAAACCGGGTGTAGATAAATATGTCCCGTAAAGTAGGCTACCGTTTTTCTTACCCGACAAGTATTCCAACAAAAAACTTCCCGCAAAACCCGTTGCTCCGGTTACAAGTATTTTTTTTTCCATAAATGTCTATCTCCCTATACCTTGATAGGTAAAACCCAAATCGGACATTTCGGAGGGGTCGTAAAGGTTTCTTCCGTCAATAATTTTAGGCGTTCTCATACTATTTTTAATACTCGAAAAATCAAGTTCTTTAAATTCGTTCCACTCCGTAAGTACAATAATCAAATCCGCCCCTTCCGCAGCCTCGTAAGCGTTTTTTTTATAATCAACATTTTTTAATACCGTAGCCGCTACGTCCATGGATTTTGGATCATAAGCGGAAATTTTTGCCCCGTCGTTTTGAAGTAAATTAATAATATCAATTGCAGGAGCGTCTCTCATGTCATCGGTGTTTGCCTTAAAAGCTAATCCTAATATCCCGATTTTTTTGTCCCGTATGTCTCCAAGCATTTTTCTGGCTTTTCTCACGATATCCCTCCTTGACTGATTGTTAATATTTTCTACCTCTTCAAGCAAAGAAAACGGGTAATCATTGTCTTTTGCAATTGAAATAAGCGCTTTTACGTCTTTTGGAAAACAACTCCCTCCATAACCCGGACCCGGAGAAAGAAACATATTTCCGATTCTTTTATCCATGCCTATTCCTTCAAGAACCTTCAGAGCGTCTGCTCCGATTAATTCTGAAAGCTTTGCTATTGCATTGGCATATGAAATCTTAAGAGCCAAAAACGCGTTGGCTGCATACTTTATAAGTTCAGCTGTTTCAAAATTTGTTAAAACTAAAGGTGCGTTAATCGGTTCATGTAGCTTGACTAACAATTCTTGAGCTTTTTTACTTTCCGTTCCTATAACAATTCTGTCGGGATTAGTTGTATCGGAAATCGCGCTTCCTTCCCGCAAAAATTCAGGAATAGATGCGTAATCCACTTCGGCATCTTGAGGCCTTGATTCTTCCAGAATTCTTTTAATTTTTTTATTTGTTCCCGCCGGAACTGTACTTTTTGTTGCAACTACGGTATACCCTTCAAGGTTTTGCCCTATTTTTTTAGCAACATCTAAAACCATAGAAAGGTCGGCATCACCTGTTTTCGTGGTGGGTGTTCCAACCGCGATAAAAACTATATCTGACTGCGAAATTGAAGGATTATAATCAAGAGTAAAAATCAATCTTTTTGATTTTACATTTTTCTTTACCAATTCCTCCAGTCCCGGTTCGTACATGGGGATTACTCCGCGTTTTAAATTTTCAATTTTTTCTTTCGTATGACCTATTACGTACACCGTATTGCCGAAATCCGCAAATACGGCAGCTGTAACCAGGCCCACATAACCGTGTCCAACAAAAGTAATTGTCATATATGAATACTGTCTATTTGACTTTTTACTTCCCTTAGTCCTTCATCAAATGTAGACATTCTTATTCCCAATTTAGTTATTTTATCATTTTTAAGATTAAGGTAAAAGGGTCTTGGGGCTTTATCGTCAAAATATTCTTTTCTGGTAGTTTTATAAATCATTGATTCGTCAAGCTCAAATTCCCGTGCTATTTTCAAGGCGGCCTCGTATGGCGAAAGAGGCTGATTTCCCACCACATGGAATATGCCTGTATCCTCCATTCCTATAAGAACATCCAGCGCGTTGACTATATCGTCAATAAAAGTAGGAACCATAATATGGTCGGTAACCATGGCTAACCTTTCATGCCTATATAATCTATCCAATAACACTCTGACAAAATCCCTACGTTCGAAAACTGCTCTATACGGATAAGCAGTTCTTGCGATAATCCAGCTTAAACCCGAATCTTGGACCAATTTTTCGCCTTCGTATTTGGTTTTTGCATACCAGTTAATCGGATTCGGGATATCTCTTTCCGTATAGGCATTTTTTTTACCGTCAAAAACAAAATCTGTTGACACATAAATAAGTTTTTTGCCGGTTTTTTTGCAAGCCTCAACAATATTTTTTGTTCCCCAAACATTTATCGCCCAGGCAGTATCCCTGTTTGTAAAATCCCCTTTTTTATCCAAGAGGTCTTTGTCTGTCTCTTTGTCTTTTTCGCACCCGTCGACGTTGGTCTTTGCAGCTAAATGTAAAACAGTAGTGGACAAAGAAGAATTTATAGCTTTATAAACAGAATTGGCATCCGTAATATCAACCCCAGAACTTCTGGATATTTCCCCAAACTGATACTTATCACCTAAAAGTTCCGTAAACCTTGATCCAACAAGCCCAGACAGTCCGGTTGCTAAAATTTTCATACGCTTCCATATTGTCTTTTATAATATCTCTTATACTCTCCGTTCTTTACGTTTTTCCACCAATCTTGGTTATTCTTATACCAATCAACGGTCTTTTCCAACCATTCGTCAAAGTCGTGCATGGGTTTCCATCCGAGCTCGTTTTTTATCTTAGACCAGTCCAGGGAATATCTCCTGTCGTGTCCGGGTCTGTCTTTAACATATTCAATCATATTTTCATGTTTGCCCAAAATATTTAGGATTTTTTTTACAACTTCTAAATTATTTATATCTTCGGTCAACCCTCCCACACAGTATGTTTCTCCGTTTTTCCCTTTTTGCAAAATAGTGTCTATTGCCCTACAATGGTCTTCAACATATAACCAATCTCTGACATACAATCCGTCCCCGTAAACGGGGATTTTTTTATTCTCTAAAATATTAGTGATGGCCAATGGAATAAATTTTTCCGGAAATTGATACGGACCAAAATTATTTGAGCTGTTAGAAATAGTTATTGGTAATCCGTAAGTTGTATTGTATGCTCTTACCAAATGATCCGAACCGGCTTTGCTGGCCGAATACGGACTTCTGGGATTATAATTTGTTCGTTCATTAAATAAGTTCGTATCTTCAAGTTTTAGGCTTCCGAATACCTCATCTGTAGAAATATGATGAAATTTTTCTACTTTATGCTTTACGGCCATATCTAATAACACCTGCGTTCCTAAAACGTTAGTCTCGACAAAATCCGAAGGGTTGATTATCGACCTGTCTACGTGGCTTTCCGCTGCAAAATGAACTACGGCATTTATATTTTCCATCGCTTTATCCACAGCCTTTGGATCGCAAATATCTCCCTGGATAAACGAGTAATTCTTATTTTTCTCTACGCTTTTTAAATTTTCCAGGTTACCCGCGTAAGTTAATTTGTCAAAATTAACTATTGTATCTTCCGGGTGGTTCTTAATCCAGTAGAGAATGAAGTTTGAGCCAATAAAACCTGCTCCTCCTGTAACCAGTAGTTTCATTTTATGTTAGTTCTCCCAGCTTTACTTTTTCGGCAACCAAATTATTAGCCCTTAATAATTCATCGTGAGATGTTCCGGCATCTATCCACCAATCAATGATCTTGCATTGCAAGCTACCGTCTTTAACGTATATATTGTTCAAATCCGTAACTTCTAACTCTTCTCTCGCCGAAGGAGTAAGGTTTTTTATAAATTCAAAAACTTTATGGTCATACATGTATATTCCCGTCTGGGCAATATTTGATTTTGGATGTTCCGGCTTTTCTTCTATAGAAATGACTTTCCCTTCGCTGTCTACCTCAATAACTCCATATTGTTTTGATTCAGTTGGCATTTTGACACCAAAAACCATAGCGCCTTTATCTTTTTTTTCAAATTTTTCAACCGCATCTTTTAAGTTGTAGCCGAAAATATTATCTCCAAGCAAAACAAGTATTTTTTCATTTTTTGCAAACTCTTCGGCCAAAGCTATTGCATCCGAAATACCGCCTTTTGGATTTTTCTGAACAGCGTAATATAATTTAAGACCAAATTCTTCTCCGTCTTTAAGTAAATTTGCAAAATGTCCTGCATGATCCGGGGAACTTGTAAGCAATACTTCTTTTATACCTGCTCTTTCCATTGCCTCAAGCGGATAATAAATCATGGGTTTGTTATAAACTGGAAGTAAATGTTTATTTGTTACAGCCGTAAGCGGTCTAAGTCTAGTCGCTAATCCCCCCGCTAAAATTACTCCTTTCATAAACCATAACCTCCTTTGAGCAGAAAAAACATTATTGCCACTCCAAGGGTCGCAATAAGAGTATATTCTACCACAATCTTAGAAGATAATTCATGATTTATGAAATGGTGCAAAATACCCCATACAACATAAATTACGGCCAGAATTATAAAATATAACATCTCTAGTTGTTTGTTTGGCAAAACGGAAGAAATCAAAAATAAACCCAAAGCAAATATTATGATAAGGGAAATATAATAAATAACGTGTTCGTTAATTTTTTTAAACATTAAATTATTGCTCCTCTAGCAATCAAGCCGATAAGGATTAAAAGCAAAGTTAAAAAGAATAAATGGTCCATGTTATGTCCGACCAGGCGTACGACCTTCTTCCTTTCTATAACCACCATATCAAGAATCAACGTAAAAATAAACAACGCGACCACGATTGCGGCAATATTCGACGAGAATGAAGCGCTGTTCACAAGAGGCTTAGCAACGGCAACTGGTGTTTTGTTTGCATTCAAAACCTGTTGCTCGGACTGCGGTTTAGCCGGACTTTGCGTGGCTGTTGACTTAGTCTCTTTTTGAGCTTTAGCCGCTAATTCATTTCCGGGTGAGGCGGCAAGTGTTGTACTGCCGAACATCTCGACCACCAAAACCGTATCTTCTCCCGTTAACTTTCCTGTTTCAACGGCATATCCGACATTTGTATAATTTGGGGAGAGCATGTTCGCCCTGTGCTCGGGACTTGCCATCCAGGCATCTACAACACTTTGCGCGGTTGTGAAACCTCTGGCTAGGTTCTCTCCCGCGTAAACATAATTATAGCCTGCGGCCTTAATAAAATCCCAAGGAGTTTTTCCGTCAGGGGAATCGTGAGCCCAATAATCCTCGGAAAACATATTATTGGCCTTATTTAATGCCGCTTCGGAAAGATTTTGATTCAATTGAAGCGGATGTAAACCGTTTTGCTGTCTAAATTGATTTGTCAATAAAAGAAGCTGCTGTGACGTTATATCGCTAAAAGTCCCTAAGACGGAAGGAAAACCGGTCCTTATAGCCGACATGGAAAAGCTTGAGAAAAAAAACACGGCGATAACCGCAATTATTGTTTTATGATGAAGAAGTTTAGCCCTGTAGTTGTTGGAAATATGCGGAAGAAAAAGACGGTGCAGAAAATCCTTCATACTTAATTATTATATAACGGTTCCATCAATTCACCAAGTTTTTTACCGTTTATCGGTATTTTCAGCGCAAATCCGAGGGTATTGGCAACTGCTATGCCAACTCTTAGCCCTGTAAAAGACCCGGGGCCTAAATTTACTTTAACCTCATTAATATCATTTATTCCCAAATTATGTTCGCTTAATAGCCTGTCTATTAAAATAAGTAGGATTTGAGATTTTAAAATCGTAGCATCATTTTCAACCGAAAACGTTTTCTTATGTTCCAATCTTAAACCGACAATTATTTTTTTATTATTACTGCTTGTATCTATAAATAAGACGTTTCCCATATCATAAGTTTACTTCAATTGCACCCTGCCTTACAATTGTCCAGGGGAAAACTGAACAGTCAATAACGGTTGACGCTTTTTCTCCTTTGCATTCGCCTTTTACCACATAATCAACCACAGCTATAAGCTTTGGATCCAAATCTTCAAAACGGTAAGGAGTTTTTTCTCCGTGGAAATTAGCAGACGGCCCTAAAATTCCCGTACCTGTTTTAGAGATTATCTCTAAAATAATTTTATGGTTTGGAATCCTGATCCCTAAATTTCTACCTCCCCCGCGGACCAACTTCGGGACTTTATCGGTCTTACACGGAAGAATAATTGTTAAAGCCCCGGGCCAATATTTTTTAATTAATTTATCTTCGACCTCGGACGGAATATCTATAAGGTAATTTTTTATAGTCTCTATATTATTGAATAAAACCGGGACAGCTTGGTTCTCCGGCCTTTTACGTATCGAGAAAAGTTTTCTGACCGCATTTTCGTCATCTATCCGGCAACCAATACCAAAAGCCGTATCCGTAGGAAAAATAACTATTCCTCCTTGATTCAAAATTCTAATTGCTTCTTCGATTTGGTTATTCATAAATTTTAACAGTAACCCTTCTTCTGTTTTCGTCCATGTACTCAAAATAAATGTCTATTCTCTTTTTTGGCAAAATATCGCCCATTTTTTCCGCCCATTCAATAACTTTTATTGAGTTTTCGTCCTTTATTACATCCCGCATCCCGATTCCCTCAAGGTCTTCTTTGCTATCGGTCCTGTAAAGATCCATGTGATAAAGCAATTTTGGATTTTTTGTTGCAATTTTGGATTTTAGTTTATAGGTCCTTACAATAATAAAAGTAGGCGATATAATTCTTCTTTTTATTCCCAAGCCCAAAGCTAAGCCTTGTGTAAAAGTAGTTTTTCCTCCTCCCAAATTACCGTAAAGTGCAATTACTTCCCCTCCTTTTAAGGTTTTTGCTAAGTCTAGAGCCATTTTTTGAGTTTCTTCGGCGCTTTCCGTAATATAAATTCTTTTATTATTATTCATTTTGCTTCTTATTTTTAATATAAGTCCAAAAAAATAATATAACACAAGCCGAAATAAAAACAACACCTAATGCAATCAAAATTATGGCAATTTTATTATCTCTGGCCGACAAAACTATTTCTTTTTTTCCGGGAATTATGGTTTCTAAAGGCGTAATTAAAGCACCAAGAGTTGCGCTTTCCGAAGCTTTTCCTAAAACTTCTTCAAATATCGGCTCATCCGTAGCATTTTCTTCCAAAATTTCGGCCGATAAAAAATTTGGGGAGGATGTTGGAGAAACAGTGGGTTTCGGTATTGCAGTCGGACTATTTTGGGAAACCGGCGCAGGAGTAGGCGTTGGCTCAGGAGTAGGCATTAAAAAATTAATCAGGATGTCTGCAGGTGTTTGCAAATCGGAAGCCTGATTCCCTGACGAAGTATAACGTCTTAATTTTAGTTTATACATTCCCACTCCCGAATATTCATTTACTTCCGGCTCTCCGAGTCTTGCGGTAATTGTTGCCAAAACTAATTTTGAGGAGTCTATATTTACCGGTAAATATAACTTGCCTTCGCTCCCGCTATACCAGTCAGAGCCATTGAAAGTCTCCCCAAAATAATTTGATGTACCATCTTTATATAAATCTACCCTTAAATAATTTTGTCCAAGGGAAGCGCCTGAAATTGAAGCAGTAACGGTAAAGGCTTCGCCTTTTATTTCGTTCGGAAGATTAATGACAGAAACCGAAACCGCGGAAACTTTAGACACGAAGATTAAGCCTAGGATTAATAAGACAATAGAAAACAAAATGAGCAATTTTTTGTTCCTATAAAACATATACTGGTCTCTACATAGAAACCGTATCTATTTCAAATATACTTGAAGTCGAATAATGGTCTGTAAAAGATATATCGTGGCCTCCTGCTATAAAAGGATCATCCATTGTATAATTCCCACCCGAACCGCTCTTAATAACTACGAAATGCGTCCCGCCGTAAGCATATATTCCAACAATAACCGGTCCTCCCTGTAGTGCCGAATCAAGCGCGGACTGTTGATTACGAGAAATAGTGACTCCTTTTACGGTAATCGTGTATCTCAGCATTGCCGTATCTACTGCAAAATTACTCCCTCCGCTTTGAGCAATATCCGAAGGCAAGATATCGGTATGCCCCATATGACTTGCCATCATGGCAATTGAAGTTATTAAGCAACCGTATCCGGCCATTGTATATCCCGCCTGTCCGTTTATGAGCATATTACCCCACTGGCTGTCCCTCTGATTATAATAACATCCCCATCCGTCGCATGTTGTCTGATTACCAAGAATAGATGCCCCGCCCTGACTGGTAACGAATCTTGAAAAGCCAGCTAACTGGGCCTGTGCTTGGGCCAAAAGACTTTGGTATGTAGATTCACTTCCTTGCGTTTGTGTTAGCAGGTCCTGCTTTGCCGCTTTTTCCTGATTTAACTGGTCACTATATGCCTGAAGCTGGGCTTCCAAAGTTACTACTTTTTTCTTCTCTTCCTCAAGAATATTTTTCTGGTTGGAATAATCAACTTTAGCTTGTTCGGTATTATAAATTAACTCTTTATCATGAGCCTGCGCTATTTTTAAATAATTTAATCTTGTAAAAAAGTCCGCAGCGTTTCCCGATGTTAAAAGAATTTGCAAGGGCTGGATTGTACCCACCTCGTAGGTCGCAACTATCCTGTTTGCCAAAACATTTACCAAACCGGTTAAAGATGTTTCAAGACTGGAAATTTTTTTGGAAGCGGTGTCTATATCCAGAGTCAAACTCGTAATCTGCTCCTGCGTTGCTTCTATTCTTGCTTCTGTCAGGTTTATCTGGCTGTTCATAACTTCAATTTGCGAAGAAAGGGTTTTTTCCTGCCCTTGCAATCCGCTTATCTTATCCTGCAAGTATCCCGGGCAGTCAGCCACGCTGATATTATTATTGGCACAATCCGGAACACTGCTTGTTGCAGAAGAGGGGTTTGGGGACGAACTCGGGCTGGAAGTAGGAGAAGCACTTTGGGAATACGCAAAATTCTTAATAAAAAATAAGCAAAAGGCAAACGTTAATAGAAAAACGCTAAGTACTACTGCATCTTTTATTATTGATTTCATATTCCATAACATCCCAATTTAAATAAAGACTATTTTAAATATCTTAAAACTGCCAGGAAGCTTGAAAAAGCACCCAGTAATATTGCCAATACAACTTCCGCTCCCAAAAGTTCCAAAAGGCTGACGTATGAAACAGGAAGAACGGGTATTCCTTTTAGAAAAGATGCTAAAAATGGAGTTGTATACCACAACACTCCGGCCGCGATAAGCCATCCAAACAAAGCCCCGACAACACCATAAAAAATTCCCTCAAAAATGAAAGGCCAGCGTATATACCAGTTTGTCGCGCCTATTAATCTCATTATTTCTATATCTTCTCTTTTTTGGGAAATTTTTATACCTATAATAGTCACCATAATAAAAACCGAGACCAACGATAAAACAACAATTAAACCAATACCTATTTTCCTTAAGGCGCTGGTCCACGCAGTAAGGGCCGAAACTACATCTTTTTGGAAGACTACTTCCTGGACTATCGGAGATTTGTTTAGTAGATCGGAAATACTTGATAGATCTTCTATCTGAACTGTAGATATTTCAAGTGATGCGGGCAATATGTCTGCCGTTACCAGATCCAGCAATAATGGGTCGTTTTTATTCTGCTCTCTATAAATTTGCAGCGCTTCCTCTTTGGAAACAAATTTAATTGACGCAATCTTACCTGTTGATTGCAAATTATTTTCAAGCGCATTAATATCGCTTTGCTTGGCGCTATCCTTAAAAAAAGCCGTTACCTGGGGTTTGGATTCAAAATAATTTACTATCTTTGACGACCCAACTATTAAGAACGTAAAAAATGAAACGGTTAAAAAGGTCAGCATCATTATGAGTATTGCCGCGAATGCCTGATAAGGCGACCTTCTAATATTCCTCCATGCTGTTTTAATATGTTTCATAATTGTTTTTTGTTATTCCGGTAAATTTTTAGATTCTTCTTTCTTTTCCTTTGTTTTGTGCCCTTCATGCTTTCCGTCATGGACAACACGCCCTTTTTCAAGCTCAATTACTCTTTTTGAAAGGCTTTTAACTATATCCGTATTATGCGTAGCCATAATTATTGTCGTACCTTTTTCGTTTATATCCGACAAAAGTTTTATTATTTCCCACGAGGTTGCCGGGTCAAGATTTCCGGTAGGCTCGTCTGCCAAAAGGATATCCGGAGACAAAACCAAAGCTCTTGCAATTGCCACCCTTTGCAGTTCTCCTCCGGAAAGTTGTATTGGAAATTTATCCTTATGGGAAATTAATCCTACTTGACTTAATATCTCTTCTGTTTTTCTTCTTGCTTCCGCTTGATTTATTCCCGCCACCTCTAAAGGCAAACTTATATTCTCCGTGATGGTTCTGTCAAAAAGTAATTTTAAATCCTGAAAAACAACCCCGACTTTCTTTCTTAAATGAGGAATCTTGTGTTTAGGAAGTTTAACTACATCCCAGTCGTTGACGATAATAGATCCTTCCGTAGGCAACACTTCCCTTATTAGGAGTTTAAAAATAGTAGTTTTACCGCTTCCCGTAGGTCCCACCAAAAAAACAAATTCTCCTTTATCTACAGAGAAGGTAACATCGGAAAGGCCAAAAACTCCTGTTCCGAATTTCTTTGAAACTTTATCCAATCTTATCATTACTCGACCTCAACTCTTCCGACATCCATAAGCCAGCCTGCATGCTGAGCTTTTTGCGTCTGTCCCCAAACTTTAATTTTTTGTCCGGTAAATTTAGACAAATCAACTATTGAGGATGTAAGATAAACGTACTGGCTGGGGCCTCCGCTTCTTACCAAATGATATGCTCCTTCTCCGTCGATACCGCCCTGCTGTAAAACGCCTTCGGCAGTATCCTTAAATGTAGTTGTATCATTTGAGCCTATTACTGTTCCCTTTGGAACCGAATTGGAGTTTAAGATATTTCCTGCGCTTACAGCTCTGCCGCCGCCGGCACCGGTTCCTCGGGTTGAAAGAAAGTATCCGCTACCAATACCCAACAAAACAATAATTGCAAAAGCGCCGATAATTTTAGGCGTAAGGAAAGAACCTCTTCTTGAAGTATTAAAATCGTGGACCAATGATGTACCTTCGCTATTCCCTTTATTCTCTTCCATCAGTTAAATTCACCTCCTCTCTTAAGTTAACCATATTTTGAGTTTTTTGGCAACCCTAAACATAAGATTTCTACAACTTCCTGAGCTCCTCGTCAATAAACCCGTCTATATCTCCATCCAATACGTTTTCTGCATTTGATGTCTCGAATCCCGTGCGCAAATCTTTTACCATTTTATACGGATGTAATACGTAAGACCTTATTTGGTTTCCCCATCCGGGAGTTTTGTATCCGCCTTTAAGCTTTTGCTCTTCTTTTTTTCTTTCTTCTTCCTGCAGAATCCAAAGTTTGGCTTTTAGTATTTTAAGTGCATACTCACGGTTCTGTCCTTGATAGCGCTGGCTTTGTGCGGTTACAATAATGCCGGTCGGCTTATGTCTTAATCTAACCGCTGTTGAGACTTTGTTTACGTTTTGCCCTCCGTGCCCCCCGCTTCTGAAAAAATCCCACTCCAAATCATCGTCTTTAATTTCTATCTCGTTCCCTTCTTCAATGTCCGGTAAAACTTCGACTAAAGCAAAAGATGTTTGACGCAGATTATCGGCATTAAAAGGCGACTGCCTTACCAATCTGTGAACCCCCGCTTCGCCTTTAAGCAAACCATAAGCATACTGCCCTTCCACCGAAATAGTAATGCTTTTTAAACCCGCTTCTTCTCCCGGAGTTTCTTCAATAATCTCAAAAGCCCATCCTTTCCTTTCAAAATATCTCGTATACATTCTGTAAAGCATATGTGCCCAATCCATCGCTTCGACACCCCCCTGACCGGCGTGTAAAGAAAGTATGGCTGATCCACTGTCGTAAGGATTGGAAAAATATAGTAACTCCTCAAGTTCGTTAAGCAATTTCTCCGTTTCTTTCTCGTCGCCTTTAATTACCAGTTCTCGAAGATATTCCGCTTTTTTAATTTCCTCCTGAAGATTAGATAACTCCTTCATTCTCAAAGCCGCAGCCTTGTGATCCTGCCAAAAAGAAGGGTGGATACTTTCGGCCTCAATAATCCTGACCTTCTGCCTTTTTCCCTCTATATCAAGCTTTGCTAATAGATTTTCTACTCTTTCTTTTAATTCATCCATATTTATAAACCGTTACAAATCTGCTGGCAGGCGCTTTTAGCCTGGTCTCTTGGTAAATTTTGAAGAGTTTTCATATCGTTTATAACTTTTTGCACCTGAGGAGAAGAGCTTGCGATTTCGGCGAGATTTAAATTAGATATTTCCTGCTGAATTGTGTTAACTTGATTTTGAAGTGTTGAGTTTAGATCCGGTGCAGAAACCTCCGGGTTATTCTGGGCCGGAGAAATACTACTTGTTCTTGCGCCCTTAACACTGCCCGGATTATCGGCAGCACTACCGGTATTAGCCTGGTTCTTATCCAAAACCAAAATCTTCAAAGAGACCAAGCCTACTATCAATAATGCCAACGTAAACAAGCCCATAACAATTCTTTTTTTATTCCATTTTTCCTCTATGGGCTTGAGTTCTTTCATGAAGTTATTGTAGGCTATGAACGTTCCTTTTGCAAACTAAACTTTGCTATAATTGTATTATGAAAACTTTCGAAAAAGTTTATAAAATAGTGGCAAGAATACCTAGGGGAAAAGTCACAACCTATGGAATAATTTCAAAGATGGTTGGAACATCTCCCCGGGTCGTCGGTTATGCCCTGCATGCCAATCGCGACCCCAAAAATGTCCCCTGCCACAGAGTAATCAATTCAAAGGGTAAGATTTCAAGCGGCTATGCATTCGGCGGACCGGGAATCCAGAAAAAACTTTTGGAAAGCGAAGGCATAAAATTTGATGTTAACGAAAAGGTGGACCTTAATAAATTCGGGTATCTTTAAGATTTAATTTGGGTAGTGACACTTCTTGTATTTTTTTCCGCTTCCGCACCAGCATGGATCATTTCTTCCAAGCTTTTTATTTCCTCCGGTTGAAGCTGAAGAAGACTTTGTCATGTTTATGTTTCCCGAAGAGGAAGAAGCGGTTTGCGGCTTATCCGAACCGGCAGGCTGGGCAACTATGTGTTGATGCTGAGGAGCTATGGCGGACGGCTGCTCCACCTGAATCCTGTAAATTCTATGCACTATTTCGTCATCAATACCGTTTATCAGTTTTTCAAACATTGTAAAACCCTCGTTTTTGTACTCAACAAGAGGATCCTTTTGCCCATAGCCCCTAAGCCCTATGCCCTGCCTTAAATTTTCTATAGCATCCAGATGATCCATCCATAAACTATCAATTATCGAAAGCTCAACATACCTTTCCACTTGTTTCATAAGTTCTTCTCCCATTTGCTTTTCCCTTGCCGAATAAATATCGTTTGCTACGGTTGTCAAAAAGGAAATTTTATCCTCTGCCGAATGTGTCTGCTCCAATTGAACTGCTATTTGTTTTAATGAATTTTCGTCAAACGGAATAATCGTAGAAAATTGTTCGGCCAACTGTTCCGAAAGAGACTTCCCGTCCCCAAACTCCTGTAGTGATTGTACCGTTACCATCTCCGAAATACTTTTTACTATTTTTTCTTTAATTTCATTTCTCAATTCTTCGGATTTATTTTCTCCGGCCTCCAGGACTTTTCTTCTTCTCTGATAAATTATTTCCCTTTGCTTATTTAAGACATCGTCGTATTCAACAAGATGTTTCCTTATGTCAAAATTGTATCCTTCGACTTTTACCTGAGCCTGTTCAATTGCGCGCGATACAAGAGGATGTTGCAGCGGGACGTCTTCGGGCATATTGAATTTAGTCATTATTCCGGATATAGAATCTCCGCCGAAAAGTCTCATGATTTCATCATCCAGGGACACAAAAAATCTGGACACCCCCGGGTCACCCTGTCTTCCCGAACGGCCCCTGAGCTGGTTATCTATCCTTCTTGATTCGTGCCTTTCTGTTCCTATCACCAAAAGTCCGCCCGAATCTAAAACTTCCTTATGTCTTTTTTCCCACTGCTCCCATTCTTTGGTCCCTCTTTTTTCAACACCGTTTTCATCTTTAGGAGTATCTCCTCCCAAAATAATATCTACTCCTCTTCCGGCCATATTCGTGGCAACCGTGACCGCACCTTTTAAGCCCGCCATCGAAATTATTTCCGCTTCTCTTTCATGATTTTTTGCATTTAAAACCTCATGTTTTATTCCGCGTCTTCTTAAAAGCTCCGAAACGATTTCATTTTTATCTATAGACGTTGTACCCACCAGAACAGGCTGGCCTTTTTTGTACGCTTTTTCTATCTCGTCGGCGACAGCCGAAAGTTTTGCCCTGCCGGTTTTGTAAATTGCGTCGGAAAAATCCTTTCTTATTAATTCTCTATGTGTTGGTATTACCACAACTTCAAGTTTGTAAATCTTACCGAACTCTTCGCTTTCGGTAACCGCGGTTCCTGTCATTCCGGCCAGCCTTTCATACATGCGGAAGTAATTTTGAAGGGAAACCGTTGCAAGAGTTTTTGATTCCCTTTGAATTTTAACCCCTTCTTTTGCTTCTATTGCCTGATGCAGGCCCTCGGAAAGTCTTCTGCCAACCATTAATCTACCTGTAAATTCGTCAACCAGAATAACTTCGTTATCTTTAACAATATAATCCTTTTCCCTGTGGAATAAAGTTCTTGCCTTAAGTGCAGCTTCCAAATGGTATACAGTATCAAAATCTTTTTCGTATATATCCGAAATCCCAAACATTTTTTCAACTTTACTTATACCGTGGTCTGTTAGATGGGCCGTTCTTAGTTTCTCGTCAATTTTATAATCTGTTTCCGGAGTTAACTTATCAACCAGTTTCGCATATTCATAATATTTTTGAGTAGGTTCTTCGTCGGGTGCGGAAATAATATGAGGCGTTCTTGCCTCATCGATAAGTACGGAGTCAACCTCGTCGACTATTGCAAAATAATATCCCTTTTGAACAACGGAGTTTAGATCCTGCGCCATGTTATCCCTTAGATAGTCAAAACCGTATTCGGAATTTATTCCGTAAACTACATCTGCCTCGTAAGCTTCTTTTCTGGTTACGGGTTTTAGATGCGAAAGCCTGAAGTCACTGGCGTTTTTATTGTTAAACTCGGGATCAAAAATAAAAGATTCCTCACTGATAATTGATGCTACGTTAAGTCCTAAAAATTTAAATACAGGACCCATCCAGCCGGCGTCCCTTCTTGCCAAATAATCGTTTACCGTTACCAGATGGACACCTTTGCCGGTTAATGCATGGAGATATAACGCAGGAACTGCGGATAAAGTTTTTCCTTCTCCTGTTTTCTGCTCGGCTATTTTTCCGTTTGCCAAAACATAAGCCGCCATAAGCTGGACATCAAAGTGTCTTTGCCCGATTGTCCTTCTTGCAGCTTCCCTGGCAAGCGCAAAAGCTTCGGGAAGAATTAATTCCAAGGGCTCTCCGTCTGCGATTCTTTCCTTAAATTCTTTGGTTTTTTTGGGAAAATCACTGTCCTTTATTTTTTTTTCTTTTTCTTCCAGTGAATTTATTTCGGCGATTATCGGTTTAAGTTTATTTATTTCTTTCTCATTCGAATCGAAGAATTTACTAAGCACATTTAGCATATGTTTATTTTACCATAATTAAGCCCTGTCTGCCGACAGTTGTATGGGTCACGTACTTTTCGGAATCTTGGTTTGTATAAAGGTCATCGGTGACATGTATCTTAATGACGCATGCGGCCTTTGATAGTTATACCAGTATAGATACTTTGTTAACTTTTTTGCAAATG
>JAMDEE010000013.1 GCA_023487605.1 Patescibacteria group bacterium
AGAGACAAGAAGCCTTTGCTTAATGAGTCCCAAAATCTGGGAGAAGATTACAGTTGACATGATAACGAAAGCAGCGGAAAGAATGTTGCTTTGTCTTTGAAACAATATCTCTTTGCCTTTTTGCAGTAAGCTTTTTACCATTGCGATTAACAGTATAACATGGTAAAATACTCGTATGCCAGTAATAAAATCTGCGATTAAAAAATTGCGTCAAGACAAAAAGAGAGAAAAAATAAACAAGAAGATGAGAGATTTTCTGAAGACAGCTATTAAAAAAACAAGGAAAAATCCATCTATGTCTTCGGTGCGGGATACGGTTAGTCTAGTAGACAAAGCGTCAAAAAAGCATATTCTTCATAAGAATAAAGCCGCAAGAATAAAATCTCAATTAGCAAAGATTGTTAATTCAAAGGTTAAAGAACCCTCTGTGAAAAAGACTGTTTCAAAAATAAACAAAAAAAAATCCGCTAAATAAAGGTATAAAAAATCCTTTCAGGAGTATTAAATCCCCTAAGAGACTAATCTTTGACAAAGTCCGAAAATTCTCATAGACTGAAGATGTATGGATAAAAATAATCTGCCTTCAATAAATCTTATCCGTAAAGAAGGAGTTAGTTTTTTCGATAGTTTTTTGAATTGGGTTTTAACATATGGGCGTTTTCTGGTTATTGTTACGGAATTAATAGCTCTAAGCGCCTTCCTGTATAGATTTTCATTAGATAGAAAGCTGTCCGATCTTCGTGATCAGATTAAGCAAAAACAAGCAGTTGTCGATTTGTTGAAAAACAACGAAAATACCTATCGTAATCTGCAGGATAGATTATCCGAAATTGCTCTGCTTGGCGATTCAGCGGTAACTAAGGCAAAGATCATAAAAAATATTATTTCTCTTGTTCCTTACGGCTTTTTTATAGATACGATTACAGAGTCGTCTAGTTCGATAATGGTATCAGGACATGCCACATCTTCACAAGCCCTGTTAGTATTTATTGACAGATTAAAGAATTATCAGTATACGGATTCTGTTAACCTTACAAATATAGAAAACAAAACCGCCCAGGCAAGTCTTGCGGTAACTATCAGCGTCCTTCTTAAGAAGAATCCTGCTTTGGTAAATTATGAAACTAAATAAAGGATATATAAAACATATTCAAGAGAACTATTCCGCTCTTTTTCCCGATTTTAAAAAGAAAAAAACAAGGAATATTACAACCCTTGCTTTAACTCTTATCGGTATTTCTTTTTTTGCAATCTTTGCTATCAATCCTACGCTTTCAACAATAGCACAGTTAAATAAGCAGCTTTCCGATAGTCAGTTTGTGGAAGACGAACTTACAAAAAAAATAGAAAACCTTTCAGTTTTAAGACAGCAATATAATTTGCTTCAGAACCAGCTACCGGTTGTTTTCTCTGCGATTCCTAAAACACCAAGCGTTGTAACGCTCACAGGACAAATACAGGCAATTGCTCAAACGTCGAACGTAGAAATTAGTCAACTGCAGATATCAAAAACTGATTTATTTAGTTCGGTTGTTTCGGGCGGTAAATCGCCTTCGTCTCCTACATCATTTACGTTTGGCGTTTCGATTAAAGGGAATTATGAAGATATTTTAAACTTTATTAACTTATTGGTAAGCTTTAATCGTATAATAACAATTAACTCTATTTCTATAAGTAAAGATCATGCCGTAACAAACTTATTACAATCAAATATACAAGCAAAAGCTTATTATAAGAGATAAAATATGAAACAGAAAGACGTTCTTTTAGTAATTATTCCGTTGTCAGTTTTTACTGCCGCGTGGGTGGGATTTAGCATCTACCATAATATAGTCGCTTCTACAATTTCCAAGTCTCTTAATATAGCAATTTCTCCTATAAATCCCAATTTTGACACAAGGATTATAAAAAAAATTGAAAAAAGAACCAAAGTAGTACCTTTATATCAATTAAAAACTAATCTTTCCGAAAATACTGCATCTTCTAAACCAAAGGCTAATTTATTACCAGCCGGCGCTTCGAGCGGTTCCGCTTCTGTAACTGTTACTCCGTCAACATCTTCTGCTATCCTTTCTCCTTCTCAAGGAGGGTCGTCTCCCAGCGCAAACGGTAAAACGGGAGGAACTTAATCTATGAGAAGAAGTATTTGGCAAAAACGAATCCCTTCCATCTTGGGCATAATCATGATTATGTTAGGAGTTGGAGTAACAAGTTATTTAGTTAAAAGCGGTGTTTTGTTTATAACAAAAGCAAGTCCGGACAATACGCCTAAAAATGTACGGATAACCAATGTGTCGGATTCATCTTTTAGCATATCGTATACAACTACAAAGCTGGTTACTGGAGCAATATCATTCGGGACTTCCGTAGATAATCTCAAGAATATCGCACTTGACGATCGCGATCAGCAAGCGGGAAACGTTGGATTATATAACCTGCACCATATAAGTCTTAGGAATCTTAAACCGTCTACAACCTATTATTTTTCCATTACAAGCGGAAAGGATACATTTATGAATAATAATTTGCCTTTTAAACAGACTACAGGTCCTGTTATAACATCGTCGCCTCCTTCTCAAAATCCCATAACAGGTAAGGTTGTAATGCCGGATGGGCAAACTCCTGATGAAGCATTAATCTATGTTACGACAGAGGGAGCACAGACGATTTCGACCTTGGTCGATAAAAACGGTAATTATGTTTTGCCGATAAATTCTATTAGATCCGATAATCTAGAGTCGTATGTGCCCGTATCAAACAATACGGTTTTTAATATGTTGTTAATAGATCAAGCATTGGAGGAGTCAAATGTTTCATTCCTTATCAATCAGGCAAATCCTGTACCCCTCATAGTGCTTTCAAAAAACTATAACTTTGTGTTAAGCAATGCACCAATTGCTTCGCAATCGGCGAATCTTCAATTTCATTTTTCTTCATTTACGGCAAGTATGCCGCAGGTATCTCAGAAAGCTCAAATAATCGTCCCGAAAAAAAATGAAGGTTTTACAGATCAAAAGCCTCTTTTTACGGGAACAGCATCCCCCAGTGCGAATGTTAGGATTGTTATCCATTCACAAACTCCCATAGAAGGCAGTGTTCAGGCAGATACTAGCGGGAATTGGGAATTTAGGCCGGATCAACAACTTTCTCCCGGGAATCATACAATTTCTATAACAACAAGAGATAAATCTGGAATTTTGCAAACCATAACGCAAAACTTTACGGTTTACGCGGCAGGAACGCAGATTAACGGATCTGCCATAATTTCTCCAACACCAACCATATTGACGCCAACTCCCAGTCTAACTGCTACGCCAAGTCCTACGCTTACTTTATCTCCTCCTCCTGCCAGCTCAACCGCGGATTTAACACCTTCCGCTTCGCCAACGGCGACTGTTGCTCCGGTTGCGATTGTGGTATCGCCAACGGCGATTCTTACAAAAACACCCCGTTTAGTAACAGGCAGTAAATCAGCGTTATTTGTAGGAATAGCAGGAATTATTACAACAATCTCAGGTGCTGTTCTTTTTCTTCTAAGCCATGGAGGTATTTAGGCTATGAAGATTGCAATAATCGGTGCCGGATTCACCGGGCTTTCCGCTGCTCTCGCACTATCTAAAAATAATCATGAGATTACGGTTTTTGAAAAAGATGAATATCCTGGCGGGCTTGCTATGGGTTATAAGGAAAGTTTGTGGAATTGGGGTTTAGAAAAATATTATCATCATTGGTTTACAAATGATAAAAACGCAATATCTTTGGCAAGAGAGATCAGGTGCGAGATTGTTACAAAAAGACCAAAAACTTCTATTATAGCAGATAATCATATATATAAATTCGATTCTTTTTTTGATGTGTTAACTTTTCCAAAACTAAATATGCCGGATAAATTACGTATGGCATCTGTTTTGGGATTGTTACGCTATAATCCCTTTTGGAAGCCTTTGGAGAAAGTAAAAGCTGTAGATTTCTTACAAAGAACGATGGGAAATAAAGCTTATTCTCTTCTTTGGGAACCTCAACTTAAAAATAAGTTTGGAAGATATGCGGATGATATTTCACTGTGTTGGTTTTGGGCAAGAATAAAAAAAAGAACCTCCTCCCTTTCATATCCGAAAGGCGGCTTTTTAGAATTTGCCCAAAAACTTGTTTCGGAGATTAAAAAAAGAAATGGAGAATTTTATTTCAATACTGAAGTAACCGAGATTAGAAATGTTAATCATTCTGGCAAGCGAGGAACGAGCGCGTCCAGAATCCTAATTAGATGCTGGACAAGCCAAAGCCAGCATGACGGTAAAGAAGTCAAGTCTAAAGAACAAAAGTTTTATTTTGATAAAGTTATTGTAACGCTTCCTTCTTTTTTATTTCTGAAAATTGCCCCTCAATTACCGGAAGATTACAGAAGAAGATTGCAAAACCTCAAAGGACTTGGTGCTTTGAATCTTATCTTAAGACTAAGACAGCCTTTTTTAAAAGATGGGACTTACTGGCTTTCCGTCTGTAATAAAAACGCGCCGGTTATGGCAGTTGTTGAACATACGAATTTTATGGATAAAAAATATTATAATAATGAACATATTGTTTATTTAGGCAATTATCTGCCAAATAATCATCCGTATATGAAAATGTCAGCAAACGAATTATTAAAGGTTTACGACCCATTCCTACGAAAGATTAATCAAAATTATCAATTATCAATTATCAATTATCAACTTTTCAAGGCTCCTTTTGCCCAACCAATTATCTCGAATAATTATTCACAATTAATGCCTCCTTTTGAAACCCCTTTGAAAAATGTCTATCTTGCAAATATTCAACAAGTTTATCCGTGGGACAGGGGTACTAATTACGCAATAGAACTTGGAGAAAAAATTGCAAAAATAATAAGCAGACATTGTTAAATTGTTCTATTGTTCTATTGCTCTGGAAACGTCAACAATGAAACAATGAAACAATGAAACAATTTGTAAAAAAACACAAAGTATTCTTACTTTTGATAGCACTTACTTTAATCGGCGCTTTTTTCCGCTTTTATAATCTTAATTGGGACAAAGGTTTCATTTTTCACCCGGATGAAGAAAATATTGCCAACTCGGTTTCTCAAATTAAGCTTTTTAGCCAACTTAATCCCCATTTTTTTGCTTATGGAGGATTTTCAATTTATTTATATAAGATTTTCGCAGTTTTCATTTCTTTTTTAACAGGAAATAATAGTTGGCAATATAGTCTTTCAAAAATAATTTTAATCGGCAGATACTTCTCGGCGTTTTTTTCAACCCTAACAATCATTTTTATATATGCGCTTTCCGCAAAATTATTTAGTAGGCGCGTTGGTTTACTTGCCGCGTTTTTGTCGGCATTTACCGTGGGCTTTATTCAGCAAGCGCATTTCGCCACAACAGAGAGTCTATTGATAATGCTATCTGTTCTGTTGTGTTTTCTTTCATTGCGGCTTTTGGAAACTTCTGCATTAAAATACTATATTTACTGCGCAGTTATTTTGGGAATATCCATCGCAGTAAAAATTACAGGTCTTTCTTTTGCTGTTTTTCCATTCCTTGCCCATTTTTTATCTTTAAGATTAGGTCACAAAAATATTTTAAAGAGAGCAAACTATTTATTAATATTCATTGTTTTAACAGTAATAGTTTCTATATTTTTTTCTCCGTTTAGTATCTTAGACTGGAGAGATTTTATTGCATCACTTAAATACGAATCATCGGTTGCTACAGGGCTGATTAAAGTTTTTTATACACTGCAGTTTAAAGGTACAGATATTTATCTGTTTCAATTAAAAAATTTTTTCTGGCAGATGGGCATATTTTCGATTGTCGGCATTATCGGATTTATTTATTTAGTTTATAAAGCAATTATATTTAGGAATAAGCGATATTCTTTGTTCTTATCTTTTCCTCTCATATATTTTTTGTATGTGGGGTCATGGTACGCAAAATTCATCCGTTATATGGTGCCTGTTATACCATTTTTAATTATAACAGGAGTTTATATTTTGGACTTATTCTATAGAAGAAATAAAAAAGTTGGTTTATTTTTGATAATACTTATTTGTACATTAACATTATTTTGGGCAATGGCTTTCTTTTCAATTTACCAAAGACCTCAAACCAGAATAGAAGCTTCAAAATGGATATATAAAAATATTAAACCGGGAGCGCGGATTCTAACTGAGAAATGGGACTATATACTGCCAATTTCTCTTGGGAATGCTGTCCCTGCTATATATAATAATACTGCGTTTGACATGTACTCTCTGCAAGACAAACAGAAAGATAAAATGTTCGCAGAACAATTATCAAAAACGGATTATATAGTTTTATCCAGCCGCCGCGTCTACAAAACCCTTATGCGCCTTACAAAAGATTATCCATTTGCAAGCAGGTATTATAATATACTTTTTGCAGGAGATTTAGGTTTTAAGGAAGTTTCAGAATTTTCTTCCTATCCGTCTCTTTTTGGCATAACAATAAATGACGACGGGAGTGAGGAAACGTTTCAGGTTTTTGATCATCCCAAAGTAATTATTTTTAAAAATGAAAAGCACTTTTCGCAACACAAAATCAATAAAATTCTTAATATCTAAAACTCTGAGAACTAAAGTTAAATTTGCGTTTATCGATATTTTTTGTTAGAATACCAACACAAATGCTGAAACTTAAATCAATTATTCCTGCCGTTCTTGGCGGATTTTTCTTATTCTTGCTTTTCAGCACCCAAGCTTTAGCCGGCGGCGGACCTGTTTCATTTACAGTAGATCCCAATACATCTTTAAATCCCGGTGAAGAGTATGTTGTACATGCACAAGTTTATGCTAATGGACCATATCCTACCTACTGCAAGAATTGCTCTATCCATTTAGAACTGAAATTCCCTCAAGATGGTGACTATATTGCTCAAAGCAGTGACAGAACCGACAATAACGGAACTGTGTATGCCAAAGTTATATCGAGAGTGCCAGGAGAAAGAGTGATCTTGGCAACAGGTATAGAAACCCCTGACGGCGTTTCGATTACTTCCAATTCATACGCAGTATTAAATTACACAGGAACATCTGCGTGGGTTTCCCCGCAACCTACTAATACAGCGGTGTCTTCTGCTCCCGAGATGGTTTATCCCGTAGACGGTCAAACACTTGATTTAGAAGGGGCATATATGTTTAAAGTCAAGCCCATAGCAGGCGCTACGGGTTATTTGTTTGGTCTTTTTCAAGATGGAGTAATGACTTATGAAAATTATAGAGACACAGGAACTTTAAGTGCAAATGGTGAATTTGCCTTATGGCCAGATAACCCAGCACATGCTAAGTTCCATACAGGCGCGGTTACCGTAATGGTACGCGCGCTTGTTAATAATCAATGGACAGATGCTCGACAAATCACTATTTATTTAGAACCTCGAAATGGTCCTGTTACTGTACCAGCTGGTCAAGCATCTTCAATTTTGCCAGCTGTTATGCCGGTTTTGCCGACTATTGAACCTCAAACTAAAATTGTAGTAGTTACCGATGCTTCAGCGAGCGCCGCCTTGCAAAAGAAAATAAACAATCTCCAGAAAGAAGTAAATAAAACAAAGCAGAAACAAGCGGAAACTGAATCAAAGCTAAATTTAATTATTTCGTGGTTAAAGTCATTCTTCCACTCTTTTAAACTATAGTTCTTGTTTACTTACGCTGATAAATCTTATACGCTATTTTGTAGACAATGATGCCTATAAACGATTTATTAATTGTAGCAAGGTGGGAATTGATACTTTTTGTTATCGGCATTTTGTTTTTGCCTTTAACTTTTAAGCTATTTCCTATTTTTTTTGACAAGGGATATATTTTTGCGAAGATCTTGGGAATTGCAATTATCAGTTATGTGATTTTTGTCCTCGGAATAACGCATCTCCTCCCCTTTACGGGAACAACAATATTTTTAGTTGTGGGATTTTTTGCTGTAATAAATACTCTAATTCTAAAAAAATATTGGAAATCAATAATCGGACAATGTAACAACTGGACAATTATCGTTTCTTTTTTTGAAGAGTTATTATTTTTTCTAGTGTTACTATTTTGGTCATATGTTAGAGCACATCAGCCAGATATCCACGGGCTTGAGAAATTTATGGATTTTGGATTTTTAAATTCAATTCTCCGAAGCACTTATTTTCCTCCGAGAGACATATGGTTTACCCCCTTACCCATAAATTATTATTATTTTGGACATTTAACAACAGCTGTTTTAACAAAGATTTCCAATATTCCGTCTTTTATAACTTATAATCTTATGATTGCCACCCTTGCTGCATTTGCCTTTACAGAGGCTTTCTCTATAGGAATTAATTTATGGCTTTTACTGCTCGGAAGTAAAAAGATTGATGAAGTTTTCTACAGACAAGGAATTTTATGCGGTCTTTTGACAGGTTTTTTGGTTTCGTTCGGAGGCAACATTCATACTATATATTCTTTATTTTCAGGTTATTCAGCTGCTAATCCTGTGCCTTTTTGGCAAATGCCGTTTGCCCCTTCAAGCTTTCCAAATGCCTATTGGTACCCTGACGCTACCCGTTTTATTTATCATACAATTCATGAATTTCCTATTTATTCTTTTGTTGTTTCGGATCTTCACGGCCACGTCTTAGACATTCCTTTTGTCTTGTTAACCATAGCAGTGTTGATGTCAATAATTTTCAATTTTAATCTGCCAGCTGGCGGACAAGTTAAAAATTTTAAAAATAAAAATTCATTAAAAATTAATCCATTCGGCAAGCTCAGGATTAATGCTGAGCGGAGTCGAAGCATTAAAAATTTAAAATTTAAAATTCCGCTAATAAGTTTCTTATTAGCGGTAATGTATATGACAAATGCGTGGGACGGAGCGATTTATTTTGTTTTAGTTGCACTTATTTTTGCTTACTTAGAATTTATCAGAATTAAAAAAAACAAAATAGATAATACTACCAATAATCCAATACTACAAATACTGCCAATCAATAAAAAAATGCATAATTTCAAATATTTTTTATTAGATAATTGGATTATTGATTTGTTTATTGGGTTATTTGTTTATTTGCTTATTATTGGTGTAGGCTTTTTTCTTTTCTCTCTTCCATTTAATCTTTACTTCAAACCTTTTGTTTCCGGTATCGGCATTATTTGTGCTCCTTCTTTTTTAACTAATATAGGCAAAATAGGGCCTATTTTATTTGAGAAGAACTATTGTGAAAGATCGCCTCTTTGGCAACTTTTTATTCTATATGGATTTTTTTATTTTTGGGTAATCGGTTTTTTAATTTCTATTCGCAAAACAATAAAACAATTTAACAATTTAACAATTACCGACATTTTCGTTCTTATTCTAATTGCTCTGTCTACTTTTCTTATTATCCTTCCGGAATTAATTTATTTAAAAGATATCTACACAGACTATTTTAGAGCGAACACGATGTTCAAGCTTGTTTATCAGGCATTCATAATGCTCTCTATTTCTTCGGGCTATATCATCGTGAGATTAATATCGAATATTAAACGCCGTGCATTAAATATTGTTAGGTTTTTATTTTTGATTTTCGCATTTTGTCTTTTGGTTTTAGTTTTTATCTATCCTTATTTTGCTATTAATTCCTACTACGGCAATCTTAAAACCTATCATGGTTTAGACGGGATATCCTATCTTAAAGAGTTATATCCAACGGATTACAAAGCGATACAATGGTTAAACGCGCATGTTAAAGGTCAGCCTGTAATACTGGAAGCGCAAGGAGATTCATACACAGATTACGCCAGGGTTTCGGCTAATACCGGACTCCCTACAGTTCTTGGCTGGACTGTGCATGAATGGCTATGGAGAGGAACATATGCTGTTCCGGCGGCAAGAATACCAGACGTAGAAATTTTATATGAATCACCGAATCTAGAGATAACAAGAGCTCTTATTAGGAAATATAACATAAGATACGTTTTTATAGGAGATCTCGAACGGCAAAAATATCCAAATCTAAACATTAATAAATTTAATCAATTAGGTAAAATAGTTTTTCAAATGGGCAAAACAAAAATCTACAAAATTTCCTTCTAATGCATTGTTTTAGTGATTTAAAACATGAAAACATTTATTTTTCTGCGGTTAATTTATTTCCCGTTTCTCTAACAGCGATTCTAGAAATCTGCAATAGATTTTTATTTAGATAGGTCTTTACTTCGTTTTTATGATGCTCGATAAGATGTCTTAGTAACCAGGACAAAGCTTTTGTTATTAATATATTTTTCTCAAACTTTAGTTTATCTATTGTTTCAAAAGAGAGATTTGCAAGTTCTTTGTTGTCTGATTGCAATACAGGAAACGTTAACAAAACCAAACTTGCCCTTTTATGAGACATATTTTGATTTTTATACAGACGTCTTATCAATTTATGCCATTCATCTTTTTTTGCCGATATGTCTTTGTATGAGAAAACCGACTGACATAAAGAATCAATTTCCTCCCAACCTTGCAAAGTTTCTAACCAAGATTCCAGCAAAATGGGGTTAATATCTTTTCTAAGATTCGGCATATACTGCAAAATTTGTCCTGCAATCTTTCGTTCTTCAAGCGATTGTCCTTTATATAAAGAGTCAAGAAGATTCAACAAGTTAGTCAAATTAATATTTTTATTTGTTTCTGTCCATGTTTGTGCTATTTTCCTTTGTTGGGGGACAGACAAACCCCAGATGGGATGGGGACTACCTGAATAATTGTTTTCCTTAAAAATTGGTTTATCTCTGTTGCTGATTTTTTTTATTTCCGTTAACAATGTTTTGTGGTGTCTGTTCATTTTGCAAATGTAGAACTGTTTATTTTTTATCTTCTTGTTTAAATGATTTAAAACACGATATCAACATTAGAAGGCTTTGTGTCTTTTATTTTTTGAGTTTTTCACTTCGTTATGAAGATATCTCCATGCGCCGCCGCCTTTAGAAGATTTTGCAGGAATAGAAAGCAATTTGTCCGCCATATTTTCAAAAAAATCTTCCAGTTTTTCCTCTTTGGCTATTCCCCCAAGTATTTTTTTATATCCGTCTTTGCCATAATTAAGACACAAGCTAACTTTTCTAATAGTTGCAAGACTTACCCTTAGGAGATCTCTTATTTCTCTATACTGGTAATTCTTCATTAGGAGAAAAGCTATGGCGAGTCTTTTGGCTAACATTATTTTCTCTTCGGGAGAAAATAAATCATCCGCAAGATCTTCTGCGTCTTTGTCATTTTTGACCTTGATTAAAGATTTTATAAAGACTTCAAAAATTCTATCAGCGATATTTTTAGATATTGGATATTTTGAAACTTGCGTCATACCTTAATAATATCTGTTTCAGTGATTTAAATCAATAGAACAAATAGTAGACATTCAGAGGAATTACTAGCTGAAAGCTGGACAACACAAAAATCAATCTACAGCAAATTTTGTGCCAGACTTAGTAAAAAGAATTTTTCTTTCAGATTTTGCCGCAGTTACATATATTTTCCGTAGTTGTATTAGATATTCTCTATCGTATTTTTCATATTATCACCGGCTTATGGACAGAAAATTAAAAACCGAAAAAGGTCAAATATTCGTGAGTCAACGATTATAATATTAGGTCATTCTTAGTGAGTCAATTCGCTTTTATCTCTTGTTCATAAAGACTGTGATATAATGTTGCCAGATACTAAACTCTCTGCTATACCCCTTTGCTTTCAAAATACAAATAAGTCATAATACCTAACGAAGCAATCGTTTTTTGTTATGTTTATACTGCTATAATAAGTTGATTACCGTTTTGAAAGCTACGGTCGCACGCCGCCATAGCTATGTTAGCGACGGGGCGTAGGTATATACTAATTTTGCAAAATGATTGCGGAGTGGTATAGAATCGTAAAGATTCCATAAAATTCCATGAACAAGTTTTATATAACAACAGCCATACCATACGTTAACGCGAAACCTCACATAGGGCACGCGTTGGAATTCGTGCAGGCAGATACTATCGCAAGATATAATAGGATTATCGGAAACGATGTGCTTTTTCTTTGCGGAGGGGATGAAAATGCTATTAAAAATGTTCAAGCCGCGGAAAAAGCAAAAAGACCAATTCAAGAATTTATAGACGAAAATACAAAGTGTTTTTATGATCTATCAAAAAAACTCAATGTTCAATTTACCGTTTGGCAAAAAGGAAGCGATTCTAAGCATCATTTGTCTTCTCAAAAACTTTGGGAACTGTGCGCCTTGGCAGGTAAAATTTATAAGAAAAGATATAAAGGGCTTTATTGCGTAGGGTGTGAGCTTTTTTACGAAAAAGAGGAGCTGGATCAAAATGGGGAATGTCTCGAACATCCGGGGAGAAAGCTGGAAGAAGTTGAAGAGGAAAATTATTTTTTTAAACTCTCGGACTACCAAAAACAGTTGAACGAGCTTATCGAAACCGACACGATTGCAATACTCCCTGCAAACAGAAAAAAGGAAATGTTGGCTTTTCTTAAACGGGGATTAAGAGACATAAGCGTATCCCGTTCTAATACGCGTGCTAAAAACTGGGGAGTTTCTGTGCCTGGAGATCCCGCGCAAAAAATGTATGTTTGGTTTGACGCTTTAAATATCTATCAAAGCGGAATAGGTTTTAATTGGGACATGGATAAATACAAAAAATGGTGGCCAGCAAACCTTCATGTAGTAGGAAAAGGAATTTTACGTTTCCACGCGATTTATTGGCCTGCGTTTCTTCTTGCGGCAGAACTTGAACTGCCGAAAAAAATATTTGTTCATGATTATCTAACTGTTAACGGACAAAAAATGTCAAAAACGATCGGAAATATTGTTGATCCTATACCTTTAATAAACAAATATGGAGCAGATGCCCTAAGATATTATCTTTTGGCAAAGGTTTCTCCGTTTTCCGACGGGGATTTTTCCGAAGAAAAATTAAAACAGGCTTATAACTCCGATTTGGCAAACGGGTTAGGGAATTTAGTTGCGAGAGTCGCAAAACTTTGCGAAAATTCAGGATTTGATTATCCAGAAAAAGAAAAACATGTATTTGTAAAAGATTCTCCCTTGGTAGAATATTTGGAAGAATTTCGGTTTGATGAGGCCTTGAAACTTATATGGTATGAGATTTCTTCTTTGGACCGTACAATACAAGATAAAACTCCTTGGAAACTAGCAGGTGAAGATTTACATGAAACGTTATTATTTTTAGTCGAAGAATTGCGAAGTATTAGCAACGAATTAAAGCCTTTTCTTCCCGAAACAGCGGAGAAAATAAAAGAACAATTTAAAGGACCGAAAATAATATCTCAAAAGCCCCTATTCCCAAGAATATATACACCTTAAAAAATAAAATTCGGTATAGCGTATAATACCCGGGCTTTAATTTTTTTAAGCAAATTAACCGAAAAATTAAAGACGAGTGGTATAAAAACGGAATTGTATATTGAAAAATTAAATTTTGGTGAATCCTGCACCACGATACAACCGGTAGAATTGTTGGATTGATTACGCTTCTGTTTCGTAGTACACTTATCTCAATGTTTGAGGATCACGGTGAAATGTTACCAATAAAAAATCCTCCTAATTTTTCAACAAGAAGGAGCTTTCTAAAAAAAGTCGCAGCAGCTGCTATTGGCGTTGCGGCAGGAGAACTTGGTGTTAAAATTTCTGCCGCTAGGACTAGAAAGGAAGAGAATATTTCTAAGACTGCGTTTCTTTCCGAAAAACCAGTTTCTCTGCCAACGCCGAAACCTACCTCTATTCCCGTGTTGGCTCAAATCAAAGAGCCGCAGAAAAAACCGAAGGTTTTTACTCAAGCACCTACGCCTACAGAAACGGTTTCTGTTTCCGGTCCTACGTTTGAATCATATCAAGATTTGATTTTTCCCGACTATACCCGTTGGCAAAAAGATGAAGCAGATAAAATGGTTACGAAACAAATCGAATACTACCAAAGCGAGCCTGAAAAAGATGAGAGAATTCTCCGCACCTTATCGTGGGTGAAGGATATACATGAGATCTCCGACAGTCTTGGTCTTAACCGCAGTTTTCCGCAAAAAATTATTGACGCTCTTATTTATGTCGAGAGCGGGGGAGATCCCACTGCAGAGACGGATGTAGCAGAGGGCTTGTGTCAGTTGTCGTATAAAGCAGTTGAATCTTTAAGAAAATTGCCGGATGCGCAAAAATATTTCGAAGAGAAAAAGACCGTTAATCTCTTAAAAGATCCCAAAGAAAATATTCGTCTTGCTTTGGGGTATCTAAAACGACTTTTGGATATTTATCCCGAGCCGTCAGTTGCATTATGGGCGTATCACTTGGGAGACGAGAATATGAACTTTGCGATTGAGACATATTGCAAAAAAGATTTGGGTATGGATCAAGAATTTGTTGATGATACGCTTTCATATTTTGACTTCAAAACCAACCAGACCGGAACGGCAAAACTTATTGCAATGAATCGGAACAAGACGGGAAGGATTAATTTCATTAATCTTGTCCGCTCGACCCATGTTGTTGATGCTTTAAAAGCAAGAAAAGCATTTGGTAATAAAACAAATCTGTATGTTCCCCGAATTGCTGCGGCGCATTTTCTCATGGAGGAATATGTTAAAAGACATGTTGCGGATAATACATTACCCAAAAACTTGAAAAATTAGCCATAGAGAAGGTTAAAATTCTTCTTTTTTATATATAAAGCGGCAATTGTTGCTTTTGATAAATTTGTGATATAAATATATTAGGATGCTATATTTTAGTAGTATCATTTAAGCCCCAAAAGAATAATACATGAAAACTGCCGAACTGCCCAAAGCTACTTCCCTTAAATCATTAACAGGGCTAGGAGTAATTGCCGCTTGGAATAAAGTATATCTCTACTATCGCTCAAAAAGCGACCCGCCGGACACATTTTATACTGCAATAAGCGATGATGGATTCTCTTTCGCAAAACAAAAAAAAAGCGTTTCTGTTAAAACCGGAACATATACAAAAGCCGATATAAAAACATGCAGAAATTTTTCAATTTCACAGCAGGATAAGTACTTTACCTGTACCTACGTTCGAAAAATTGCTAAGGGATCAGTGCTGGAACAGGCTTACTCGTCCGACTTATTATCCTTTGAATATGAAGGGAATATAGCAAACATCGAGAATCAAGGATTTATTGTTCCAAACTATCATTTTCAAGATCAACTTGTACTTTATTATGTGCAAAAAACTATACAGGTTGCTTATTCAACAGACTATATTCATTGGGAAAAAACAAATAAAGATCTTTTATCCGCGGAAAATGGGGAGATACATAATATCGGTTGCGTAGTGCCTACAGAGAAAGGATTGTTAATGATTTATCATACAAAAAACGATAATGGTTATGCGGCGCATATAGCCTTGTTTGACGCTAATGATCCAACACATATGCTTTGGAATCCCGAAGAGCCGATATGGATACAACCGAAAACATGGAAAAAAACAGCGTATCCTCTTGGAGTAGTCCTGTTTTGCGGAATGTTTCTTTCATATTGGCATATTGAAGGAGAAGGTATCTTTGTTTTTGTTTATGCATTGCATAAAATCTCCGATGGAGATCGTTCAAAAGATATTTCCCTTTGTCTTAATCGATCAGAGGAAAACCCAATTATTGTACCTAAAAGCCGCAATAGCTGGGAAGCGTTTAATACATTTAATCCTGCCGCGATATATGAAGATGGTAAGGTGCACATACTGTATAGAGCGCAAGGACATGATTATGTTTCTGTTATTGGATACGCAACAAGTGGTGACGGTATCCATATAAAAGAGAGATTAGATCAGCCGATTTATAGCCCGCGTGAATCTTTCGAATGGGTTGGAACCACAAAGCCTTCTGAGATTTCATACAAGTATGTTTCCGGAGGAGGATATGGAGGATGTGAAGACCCTCGTATAACAAAAATTAATAACAGGTTTTATCTTACTTATGTTGCATTTGATGGAATAAACCCGCCTCGTATCGCATTGACATCTATTACTTCCGAAGACTTTCTTACTAGACGTTGGCTTTGGGAAAGACCAGTTCTTATTTCTCCTCCCGGAGTTGTTGATAAAAGCGCCGTTATTTTTCCTGAAAAGATCAACGGAAAGTACGTTATAATGCATAGGATTTATCCGGATATCCTTATCGATTTTGTTGACAGCTTAGAGTTTGACGGAACTCATTGGCTTAATGGTCAGTATAAAATTTCTCCTCGTCCTGACAAATGGGACAGCCGAAAGATTGGAGCTGGAGCTCCGCCGATCAAAACAAAATATGGATGGCTTCTTCTATATCAGTCAGTTGGTGAGCAAGACAGTGGTAGATATAAAATAGGAGCTATGCTTTTGGATATTAAGGATCCAACAAAAGTGTTGTATCGTAGTCAATCTCCCATACTCGAACCGGAGGCTTCATATGAAAATAACGGTTTTAAACAAGGCGTGATTTATCCTTGCGGCGCGGTCGTTATCGGTAAAACGTTGTATATGTATTACGGAGGGGCTGATTCTTACGTTTGTGTTGCTACAGCCAACATAGATAAATTTTTAGACGAACTTAAGTTTTCTCAACTGGCAAGGTTAACAACGCCAATCGCTGAAAGAATTAAATTATGATAGAACTTACCAGAAATCGGGATAATCCGATTCTAAAACCTAATCCGATTAATGCATGGGAGGCAAAAGCGGTATACAACGGAAGCATTATAAAAGACATGGGATTATTTCGCATGGTATATCGCGCTCTCTCGGAAGAAACACTATATAACGGGTATCGTATGCAACTTTCAACAATTGGTTGTACAACAAGTTCTGATGGGATTCACTTTATAAAAAGAGAACAACTGATTACTCCTTCTGAAACCTGGGATAAATTCGGCTGTGAAGATCCTCGTATAACAAAGATTGACGGCGAGTATTTTATTTTTTACACGGCTCTTTCTGATTACCCTTTTCGTCCGGGAGGAATAAAAGTTGGGTTAGCGATTTTTTCCGATTTCACAAAGCCTTCCGAAAAGCACCTGATTACTCCGTTTAATGCAAAAGCAATGGTTTTACTGCCCGAAAAGATTAATGGGAAATATGTTGCGCTTTTAACCGTTAATACGGATATTCCTCCTTCATATATTGCTATTGCATGGTTTGATAAGAAAGAAGATATATGGTCGCAAGTTTACTGGAACAACTGGTATCAGCATCTTTCTGAACATATTCTTCCATTATCCAGAATAAACTCAGATCAGATTGAAGTTGGCAGTGTACCCATTTTGACTGCAGAAGGCTGGCTTTTTGTCTATTCCCATATTAAACACTATAATGATGAATCCCATAGAACGTTTGGGGTTGAAGCGGTACTTCTTGATCGGGAAAACCCACAAAGGGTCATTGCTAGAACAGAGAAACCAATTCTTTTGCCCAAAGCTGATTATGAGGAGCATGGTCTTATCCCAAATATAGTATTTCCTTCAGGGGGAGTTGTGCAAGACAATACGCTTTCTGTTTATTATGGTGCGGCCGATACAACGTGTTGTCTTGCAACATGCAGTATATCCGAATTAATAAAAGAAATGAGGTTTTATTCTCCTGTTGCGTTAAAAACGGAAAGGCCTTTGTTATCTCCTATTCTTGAGCCAATCCCTTATCATAGTTGGGAGGCAAAAGCGGTTTTTAATCCGGGAGTAATACAAATTAAAAATACCATCTATCTTGTTTATCGAGCGATGGGCTTTGAGAATACTTCGGTATTAGGACACGCTATAAGTAAAAACGGTTTAACTATTGATAAAAGAGCTGAAATGCCAATTTATGTGCCAAGAGCGGCATTTGAAAATAAGAAAAAGCCAGGAGGAAATTCCGGCTGTGAAGATCCCCGCATAACCATGCTTAATGATAAGCTTTATATGTGTTATACGGCGTATGACGGCTTAAATGTTCCTCGTGTTGCCTTTACTTCAATTGTTACTGACTCATTTCTTAAGGGGGATTTTAATTGGGCAGACCCCGTTTTAATATCCCCGCCGGGAATAGACGATAAAGATGCGGCTATTTTTCCGGAAAAAATAAATGGAAAATTCGTTGTTATCCATAGAATTCAAGACAGTATTGTATTTGATAAAGTAGACACTCTTGATTTTGACGGCAAAACATGGCTTCGCAGCCTTTTCTATATTACTGCGCGGGAAGATTTCTGGGATAGCGAAAAAATAGGAATTTGCGCTCCGCCAATAAAAACAGATAAAGGCTGGTTTATTTTATATCATGGAGTAAGTAAATGGAGTCATGAGTATAGAGTAGGCGCAATGCTTTTAGATCTTGAAAATCCGGAAATAGTCTTAGCGCGAACCCCCTGGCCGATTTTAGAACCACAGACAAAGTTCGAAAAAGAAGGATATGTTAATAATGTTGTATTTCCGTGCGGCACAGCTTTAATAAATGATACATTATTCATTTATTACGGAGGCGCAGATAAAGTTACAGGCGTTGTAACTATTTCATTTTCGAATCTTCTTAATTATTTATTAGATTACCCGACCGGTAGAAAAGTAAATTAATTCAGTATATTTTACTATAGGTTATTGACATGTATGGAAAACGTATGATATATATGTGAATAACTTTTCAATTTTGAGATAAAAGGTAGTTTATCTGTATTTTTTTGTTGTAAAAAGGATTGTTTTCTTCTAAAATCCAATATCCTTTTGAACTTATTTTTAGATGCTAAAAGATAGTAATAGCAACATTAGAGACTATTGGGGCAGAATGTATTCTTCTTTGCCAAAGCTGGATCTCTTGGCAGTGCAAAAAGAGTCGTATAATTGGTTTGAAAAAACAGGCATAGGCGAAATTTTAAAAGAGATATCTCCTATTGATGATTTTACAGAAAAGAATTGGACGTTATCACTTGAGGACTATCGTTTAGGTAAACCTTCCTGTAATTGGCAAAAAGCAATAGAAAAAGGACTTACATTTGACGCACCTTTGTACGTTAAGGCAATTTTAACCAATAAAAAAACCGGAAAATCTCATAAGTCAGAAGTTTTTCTGGGAGATATGCCCCAGATGACAGAGAGAGGAACTTTTATTGTAAATGGAGTCGAAAGAGCGGTAGTAAATCAATTGGTTCGTGCTCCAGGAGTATTCTTTACAGAGTTTTCAGACGCGGTTACAGGACGAAAGCTTTATGCTGCGGAGATACGTCCGAATCACGGTTCTTGGCTTGAATTCGCTACAACCCGTCATGGAACAATTACTGTAAAAATAGACAGAAGAAAGAAATTCCCTGCCACAACATTTTTGAGAGCTATAGGTATTTCTTCAAACGAAGCAATATTGGCCGAATTTAAGAACCTGGATAAGGAAAGTATTGCTTTTATAAATTCAACTCTTGAAAAAGACGCAGCAGCGAGCGAAACAGAAGCTCTGATTGAAATTTTTAAAAAGATGCATCCAGGAGAACCAATAGTTATAGATAAAGTAAGAGAAAGTTTTAGAGGGCTTTTTTTTAATTTACGCCGTTATGATTTAGGGGTTGTCGGCAGGTACAAAACGAACAAAAGATTAAGAGACATAAATTCATTTGTTATTTCCGAAGATCGAACCCTTACAGTTCATGATATAGTAGCAGCTATACAGTATCTGATCTTGCTTGCCCGCGGACACGGCAGTGTTGACGACATAGATAGTTTGGAAAATAGAAGAATTAGGGGGGTCGGAGAACTTGTAGCGACTACGGCGTTTAGAGTAGGTGTTTTAAGGCTTGAAAGAAGTATTAAAGAAAGAATGAGTCTTATGCAGCAGGATGCTCCTGTTTCTGTTTCTTCCTTAGTTAATGCCCGTCCTATCATGGCATCTATTAATGAATTCTTTAGGACATCCCAGCTTTCTACTATTATAGATCAGACTAATCCTCTTTCTGAAATAGATAATTTAAGAAGACTGACAGTTATGGGAACAGGCGGAATATCAAGAGAAAGAGCGGCATTCTCTATAAGGGATATTAATAGTTCTCAATATGGCAAGATTTGTCCCATACGTTCCCCCGAAGGCCCAAACATAGGTCTTGTTACATATCTTGCTCTTTATGCTAAGGTAAATGGTTACGGATTTTTAGAAACACCATATAGAAAGGTTGTTTCTGTTAAGCGTGGAGGCAAAGATGTAGTTATGGCTACTGATGAGATAGAATATTTAGATGCGCAGGATGAAAAGAAACATTATATAACCCACGCTATGACGCTTGATCAAAATGGAGTTATTGCGGATGAGCGAGTTGCCGCGCGCTATGGGGGAAGTTTTCTGGAAGTAGAAAAAGAGAAAATAGAATATGCCGATATTACCCAGCGTCAGGTAGTAGGAACAGCGGCATCTTTAATTCCTTTTATCAACCATGACGAACCAAATAGGGCTCTTATGGGAACCCATATGCAATGTCAGGCAGTCCCTTTGGTGAATCCGGAAAGTCCGATTATTGGTACAGGTATGGAGAGTGAAGTAGTTCAAGTTATGGGAAGAGTGGTTAAGTCTCCGTTTGATGCAGAGGTTAAATTTGCCGACAGCAGACAGGTTATAATCGAAAGTAAAAAAGGAGACAGAGAGACATATTACGTAGATTCTTTCAGACGAACGTCTCAAGCGACTGCTTATGTCCAAAAAACAGTTGTTAATACAGGCGACAAGGTTAATAAATCTTCTATTTTAATTGACGGTCCGGCATCGCAAAACGGTGAGCTGGCGCTTGGAAGAAATTTGATTATAGCTTATGCGTCACTGGACGGATTAGGATACGAAGATGCAATTGTAATTTCGGAGAGGCTGGTTAAGGAAGATGTTCTCTCGTCAATTCATATAGAGAGATATGAAACATCAGTTGTAGAAACTAAACTGGGTCCGGAGGAAACTACCTGTGATATACCAAATATTTCAGAGAAAGATCTAGCTAAGTTAGATAAAGACGGAATCGTGGTTGTGGGAAGTGAGATAGACCCCGGAGATATTTTAGTTGGTAAGATTGCTCCCAAAGGCGAGACAGAACTGACTGCCGAAGAACGACTACTGCGAGCAATTTTTGGAGAACAGGCGAGAGAAGTAAGAGATACTTCGCTTCGTATGCCTCATGGGGAAAGAGGCACGGTTATAAATGTACAGATATTGGATCGAAAGACAGGTGATGAATTGGAACCTGGAGCTATTCGAAAAATTATAGTTGAAGTTGCCCAGTTCAGGCATGTAGTAGCAGGAGATAAGTTGGCTGGAAGACATGGCAATAAAGGAGTTATCTCAAAAATACTTCCCCAGGAGGATATGCCTTATATGGCCGACGGTACGCCTGTTGACATAGTTATTTCTCCAATTTCTGTTTTAGCGCGTATGAATCTTGGACAGTTACTGGAAGCTCACTTGGGGTTTGCGGCTCAGAAGCTGAATATAAAAATTGGTCTTCCTGTTTTTGAACAGGTTGGAGAAGATAGGATTGTTTCTCTTCTTAAAAAAGCAGGCTTACCGACAGATGGAAAAACTATTCTTTATGACGGCAGAACAGGAGAAGCTTATGAAAATCCGGTAGTTGTGGGGGTAGAATACATAATGAAGCTAATACATATGGTAGAGGATAAAACTCACGCGCGGTCAACTGGTCCTTATTCTTTGGTAACCCAACAGCCTCTTGGAGGAAAAGCTCAAATGGGCGGTCAGCGATTAGGAGAGATGGAGGTTTGGGCGCTTGAGGCACACAGAGCAAGATACATATTACAAGAAATGCTGACTATAAAATCAGATGATGTTGTTGGCCGGTCCAAGGCTTTTGAGGCAATAGTTAAAGGAGTAGACATACCAACGCCTAAGGTTCCGGAATCTTTCAAGGTTTTGATAAAAGAACTTCAGGCAATAGGTTTAGATGTTTCGCCCTTGGGCGCAACTATTTCTCAGGACCAAACTGCTCTAGTCGGAGATACAGAGAAAGAGTCTAAAGCAATGCAGGAGGCATTAGGAGCAACCATTGTAGCTGATCAGAATTTGGAGCCGGGAGTTGTTAGTTAATTTAACTTAATTATGAATAATAAAAAACTTAAAGATATTACAATTGTTGATTTTAAGGCACTAAAGATATCGCTTGAGACGTTCGTCTGAAATCTCTCGTGGTCGTATGGAGAAGTGATAAAACCGGAAACAATTAATTACAGAACTCTTCGTCCGGAAAAAGATGGGCTTTTTGACGAGCGGATCTTCGGCCCGACAAAGGATTGGGAATGTTACTGCGGCAAATATAAACGGATTAGATATAAAGGCATAGTTTGTGATAAATGCGGTGTGGAAGTTACTCTTTCCCGGGTGAGACGTGAAAGAATGGGACATATTAATCTTTCGTCGTTAGTAGCGCATGTTTGGTTTTTTAAAGGTTCGTCTTCGCCGCTATCTCTTATTTTGGATATATCTCAAAAAAATCTGGAATCTGTTATTTACTATGCTTCGCATTTAGTTACGGATCTTGACGAGGGAAAGAAAGACGAAGCGCTCAAAAATCTTGAAAAGACTATAGAAAAAAGATTAAAAGCGGAGGATGAAAAATTCAAGACGGAGTTAGCATCTGTGCTGGGAGAAGCGAAGGATAAAAGTATTCAAGCAAAAAAGATAAAAGTTCCCAGCGAACAGAGAAAGCTCGCTTCAGAAGAAATGAGTTTGCTGGCGAGACAAAAACGCGCAGCTCTTACAGAAAAATACGAGGCTAATAAAAAGACAATCAATGATATTGCCGATGCTCTCACGAAAATCTTAAAGGGTTTAAAAATTGGCAGTGTTTTATCGGAGGACGAATACTTTAAGCTTTCGGAGTATGATATCACCCCGTTCTTTTCCGTTAAAACAGGAGCGCAGGCTCTATCTGATGTTTTGAAGAAATTAGATCTTGATTCTCTTATAGTAGATTTAAGGAAAGAAGCTCAAAAATCTGCAGGTGCTAAGTATCTAAAAATCGTAAGAAGACTTCGATTAATTGAATCTATGAGAAAAGCCGGCGTAATGCCATCTTCAATGATTATGAATGTTTTACCTGTTATTCCGCCGGATCTTCGTCCTATGGTACAGCTTGTAGGAGGACGCTTCGCGACATCTGATTTGAATGATCTATATAGACGAGTTATAAATCGTAATAACAGACTAAAACATTTGATGTCTCTTGGGGCGCCGGAAATAATACTTCGTAACGAAAGAAGAATGCTTCAGGAGTCGGTTGACTCGTTAATTGATTCTTCGCAGAGAGGAACTCAAGTTATTGGTACAGCCCTACGTTCACTGTCTGATATGTTAAGGGGTAAGCAGGGAAGATTCAGACAAAACCTTCTTGGTAAGAGAGTTGATTATTCAGGACGATCAGTTATTGTAGTTGGTCCTCAGCTCAATCTCTACGAGTGCGGACTGCCGAAGGAGATGGCTTTGGAAATGTTTAAGCCTTTTGTTTTAAGAGAAATTATTGTTCGGGGTTTTGCTCCAAATATTAAATCTGCTAAAAGATTTATTGAGGAAAGGCCGCCTGAAGTATTTGATATTTTAGAAGAGATAACCCGTAAACACCCTGTTCTTCTTAACAGAGCACCAACTCTTCATAAATTAGGTATTCAGGCATTTTATCCTATTCTAACCGAAGGTTCTGCTATTTCTCTTCATCCGTGTGTATGCGTAGGTTATAACGCGGATTTTGACGGAGATCAAATGGCGGTTCATATACCTCTTTCTAAAAAAGCTCAAGAAGAAGCTATAAATCTTATGATGCCGGATCACAATTTGTTAAAGCCCGCGGACGGAACACCTATAACACTTCCTAACAAAGAAATGGCTCTGGGCACTTTCTATTTAACAGATATAGATGAAACCCTAACAAAAGAGAATATGCCTGTATTTTACAGCATAAAAGAAGCAATAATGGCTTATCAACTTAAAAAGATAGGCATAAGAGAAAGAATAAAAGCAAGAGTTAATGACGAAATTATAGAGACAACATGCGGAAGACTTATGTTTAATGAAAAATTACCAGAGGTGATTGGTTTTGTTAACGAATCCGTAAAGGCATCCACAATCAAAAATATAGTAACAAAAGCTCTTGCTCTTTGTTCTTACGCGGAAGTTGTTTCGATTATAGATAATATTAAATCTTTAGGTTTTTGGGCGGCAACAATATCCGGTATAAGTGTTTCGGTATTTGACAATAAAATTATTGAAAATAAAAAGGAGTTAATAAACGAGGCAGAGAAAAAAGTTTCTAAGATAGAAGACGAATATCAACAGGGACTCATTACAGTAGAGGAAAAAAAGAGATTGTCCAACAATGTTTGGCTTGAAACAACAGATAAGGTAGCGGACCTTACATGGAATAAGATTACAGAGAAAAATGCTATAAGAACTATAATAAACTCCGAAGGCGCCCGGGCAGGAAAAGAACAATTAAAACAGCTTTCTGCCATGAGAGGTCTTCTTTTAGATCCGTTGGGTAATATAGTAGAACTACCGATAAAATCTAACTTCAGAGAAGGACTTTCTATATTCGAATATGTTGCTTCTGCCCGAGGCTCCAGAAAAGGACTCACAGATTCAGCCTTAAAGACAGCCAATGCAGGATATTTAACCCGTAGATTAGTGGATTCGTCTCATGATGTAATTGTGGTAGCAGATGATTGTGGGGGATCAGAGGGAATAGTTCTTAGAAAGAATGATAAATACAGATCAACGCCTTTTGTGGATAGAATTATAGGCAGGGTTGCGGCAGAAGAGCTTATTTCTAAGAAAAATAAGAAGGTGCTCATTAAGAAAAATGAAGAAATTACAGAAGAAAAAGCAAAAGTTATTGCTCAAAGTGATATAGAGGAGATCGTTATACGTTCTCCGATGACATGCGGACTTTCTTACGGTATCTGTGCGAATTGTTATGGTTGGGATTTTTCGACCAGAAGAAAGGTTGAATTAGGTGTTCCTGTTGGAGTTATAGGTGCGCAGAGTATAGGAGAACCAGGTACCCAACTTACTATGAGGGTTAGGCATTTTGGCGGAGTTGTTATGTCGGATGTTACCCAAGGCTTACCTAGGGTAGAAGAGTTGTTTGAAATGCGCACGCCAAAGAACTTTTCTCCAATATCGGAAATTACAGGTAAAGTAAAAATAGAGATAACAGATAACGGATATAAAATTAAGATAAAAAGCGTAAAATTAAAGCCAGTTGAAGAGAGAGAATATTTTGTTCCTCTTGCGGCCACTTTAAGAGTTAAAGACGGAGACGAGATTAAAGGCGGAGAATCTTTTGCGGAAGGATATTTAGATCCTAAAGAGATAATAAAAGTGAAGGGTCTTATTGCGGCGGAAGAATACATTATTTCCGAAGCGCAGAAAGTATACGAATCTCAAGGAATAGGAATAAACGATAAACATTTTGAGGTTATTCTTCGTAAAATGTCGGATAAGGTACTGGTTGAAACAATTGGCGATACGTCTTTGGTCCCGGGAGACCTTGTTACAAAAGCTAAATTTGAAACGATGAATAAAGAAGTATTGTCTCAAGGAGGAGAACCCGCGACCGCAAGGCAAGCGATAGTAGGTATTACTAAAGCGGCTCTTTTCTCCGATTCATGGCTTTCTGCTTCTTCATTCCAGGAAACAACAAAAGTCTTAACAGAGGCAGCTCTTAAGGGAGAAGTGGATAACTTGATAGGACTAAAGGAAAATGTTATTATTGGACGGCTTATTCCTGTGGAAGGAAGCCATCAGGAGGAAGAAAATCAAAATTGAGAATTGAGAAATGAGAGGTGAGAAATATTTTTAATCTCTCATCTTCTACTTCTCATCTCTCACCTTGAATTATATGCCGACACTGTCACAATTAGTAAGAAAAAAAAGAAAGAAAAAAACTAAAAAGGTTCGTTCAACAGCCTTGAGACGGATTTTTAATGCTAAAGATCGCGTGTATAGTCTTATGCCTGGTCCTCAAAGAAGAGGAGTTGTGACGCTTGTTAAGACTATGACGCCCAGAAAACCTAACTCAGCTTTGAGAAAAGTAGCAAGAGTGAAGCTTTCTAATAGAACAGAAGTAACAGCCTATATTCAAGGCATTGGCCATTCTCTTGCAGAACACGGAATCGTTTTGGTAAGAGGAGGCAGGGTTAAGGATTTATCAGGCGTAAAATATCATATAGTCAGGGGTAAATTTGATTTAATGGGCGTTGTTGGAAGAAAGAGTTCCAGAAGTAAATACGGCACAAAAAAAGGCGGAGAAGGCCAAGCTGTTCCGAAAGCGGTCGCTCCGGCACCAGCAGGACAATAAGCAAATGACAAATATGCAAATAAACAAATTTAATAATCTCAAATGAGCGGATATTTTTTATTTGAAATTACGACTGAAAGGAGTCTATGAGGCATAAAAAGATACATAAAAGAAAAACAGAACCGGATCTAAATTACAAGAGTGTTCTAGTTTCAAAATTTATAAATTCTCTTATGGTAGACGGTAAGAAATCTGTTGCTCAAAAAGTCTTTTACAACGCGTGTGATCTTATAGAGAAAAAAGACGAGGATCCGATTTCTGCATTTGACCGCGCAATTCAAAATGTTGGTCCAAAACAAGAAGTTAAATCAAGACGCGTTGGGGGAGCGTCTTATCAGATTCCTGTCGAAATAAGAAGCGATAGGAGAATAACTCTTGCTATACGTTGGATTATAGATGCTTCTAAAAAAAAATCCAACAAAGAGTTTCATACCTTTTCTGAAAAATTAGCACAGGAAATTTTAGATGCGAGCCGGAATCAAGGGGAAGCAATAAAGAAAAGAGACACGGTTCAAAAAATGGCGGAAACAAATAAAGCATTTTCTCATTTTAGGTGGTAAAAATTGTTATTTTATAGTTATCCCTAAAATTTTATCTCCAATTTGGATTTTATCAACTACATCCATTCCACTGGTAACTATTCCAAAATTTGTATACTGGCCGTTTAGCCAAGGCGCGGCTTTCTTTGTGATAAAAAACTGAGCGTTATTGGATATATTAATGTTTTGTCCGCGTGCGACGCCCAATGATCCAACTACAAACGGTTTATTGTTTAACTCCGTTGGCATTTGTCCTCCGCCTGTTCCGTTGCCTAATGGATCTCCTCCTTGAATAACCCAATCTTCTACTCTATGAAATATTAAATTGTTATAAAATCCGCTTTTGGCTTTTTGGACAAAATTAGCAACAGTATTAGGTGCATCCTGGGGAAATAGTTTTAAGGTTATGTCACCCTTGGCAGTTTTGATAACAGCTTGGGTAGCTTGGTTTGCAGAAACGGAAGATATAGAATTTGTAGAGCTTAATATTGGAGATACATAAGGAGTGGGAATTGTCGTTACCGACTGATTTTTTAGAGCGCGCGTTTTTTTTGTTGAAGCATTATTGTTTAAAACAAGAACATAAAAAAATCCCAAAAGAACTAAAATCATTATAATTATGAATTTATTCATAACAGTGATATCATCATCTATATGATATCACGCAATTGCAGATTAGAAAAGAGTAAGAATTAATTCACTAGGCAACGATTCTCTATAGGAGGAAGACCATAGCTTCTTGCCATAAACTGATACTTACCAAATGCATCCTTGTGAATAAGGATTGGGTAACTTTGAGAAAATTGATCAAAAGTAATAGTATTATTATTTAAGTACGAATACATCGAGTGATAAACTCCAGCTAAATCCGGAGAATAATAGAAGGAATCATTCGGGTCGTTTGTATATGTCGCTACTAATTGAAGATTATTTTGAGAAATTTGGTTTGCATATATATTCTTTGGAATACTTTGAGTAATACAACCCAATGGTAACAA
>JAMDEE010000008.1 GCA_023487605.1 Patescibacteria group bacterium
CACAGTTGAATTCAAACGGTATTTAAAGTAAAATTAAGTTTGCCGGCCGCGGTGGTGGAATGGCAGACACGAGGGCCTTAAGAGCCTTTGTCCTAAAAGGACGTGAGAGTTCGACTCTCTCTCGCGGCACAATTTTACGGGGTGTAGTTCATCGGTAGTCCCGTTAATTTCGGGGAATAGCTCAGTTGGCAGAGCGCGCGGTTTGGGACCGTGAGGTCGGAGGTTCGAGTCCTCTTTCCCCGACATAATTAACGGGATGGGACCGAGAAGTAGGAGGTCCAATTCCTCTCGCCCCGACCAGTTAATTTGATATAATCTAAAATACGCGGGTGTAGTTCAATGGCAGAACACAACTTTTCCAAAGTTGATACGAGGGTTCGATTCCCTTCACCCGCTCACGTTATAGATAACTAATTGAACCTGCCGGACGAACGAAGTGAGGAGGCGGGGTCGCGAGGCGCGAAGCGAACTTGTGACTTCGATTCCCTTCACCCGCTCATATAATTGAAAGAAGTAGTCTTGCAGTTTCGATAAAACCCCACAAGCCAAGCCCTATAAATGCGAAACCTCCGGCAATAAGAACAACTGGATGTGTAACAAAATAAACTGTCCTTTTGGGAAAAGAGAATAACCCGATATTTAAAAGCATATGACCGATTAACACACCGAGAGAAAAACCAAGAATATTAATTATCGAGAATAACGAAATATAACCTGCAAAATCATCAAGTCCCAGAATAAACGGAATAGTAATAGAAAAAGCCAATAAGTTTATGAAGGAAAGTTTTTTTGCCCTGGTAAGTTTCAAATCCGGAATGATAATGCCTAAGACAGGTTTAAACAATTTGTGGACAAAATTAAGCTGGGATTGAAGCAAATATGCCGGCATTTTCATTCTGATAAAACTTTTCTTTTGTTTTAAGAATTCTTCGAAGCTTTCCTGCGCCATTCTAAACAGCACAATAGAAGCGATAAAAATCATAAATGCCATCAGCAAAGGCACTTGTTTAAAGAAAATCCAAACAGTTAGAATTAAAAATGTTCCTGCGGCATTACCGATTGCTGTTCCAACTTCTATAGCAATTCTTTTTTGCCAACCGGGGTTTGTACGCATCAAATTTCCTATAAATATGGCAAAATCTATAGCCGTTTTTAAATATATAGCTACTCCAATTAATATATCCCTTATTCTAAAATCAAGGATTATTTGGTTCTGAACAAAAAACGAGTTTAATGCGAGCAACAAGCCGTATAAAAATATTGAGAGGACAAGAAAAGTAACTACGGTCAAGGCAATAGGAACAAATTGCTCTATAAGTATTTTTTTCATGCGGATAAATTCAACGTTTTAAATTATAGAACAAAAAATTTTGTTTTACCAGGTTATTTTTGATAAAATAAGGACAGGCTTTCTCAAGTGGTTGTCGGTAAATTATCGATAACGCAAAATCGATGATTCAGGAGTGCCGATTTTGCGAATCAACTTAGGGAAAATCGTTGGGAAAAAACCGATAGGTTTTGTCCCATTTGGGCCCTGTAGCTCAATGGATAGAGCGAGTGCGTTCTAAGCACCAGGTTGGGGGTTCGACTCCCTCCAGGGTCACACTTCGGCAAGCTCAGTGTAAAAGATACTGAGTTTGTCGAAATGCCTGGGGGAGGAGAAGTTTATTCTGAGAGTAGCCGAAGAAACTCCCTCCAGGGTCACACTTCGGCAAGCTCAGTGTAAACTACTAAGGTTTGATTTGTTTATATTGAACAAAGCGAAATGGTGGATGTAGCTCAGCGGTAGAGCACCTGGTTGTGGTCCAGGGGGTCGCGGGTTCGAACCCCGTCTTCCACCCATTATTTTTCGTAGAATTTGCGGCCGGCGAGTTTTTTAGGCAAGAAAGGGAGATTTTCGGTTGGACCTACGTACTTTTCGCTCCACTTATAATTCTTTGCATAACCTAATCCTTTCATTAGTTTTGTCGGCGCATTCCTCAAATGCAACGGTACCGGTTCATTCGGAAATTCATATACGGCTTCTTTTGCTTTTCCCAAGGCGTTTGCAACCGCCCGTGACTTTGGTGCTTTGGCAAGGTAAATGACAACATATGCAAGAATGAGCTGGGCTTCGGGCATGCCCACCTTATTAACTGCTTCAAATGCTTCGTCTGCCTGAATTAACGCTCCTCTGTCGGCCATCCCTATGTCTTCTGCGGCAAAAATAATCATTCTTCTGGCGATAAATTTAGGGTCCTCTCCGTTCTCGAGCATTCTTGCCATATAATAAAGTGCGGCGTCAGCATCGCTTCCTCTCATAGATTTTATAAATGCACTGATTATGTTGTAGTGCTCTTCGGCTTTTTTATCGTAAAGTCCCGCCGATTTTGTCTGAAAAATCTCTTTTATAATTTGCGGGGTAATTTCTTTAGACCTGTAGGAAGTGGCGGCTATTTCCAATGCGTTAAGCATTATTCTTGCATCCCCTCCGGAAAGCCTTATTAAAAGTTCTTTTGCATCTTTTAAAATTTTCTTTTTAAATTCCCCCAGTCCTCTTTTTTTATCTTTTAGAGCTCTGTCCAATATTACTTCCATCTCGTCGTAACCCAAAGACCTAAGGACTAAAACCTTAGACCTGGACAAAAGAGCGGAAATTACTTCAAAAGACGGATTTTCGGTTGTCGCACCGATTAAATTGATTGTACCGTCTTCAACAAATGGCAATAAGGCATCCTGCTGTGCTTTGTTCCACCTGTGGATTTCGTCGATAAACAAAATTGTTTTAATGTTTTGTTTTAAGTTGAGTTTTGCAGTGTCAATAATTTTGTTTAAATCTGCTTTTCCCGCTTCAACAGCAGATATTGAGTGAAAGTCCGCGTTTAACTCATTGGCAATAATGTTGGCGAGAGTTGTTTTTCCGCTTCCGGGAGGCCCCCAAAAAATTAAAGAAAAGGGATTCCGGGATTTAATAATTCTTTGCACGATTGCATCTTTACCCGCTATATCGTTTTGTCCGACAAATTCTTCAAAATTCTGGGGCCTTAATCTTGCCGAGAGGTTCATAGCAAGTGTATTCTATCACTTAGTTTCTGTTTTGTCTTACGCGCTCTAAATGTGTGAGGTATTTTTTCCTTAACCTTAAATTTTGAGGAGTAACCTCTAAAAGTTCGTCTTCTTCCAAGAAATCTATGCATTCTTCAAGGCTCATAACGGTAGCGGGAGTCAGCGCTCCGAGATGTACATCGGAGGTGGAAGCCCTCATGTTGGTCTGTTTTTTTTCTTTGGTAACATTAATTTCAATATCGTCCTGTTTTGAATTTTCGCCTATTATCATTCCTTCGTAAACATGCGTGCCCGGCTCGACAAAAGTTATTCCCCTGCCTTGAGCGTTATTCAATCCGTATTTTAAAGCAGAGCCGGATTCCGAAGCTATCAAAACCCCGTTTCTTAGTTTCGGTATTGCGGGAGAAAGCGGCTCATAATCAAAAAATTCAATGTTAATTACTGCGGTTCCCTTTGTGTTGGTAAGCAAGTCGTTTCTTATTCCGAATAAGTTCTTTGACGGGATTTTATAAACAAACCTCGTGTTTCCGTTTCCCTCGGAATGCATATCCACCATTTCCCCTTTTCTTCTTCCCATTTCCGAAGTTATAACTCCCAAAAATTCATCGGGAATATCTATCATCGCCGTTTCTACGGGTTCCATAACTTTTCCGTCGACCGTTTTCGTAATTACCTGAGGTTTTTCGAGCTGGAATTCATACCCTTCCCGTCTTAAGGTTTCCACTAAAATTGACAGGTGCAATTCCCCTCTCCCCGATACTACCATTTTGTCTCCTTCTTTTTCCAACCTTAAACTTATATTTGTTTCCAGTTCTTTTTCAAGCCTTTCTAAAATCTGTCTTGAATTGGAAAATTTTCCTTCTCTGCCGGCCATTGGCGAGGTATTCGACGTTAGCGCTATTTTAATAGTAGGTTCTTCAACACTTATTCTCGGAAGACTTTCGGGATTGGAAGGATCTGCTATTGTATCGCCTATAGAAACTTTGGGAAAACCTGCAATGTCGATTATATCTCCCTCAAAGGCCTCATCCACTTCTATTTTTTTAAGTCCGTGGCTTACTCTGATATTTTCCGCTTTTCCGGGAATTTTCTGTCCCAAACTGTTTATCAGGACCAGGCTTTGGCCCTTTTTTACTGTGCCTCTTTTTATTCTTCCTATTGCGTGTTTTCCTTTATGCAAATCGTAATCCAGCGCACTGGCAAGCATCTGAAATGCTCCTATTTCGGTTGCGGGCGCAGGAATAAAAGAAATTATTTCGTCGAGTATAACTTCCAAACTCTGACTGCTTGCTACATCTTCAAGATTTTTCGCTGCCTTACCTTCCCTTCCAATCGCGTAAAAAATAGGGAACTCCAAATGATCGTGATGCGTAGCAAGATCCAAAAAAAGGTCATTTGTTGCCTCAACTGTTTTTTGTATATCTGCAAGTTTTTTATCTATTTTATTTATGACAACGATTATTTTAAGGTTAAGTTCCAGTGCTTTCTTTAGGACGAATTTTGTCTGGGGCATAGGGCCTTCCTGAGCATCAATTATCAAAAGAGCTCCGTCTACCATATTCAAGGTCCTTTCAACTTCTCCGGAGAAGTCCGCATGGCCGGGAGTATCGACAATGTTGATTTTGTATCCTTTATAATATATTGCCGTGTTCTTGGCCAAGATAGTGATTCCCCTTTCTCTTTCGAGCGGATTTGAGTCGAGTATGGTTGTCTGCTGCATTTCGGCTTCGTTATCCCTGAATGTATGGGATTGTTTTAGCATAAAATCCACAAGAGTAGTCTTACCGTGGTCAACATGCGCAATGACGGCAATATTTCTGATATTTTCCGATCTAAATTCGTTATCCATAAATAAATAAATTGCCCGACTGAGTTTGCTTTTCGCTTTACTAGTAGATTTCTACTGTTGTTCAAAGAGCGTATTTCTGCGGGTTGTAGACTATTTGGATTTTCAAGATACCTACAAAAAACAGCCACTATTAGCTGCGTATTCATTATACCACAATTTACATCCAGTCTTATACTTGTTATACTTTAAACTTAAGTGAGAAAAAAAAGTAAAAAAACTATGGCTAAAAAGCATAAGGCGATATTAAAAGTTAATTCCGTTAACTTTAGCACAGGATATTTAAAGTCGCTGATGTTAGCAGTAGGATTAATTTTATTATTTACAATCCCTTTTTATTTTATTTTAGGCATTAATACCGAAAAAAACAGATATATAAATCACATTCCTAATGTGGTTAAAAGTAATCCAGGAAAACCTGCCGGAACGCCCGTCACGTTTTCCAATCAAAAAGCTACTCCCTCCGCAATTCCGGTTAACAGCTACAACAAAGGAACCCCTGCTCCCCAGACTTATTCGGGATATTGCGTGAACGTTCCCGTATTGGTTTACCATCATATCCAGCCTGAGGCAACAGCAAGACAGCTTGGACAGACTTCGTTAACCGTAGATAACGGCATGTTTGCCCGGCAGATGGCCTATTTGGCAAATAGCGGATATAACGCAATCTGGGCATCCGATCTGGTTAATGCGCTAAGGAACCACACACCCCTTCCTCCGAAAAGCGTAGTAATAACAATGGATGACGGATATGCCGACAACGAGATTTATGCACTGCCGGTGCTTGAGCAATATCATCTTAAGGCAAATTTAATGCTGGCATCGGGTTTGGTAGACAGTAATCCCGATATGCTTACATGGAGCGAGGTGGAACAGATGAAAAACAGCGGATTATATTATTTTACCAATCATACATGGTCGCACTGGCCGGTTTCCGAAGGACCGCAAAGCAAGATTAATTTTGAAATAGATACCGCACAAAGCGAAATAGAACAGCATACGGGACAAACCGTAAATATATTTACATATCCATACGGCGAATTTAATAATAACGCCATACAGACCCTAATTAGCAGAGGATATATTGGAGGATTTTCAACAATTCCGGGAACATACCAATGTGAAAGCTTTATTATGACTCTTCACAGAACGCGTATAGGTAACGCTCCTTTATCGGAATACGGTTTATAACCGATTTGCCGTCATTGCCGAAGTGTCCTATCTAGTCCACCTACGAGATGGATTTATTTGACACATCGACCTCTTTACCCTACCATAATATTATGGATGCAGAAGAACCGCTTATCGAAGAACTGGACCGCAAACAAAGGCTTAAAGGTTTTTTTAATCATAAAAATCTTTTGATTTTTCTTCTCGTTTTTTTATTTTTGAACGTAATCTATATAGATATGATTTTAACCAAAGGGTTAAATAATCAGACAATAATTCAAAGGTTTGAAAGCGTATCAAGCAATACTCCGCCGGCTGCTACTCCAAACCCGAATATTTGCCCGCAAAGCTGTATATCACAAATAAATACCGCAATTGGTTCATATAAACCCGTGGTGATTACCCCCCTGCCCCAGCCCACAAGTGCACCCGTCCCGCAAGCAAACGGCAGTTCTTCCCAAGTTAAGGAATATTACGTGCCTTTCGGTTCGGGCTCGGGAAATTCTTCCGCCTGGCAAAATGTTCCCGGTCTTCAGGCTTCGGTCGACAGCTCAGCCTATGGCAGCATAAAAAGCGTTGTTTTTGAAGCTTCTCTGCATATCCCAACAGGAAACGAAACAGCCTCCGTCAGGCTTTATGATGCCACACAGAACCATCCCGTTTGGAATTCGCAAATAGACTTTAACGGAAATACAAATTCCGTTTTTCTGGCTTCACCCAATATTTCTTTGGACAGCGGCAACAATATCTATGATGTGCAAATAAAAACCCAGCTACAGTATACTGCTATTCTGGATCAGTCAAGACTGCATATCACGACACAGTAAGATTTATTGATGTTTGACAGTGGAAGCCGGATATTGAAGCTAGATAATCGAGGCCGGAAATCAAACTTCCAGTTTCTAACCTCAAAATCTAACATCCAGTGTCCGTCGTCCGCCATCAAGGTTTCAATAATTGACCTTTATTGTCTTATTTTGTTCTATTGATTTGCGTATTATTTTCTATTATTCTTGAGTTAATGCCTATAAACAAAACAACCCTGTCTGCCGACAGGCAAATTCTTCATATTGATTTTGATTCTTATTTTGCCTCGTGCGAACAGCAGTTTAACCCGAAATTAAGAGGAAAACCCGTCGGGGTTACGGCCCAAAACGGCAGGACGTGTATTATTGCCGCTTCCAGGGAGGCAAAAAAATTGGAAGTCAAATCTCCGAGCCGTACCTGGGAAGCCCAAAAACTGATTCCGTATATGGTTTTTGTCCCCGCCCAGTTTGAGCGTTATTGGAAAATTACCCGTAAGTTTTTGAATATTTGTAAAGATTATTCCCCGTTTGTGGAACTTTTTTCTTTGGATGAAGTTTTTATGGACGTAACCTTAACAAGCCACTTATATAACGGACCTTACGGTATTTCTAAAATAATACGGGACAGGATAAAAAATGAAATAGGAGAATACGTAACGGTATCCGTGGGAATTTCTTACAATAAACTGCTTGCGAAATTGGGTTCGGGGTTAAACAAGCCCAACGGACTTACGGAAATAACAAAAAACAATGTTTGGGATATCTATTCAAAGATAAAATTGACCGACCTCTGCGGAATCGGGGAAAGAATAAAAAAAAGACTGAACGGGATAAGTATTTATACGGCTATCGACCTGCGCAATGCTCCGTTAGAAATCCTTCTTAAAGAATTTAAAGATGTTGAAGGGCATTTTTTGAAAAATTTAGGAATGGCCCATGATGATTCCGAAGTTATTCCCTACTACTTCGAAACCGAAACAAAATCCGTAGGGAGAAACTATTGCCTCCCCCAAAACGAGTACGATAAAAGACTGGTTCTGCAGAATGTTTATGAATTATGCGAAGAGGTGACGCTTAAATTAAGAAGACTCAATAAAAAAGCCAGGACTGCGGGAATTTATCTTGGAGGAGATAAAAATATCCACGGCAGAAAAACAGCGGGAAGTTATTTTGAAACGGGACAGGAATTATTTAATTTATGCATGGTTATTTTAAAAGAAAATAATTTTTATTTCGGTAAAAATAGTTATGTAAGAAGGATAGGTATTTGGGTTTCGGGAATTGAAAATTCGGCAAATATTACCCTTTCCCTTTTTGAAGAAGACAGCAGGAAAAATAATCTCTGGAAAACCGTAGATAAAATAAACGATAAATTCGGAGACCATACAATAAGAAACGCTTTCCTGCTTTATGCGGATAAACTGACAACGGTTCCCAACGGTTACATGGCAGACAAGTACGAGAGGACAAAGCTTTCCTCATTAAACCCGTGAGTTGCAGACAAGCTGTGCTTCTTCTAAAATCTTTTTTTTATCATCTTTGGGAATGCCTATGGAATCCAGGAAAGACTCATTATCAAATAATTCTTTGCACAAGACGATATGATTGTCTAAAAGCTGTTGTTTAAAATTCTGGGAAAGCGAGGTTAAAACCGTAACCGGATGGAGGTTAAATTTTTCGATTAAATCCCTTATGCTTTCACCTTCGGGATAACTCCAGCTTATCACTTTCATATTTGCACACAGGGCATAAGCAAGGGCATCGGAAGTCACTTTGGTATTTGTAACAATCCAGGCTTGTTTCAGATTATATTTTTCTTTTATATCGTCAAATCTTGCTTTTGTATAAAGAGAAACATGCACGTCTGTCCTTGTTCCGGACTGGTTATGAAACTTAGCTTCTATCATAACTTTTTCGTTTTCTTTTTGTGCGATTACGTCTATCTCGTGTGTAACACATGTGCCCGAAAGAATTGAGCGTAACTGGGTCGCATACCTCTCCCTTTTTAAAATTTCGGCCACAAAATCTTCAAAAGGATAACCGGTAGGCCCCAGTTGCATAATCGCCTGTTTCAGGCTGTATTTTGCCTGGGTATACGAAGCCGATTTACCTAAAAATTCCGATATGTGGCTGTAAATCTCGGAGGTGGGGATATTTTCGTAAAGTTTTCCTTTAACGTGATTTACTACCCGATGCTGAAGCTCTTTTGGTATTCCCGCTCTTTGAACGGATTGTCTTACTTTATCTTCGCTGAAGGGTTCTTTTTCTCCCGTGGCTTTTATAACATTAATTACCATAAGTTATATGGTAGCGCTATAAAATTACTTTTACAATATATCCTTACTCGTATTGATTAAAAAAGTTCAGGGAATTTTGAATTGCCGTGTTAAAGGACAAAGTGAGGTTGTGGCCGTTGCCGGGATAAGTTATCAGAAAAGCTGTTTTTCCCTGATTTATGAAATCATTATAGAGTTCAACCGAATTTTGGGGAGGAACAGTTGTGTCCTCCTCCCCCTGGTTTATTTGAACGGGTGTTTTTATATCGGGAAGGTATTTTAGCTGTGAGACGCTTTCCCAAAGCTTGGGATTGCTTTCGGGTGTTCCCATAATCTTGAACGTATCCGCGTAAGGATTGTTAAATAACCTTGATTCTTCCAAAAGCGGCAAGTGGGATTTGGAGAACCATCTTAAGGGGTCAATTACGGGTGCCCAAAGTACAGCAGATTTTACTTCTTTTAGTAATTTAGGATTTTCTCCGATAATTTCCAGGACTTTCAAAGTCACCTCTCCTCCCATTGAGTGACCCCAAAGGTAAATTTCATTTGAGTTTGCCTGTTGAAGCTTGTTTACAGATACAAGAAGGTTCATGACGTCGATCGGATATGCAAAACGCATCAAAGCCGTTTCTTCAATTTCTGAATTTCCGTTACCTCTATAATCCGGTTTTAGCACAAGATATCCGTTTGAGGCGAAATAATCGGTGACCTCTTTATAGGAATTTGTTGTACTGTACCGGTTTGGAGGAATATAGCCATGGTCAACGATTACGACAGGGTATCCATTTTGAGGTTTTGGGCTGTTGGGGACGTCCATTAGTGCATAAAGTTTTAAGCCGTCGGAAAGATAGGAAACGATATAACTTGAAAAAGGACCCCGGGTGGATACCATTTTATCGACTGTTATATTACTTCCAGGATATTCCCTATGTTCCAATGCCGTTAATGAAAACGGAAAAAGTTTTGGTTGTTTAATTTTAGGCTTGCTTAATACATATAAATTCTTTTTTTCGAATGCTATAAATTTTCCCTGTTTAAATATCTGGATATAGTTCTTATCGTTTTCCATCTCTTTGGCCATTTGAATTTGTGCCGGAAGCGACGGCTGGGCATATGGGTCATTCAGTAAAAACGCCACTATGTCAGCCTGTTTCATTCCTACGGGGATAGTAAAAATTTTCTGCCGGTGTGATAAATGCGAACCTATGTTATTGGTTGCCGCAATGCTGTAATGCGGAGGAATATCGGTTAAAAATTTGTCTATAGCGTTCCTGTCCGCAAGAGGCTGGGTAAACATGGCTAAATTGGGTCTTTTTGCTCCGGGCAACGGGCCAATAATGTATGCGGAAAAAATTGTTGCAATAATTATAAAAAAACAGTAAAAAGTTAGCGGTACTTTAGGCAGCAGGTTTCTCAGCCTTCTTACCCCGTATATTGCGGATATATAAATAAAAGGAGTAATGGTAGATGTATACTGGAAGTAAATTTCGTGAAGCTGGGGATTTGTGCTTAAAAGGTCTATTATTAAGTCGGGCGCTGCAAAAAGCAAAGAAACAGGAGAAAAAATAGATATAAAACCTAAGGGAATAAATTGTTGGAATAGGTATGAAAGCTGGCTTTTTGATAAAACTATTCCGAGTGTTTTAAACGGAGAAAATATAATATTTTTTACAATGGACGAAGGAGAATATCCGAAATCCGAATAGTAAGCAAGGGCAAAATGGTTTCCTCCCCTGACTGAAGGTATGAGATACCAGACGAGATAATAAAATATTCCGAAAGATACGGCGAAAAGCAATCCTCCTAAGGCAATCTTAATAAATTCTTTTCTTCTGTCGGTTATTTTATTTTTAATGAGCGCAAAGACAGATTGTGCCGACAGCAAAAACCCGAAAACCGATATAATAAGCCAGACTTCCTCTTTTGTTAATCCCGCCAGGACGGCAAAAATCAAAAATATCAGATATCTTCTTTTAATAAAACAGTAGGCGGCAATTAATAAAAAAGTAGTGCCGAGAGTGACCGGATGGAAATCGTATAAATTAGTGTACTGCATCGCGGGGTTTAAGAGGTAAGACAATGAAAATATTAAGGATATATTTTTATTTCTTAGTATCTCTTTGGATATTAAATACACGAATATTGCCCCAAGCGCCAAAACAACCGTTTGAAGAAGCAAGAGCATTTCGGGGCTTGACCAGATTAAGTATAAAGGGGCCAGTAAAACCAGAATAAAATCGGCATGGAAGGCCAACCTCGAGATAATGTTTGTGCCGTTAGGGTCGGTTATCTGGAATATTCTGCCGTGTGCTGTGTTCCATACTGCCTGGTCCATATTGCCAAGGTCAAACCTTCCCGTATAAAAATTGTCGTATCTTAGAAAACTTGCGGTTGTAAAGTAAGCAATGTAAATTAGAATTGCCCCTAAAAGCAACAGTTCGTATTTATGGTTTGTAATATAGTTTTCCGCTTTTAAGATGATTTTATTTTTGCTTTTATGCCAAAGAAATATAAGAAAAAGGTAAATTACTTCCGATATTATAAAGACTATTCTGGAAAATATTGAAGCAAGCCCTGCCAGGGAGAAAGTTATATATTTTGAAAGTCCGTAAGTCATAACCCCTTCTCTGACCCCCAAACCCATAGGCGTAATCAAAGATAAATATCCGACAAGTAAGGAAAACACGAATAAACTGACAAAGGTGTCTATATGGGTTAAGTTGAGACTTATTATCGAAATGGTAGAAAAATATGTACCTAAACCGAAGAACAAAAATGAAAAAAACTCAAAAAGGAAAAGATACAGGTTACTAATAGGCGAAGCCTTGGGAAAAAAGGCCTTTAACTCACCGGTTAATCTGTTGCTTTGGGGAAAATATGCAAGAAGCTTAGCGTTAAAAATAAAGAATAAAGTTAAAACCAGAGTCAGCAAAACAAACAGAAGGTTTAATAAATTATTTTTAGACAGTAAAAATACCGCAGGTATAGACAAAACAAAGCAGCTTATTACGATGAGCTCGATCTCTACAAGCATTGACAGCCAAAGCTCTTTTTTAGAAAGCCCTTTATCACCGAATAAATACGACCGGGAAAGAAAAGACCAAATATTTCCGGGAGTATATCTTTTAAGTTCGGATACCGACCATAAATAGGAATTCTCCTTAAAGCCAACTTTACTTCCTTTTTGCTCTATTATTTTTTGCCATGACAGGCTTCTGAAAATAAAATAACCGAAAAAACATAAAACCGAAATCAATAATAAAATAGGATTTAAGTCTTTAATGGATGATATTGCCCCCGAGGAATTACTTAAAATCAATTTTAAAATGAAAAATAACGATATTATGGCCAAAGGCCATCCGATAAAAAACTTTACTAAGGAAAGTAAATTGCTTTTTAAATTATTCATACGTTAGAGCCTTAATACGTTCGGTTAAATTCAGTATTTCGGCTCTATTCATATCTCAAAGCCTCAATTGGAGACAATTTTGAAGCCCTGATTGCGGGAGCCATCCCGAATATTATACCAATTGCAACTGAGAAGACAAAAGCAATTACAACAGACCATGGTGTTACTTCCGACACCAAAAGTTTTGCAACTATAATTGAAGCGCCCATACCCAGTATTATGCCTATAACTCCTCCCAAAACCGAAATCATAACGGCTTCGATTAAAAACTGTTTTAGAATATCGCTGCGTTTTGCCCCCAGGGCTTTCCTTAATCCGATTTCCCTGGTTCTTTCGGTTACCGATACCAGCATGATATTGGCAACCCCTATTCCTCCGACCAAAAGAGATATGGCTGCTATTCCGCCCAAAGCCAAAGACAGCATGTTTGTAATGTTTGAAATAGTTGCTGTTAAAGTATCTGCTGTCTCAACGGAAAAGTCATCCGCAGTCAGCCTTTTTAATAACACCTGCTTTGTTTGATCGATAACTATCGGCACCAATTCGGGACTGTCGGCGGTTATTGCAATTTCAGTCAAAATATTCGAGCCGAATAATTCCTGTGCGGATTCAACGGATATATACGCAATGTTGTCCTGGTCTACCCCCAAAAATGAACCCCGTTTTTCCGCAACACCGATTATTGTATAAAGTTTACTGCCGATATAAATTCTTTTTCCTATAGCATTTTGCCCCGGAAAAAATTTCTCATACACAGTATTGCCTATAACGGCTACGTTGGTACCGGCCTGCTCCTGTCCTTTAGTAAAAAAGATTCCCTGCGACATCTTCGTGCTTGTAACAACGAACGGGTACTGATATGAAACTCCCGCAACAAATGCACCCTTATCCTGAATAGTTTTATATTTTATTGTGGCAACCTGTCTTATAACAGGAGTTAATTTTGCAATAGGCGTTAGTTTTCTGTCGAGGCTCTTCCAATCCTGTACTCTTAGTTTATTTGAGATGAAGCTTCCAAACCCGCCCCCCGAAGTATTTCCCGGCAAAACGTCAATCAAGTTTGAACCCAAGGACGAAATCTCGTTGGTGACGTACCCCTGTATTCCCGAACCTATCGACACGAGAAGAATAATTGAAAAAACACCGATTATTATTCCCAGAGTTGTCAAAAAACTTCTTAATTTATTTACCGTAATCGATTTCCAGGATAGGGCAACTAATTCTTGAAAATTCATTATTTACTTACCAGCCTTCCGTCTTCCAAATGCAAAATCTTTTTAGCTTGAATTGCAATATCGTGCTCGTGCGTAATTAAAACTATAGTTTTTCCGTCTTTATTTAAAGCTTTTAGAGTATTCATTACATCATCACCTGAGTGGGTGTCTAAATTACCCGTAGGTTCATCGGCTAGTATTAATTCGGGATTGTTCATCAGGGCTCTTGCAATAGCAACCCTTTGCTGTTGTCCGCCTGACATTTGATTTGGCCTTTTGTTTAAGTGGTCTTCCAGGCCTAATTCCGTGAGAAGCTCCACCGCTTTTTGAGTTCTTTCTTTAACATTTGTCCCTGCATAAATTGCCGGTAAAATTACATTTTCCACGGCTGACAATCTCGGCAGAAGATTAAACGACTGGAATACAAACCCTATTTCTTTATTTCTTTGGTAAGCAAGCTCGTCTTCGCTTAGCTTGGACACATCCGTGCCGTTTAAAACATAAGACCCTTTTGTGGGCAAATCCAGCAATCCGATAATATGCATCAGGGTTGATTTTCCCGATCCCGACCTGCCCGTAATGGCGACAAAATCACCTTTATAAACCGTAAGATCTATATCTTTTAACGCAACAGTTTCTATATCCGATGTATCATAGACTTTACTTACATCGGTTATTTTTATAATTATATCTTTTGTTTTCATGAAGAGTTATTTAGCTATCATGCTCGGGGTAACAGAATTAGGATCGACGGCAACTGTATCCCCGCTGGAAAGACCCGATAAAACCTGCGCTTGTGTATCGCTTTGAAGTCCTAAACCTACCCGCCTTTTTTGAAAATCCTTTTTCACCTGAACGTACACATAATTATTGTCAAAAACGCTGGATGAAGGAATTGACAGCACGTTGTTTTTTGAATCAATAATTATATCGGCATTGCCGGACATTCCTACTCTGTAATTTTGGGGGTTAGGAAGTTTTGCGTAAACATAGAACGCATTTCCTCCCGATGAGCTTACATGACTGACAAAATCTATCCTATTAATTTTAAGATTAATAGTCGTATTTGGAAATGCGTCCATCGATACCTGGACATTTTGTCCCACTTTAACCTGTCCGATATCGGCCTCGTCAACTTCCATCTGGAATTCCAATGAATTGGGATCGGTCACTGTAAAAGTTGTTGTCGGAATAACGTTTACCCCGGCGGTATCCGCATCGGCTCTGGTAACAATACCCGAAATCGGAGTCGTAAGAACCGATAATTGCTTTGTTAAGTCCTGAAGCTCTACCGAGTTAATTGCGCTATTAAGGTTATATTGGTTATCCTGCAAAATTATTTTCATACTGTCGTTTAATGCTTCCTGAGGGGTTCTGTTTTGGTAATTAGTCTGGGTTTGATCGAAAGTGTTCCTTTGCAGGGAATATGCAATCAGAGCCTGTTCAAGGTTTTTCTGCGCAGTCCTCTGGTCAAGTGTTGCTATAACTTGGCCTTCTTTTACCGTATCTCCCTGTTTTACGCCCAAATATGCCAATTGGCCTGCAATTTGGAATGTAAGATTAACCGAAGTTTGGGCATACACGTCTCCCGTTACGGAAACGGTTTTTACAATATCCTGTTTATTAACGGTCGCCGTTAAAATTTGCTTTGAACCTTTGGGGAATAAAATTACTGCCGCAATAATCAAAACGATGATGACTGCTAATGAAAGTTTCTTGTGGCCAAATATAAGGGATTTTATCCGGGTAAATATATTTTTAATCTTCCCCATCGAATTTTATTTTACACCAAAAGAACCGATAGTGAAAGGATTATTTCCGGTAAAACTTATAATGCCAGTAACTTATAATGCCTTAAATGGTAGAATAAGCTTATGCTGGTTGATGAAGTAACTATTACGGTTAGGGCGGGAAACGGAGGAAACGGCTCGGTCAATTTTAAGAGAAACGGACAAACAGCAAAGGGAGGACCTGACGGAGGAAACGGAGGAAATGGCGGAAGCGTTTATTTTCAGGGAGTCAACGACATTACTGCTCTTAGTGTATTCAGTTACAAAAAAGTAATAGAGGGAGAAGACGGAGTTAATGGAGGAAGACAAAATCTTTACGGAAGAAACGGAAAAGACCTAATCGTTAAAGTCCCCATAGGAACCTTTGTAACAGACCTTATTTCAAAAGAAACTTTTGAAATAATAGACGAAGACACAAAAATACTCGTTGCAAGCGGAGGAAAAGGAGGAAGAGGAAATAACGAATTCAAATCGGCCACAAATCAAACTCCTATGTACGCAGAACCGGGAGAGCCCGGAGAAGTAAAAAAGCTTTTTTTAGAACTTAAGCTAGTTGCTGATATCGGTTTAATTGGCCTTCCTAACTCCGGGAAAAGTACATTACTTAGTATTTTGACAAACGCCCATCCTAAAATCGGCGATTACCCGTTTACGACTTTAGAACCTAATTTAGGCGTTTATAACGGCCTGATTATTTCGGATATCCCCGGACTTATTGAGGGTGCATCAAAGGGAAAAGGATTGGGAGATAAATTCCTGAAACACGTAGAGAAAACTAAAATTCTAGTCCATTGCATTGATTCAAATTCCCAAGACATAAAAAAGGACTACAAGCTGATAAGAAAAGAGCTTGAAGATTATAATCCAGAACTTTTAAAAAAAAGAGAAATAGTTTTATTAACAAAAAAAGACACGCAGGATGAAAAGACCTTAAAGGAAAAATTAAATTTACTCAAAAAACTAAATAAGCGAGTGTTTGCCATTTCGGTATTTGATGACGCGAGTATCAGCTATCTCCGCCCTTATTTAGAAGAAGTGAGTTGAGTATTTTATCTGTGAGCCTTCAGTACCCAGGATGGAACATCCTATTTAAGAGCATCATTCAGGCCTACCTCAAGCTACTCAAACTAGGCTTAGTATACCATGAAAAGGAGGTAAAATGAACTCACTTTTTGCAAGGGTTTCCGGCTAGCGCCTCTAATCGTCCAAGCGTTTCAAAACCAATTTTTCTAGTAATTATATTCCCAGGAGTGCTTTAGCTCTAGAAAAAAGACCTGTGGGTTTTCGCGAAGAGAGATGAACATCTACCTTTTGCCCGGGTTCAGTCCAAAAAAATCCTCGATGACTCTCCGTTATTATAGGCGACTGGTTTATTTCATCTTTTGAATAGGTATTGTCAGATAGCACAACGTCAGTTAGTTTACCTTTTGAATCGTATCCTAAAATGGTTGTTTTATCGCTTACCGTGTCGGGGGTTTCTGCTGTAATGATTCTAACTCTCGCAGGAAGAACATTGTCTCCAAGAATGTCGATATCCGAGAGTTCGGGAGGACGGTTAATTTCGATAACAACAGGAGACCTTTTATATCTGACGGTTACATCCTCAGGTTTTTTTATTGCCAGTTTTATCTTTTCGTCTACACAGGTTGCTTGAGTGATTCTTCCCCATGTATCGTAAACAACTTCGTGGATGGACATAATGGGATTATAATTTTATCAATTTAGATTGTCAATGCAGGATTTATTCTATTTCCACTTTATATAAAACCTTACTGTCATTCTCTTAACAGACAGGTTACCGGGAGTCTTGCCCCTCTTTTGGCAAGGGTAAATAGAATCTTTCAAAGGGTCAGAAGTTAGAACCTATTTCTGCTTTAAATCTTGAATAAAATTTCTAAGATTGTCTAAAAGAATTCCGTTGCTAGATTCCAGTGCAATTTCTTCTGTTCCCCATTTAACTCCAGTTTCAGAAAAGTTATGAGAACCTACTATACAATGACTGCTACCAATTAATGCCTTAGCGTGAACAAAAAAAGGAAGATAAGTAATTGGTATTCTTTTGCCATCTTTTATCATTCTTTTTTGAGCAAGTCGATTTACTGCATATATTTGAGGGTCTTTTATTTCTGACATCTTAGGAACTATTATTTCAATGTCTACTCCACGATTTTTTGCAGAAATCAACTCATCCAACATTTCTCCTTCAGGGATTAATTGACTAACATATACAATTCTTTTTTGTTCATTCTTTACAAGCTCAATTGCTTTACCATAAATTATTGATTTTCCTTCAACTCCAGAATCTATCAACAGGGTTGTTTCATCATCTAATTTATCTACAATATCTTGAGTGGGTTTTTTACCATCAAACATTTCAAAATAAGGCGAAATTTTTTCTACAAGTTTTGGATTTGTTATTTTTACCATAAAATCTTTTGCTCTTACATCTGTCCAGTTAGAACCACCTATGTAACAAACATCATCTACAACTGTCATCTTTATATGACTCCTACCAACATATGGTATTAATTTACTTTTCCCTGTAGGCTCATTTGTAATGCTGACTTTAACTCCCCCTTTTGTTAACCTTTCAAACATTTCCTGGGTTTCTTTTCTTTGAATAGCTAATTTACCAACTTTTGCTAGATAAGAAGGGACCTCATTTATTGCGTTTAATGAAATACTATCTGCAACAACTCTTACATCTAAACCTCTTGACGCAGCATCAGAAAGAGTTGGCTCAACCATAATCATTGCATCTTTATGTTGAACATACATCGCTCTTAACCAAACTCTGGTTTTTGCAGTTGAAGCTTCTCTTGTAAAATCTTGGAAAAAATTTATACGAGGTAAAACCTCAAAATTATCGCTAAAATTTTCTATCTCAATTCCAGCTTTTTGTTCCATGTGGGTATTATACCATTGCTAGGCTAATTTCCCTATGAATTAAATAGGGGTTGCACCCCTCTTTTGGCAAGGGTTTCCGCTTCGCTCCAATGAACCTGAGCAAAATATAATATGATAAATCGGTAAGCCGCCAGGGATTACACTTCGCCAAGGCTTCGAGTAGTAGGATTTCCCTGACTGATGTTTTTTCAAACGATTTTTTAAATCTGGGGTATATCCTACATAATAACGGGAAGTTGATAGATTATGAAGAATGTATGTATAAAACATCGCTTGCTATCTGTAGCTTTAGCGAAAGATAGTGAGCCGCCAGGGAGTCGAACCCTGAACCTATTCCTTAAGAGGGAATTGCTCTGCCAGTTGAGCTAGCGGCCCGCTTTCCAAAATCATTGTAAGTATACTATAATGTATATTACTTAGACAAGATATTTACGCTTGCCTCCGTAGCTCAACGGATAGAGCAGCGGTCTTCGGAACCGCTGATGGGGGTTCGATTCCTCTCGGAGGTACGAATTATAAAAATTTTGACAGGTTAAAAGATTTTCTGTGGATTTCGCTCAACCCTAATTGTTTAATTGCATCCCTGTGCGCTTTTGTGCCGTAACCTTTATTTCCGAAAAAATTATATCCCGGAAATGTTTTTTCTAAATTTTCCATAAGACTGTCCCTATACACTTTGGCAATTATTGAAGATGCGGCAATTGATATGCATTTTTGGTCGCCCTTAACAATAAAATCAACATTTTTATAATTTATTTTCTTAGTATTGCCGTCTACTAGAAAATAAATATTTCTGCTTTTGAACTGTTTTTTTATTTTATTAATCAGGTTTTCAAAAATAAGCCTGTTTGCTTCCCCTACTCCAAGTTCATTAATTACCGATACGTCGATTATTTCTATAAAACTAATCGAATTATCTAAAATCAGTTTGGAAAGCTTTGCTCTTTTATTTTTAGTCAGCAGTTTGGAGTCATTAATATCCTCAAACCATTCGTGCTCTTTTTCAAATGCTACTGCGGCGGCTACAAGAGGGCCCGCAAAAGAACCTCTGCCGACTTCATCCATGCCAAACACGAGGTCAAATTCGTTAATTTTTTCGGCTTCCTGTTTATAAGAGGGTTTTTTAATTTTCGTCAATTTCTTCATCTCCCGAATCCAGCATGGTTGAATCTATACCTTTTATTTCGGGTAAATTGGAAACGATTTCTTTTAATTCGCCGTAAAAATTAACTGTATTTGAATCCAGCTTTTCAATCTGTGATTCCTGTTTTTTCCACCTTAAAAGCGTTGATCTTTTTTCCGCTTCAAGAACGTCTTTAAGGGCTTTTATCACGTCAAAATGGGACTGCATCCTGTGCCTGAATGTGTCGCTCATCATATAATCTCGTATTTTTCCCCAGTCTTCTTCGGTTTGGGAGGCGGAAGACCTGACGTTTGCCATAGAAGTAATTAAAAATCTTACAAACCTGCATATGCCTATAGCGTGTTCGTAACTCGTAATCCAAATTCCGTCTTTCCTGTCAAAATTCGAAGCACCGTCGGGAAGCACCTGGGAAACTATTATTGATTCGCTTGCACTTATTTTGGCGGCATCGTCTTTGAGTTTTACTATCCAGCCGTTGCTCCAGGCTTTTGTACGCTTTGTTTCCCAAAGGATTGAACCTATAACCTTTCCCTTAAACATCACTTTTTGCCAGATATCTCCGCCTTCTACTCCTTTGGGGACCGGCAAAAATTCGTCATTCGGGAATGCGCTTTTAAGTTTTTCTTCCAAATCTAATTCCAATACCTCACCCTGACGCTGCTGCGAACCTTGTTCAAGTTTTCTTTTAAGGTCTTCGTTTACTTTTTTGATTTCTTCAAGCTGTAGGTCCTTTTCTTTTAACCTTAACCTTTGTTCTTCCTCCGCTTTTTTTACGGCTTCTTCTTTTATCCTTTTTTCAAAACTTTCTTTTTCCTCCTGCTGTTTTTTGAGTTTTTCCTCAAGAAGGAATTTTTCTTTATTGGTTTTTTCCAATTCTTTTTCCGCTTCCAGCTTATATTTTTTTTCAAGCTCTTCCTTAGCCCGGTTTTTTTTCCAATTCTTTTTCCGCTTCCAGCTTATATTTTTTTTCAAGCTCTTCCTTAGCCCGGTTTGTAGCTTTTTCCAGCTCAAGTTTTTGTTTGTGCCTTTCCTCTTTAAGAATGGTTTCTTCCAGCTGGTGCTTTACGGCCTGGTCAATTTGGATTTTCTTTCCGCAGTTGGGACAAACAATGTCGTTCATAACTTACATATAATACCCTCAAAAGACTTGCATTGCAATAATTTAACTTTGCAAGGTCTCCCCTTGCACAGACACGGAAAGTTTGTTGACATGGATATTGTCTTCTGATAGCATTTATATTTGCTGAACATGAAATCGTTAATAAGGAATATTGTCATCAATTCCCTGTCGCTTTTTATTCTTGCATTGGCAATTCCGGGTTTTAGGGTTTCGGGAGGAGTATTAACTTACTTACTGGGCGGCATAGCATTATCTCTTCTTTTTATGATAGTTAAGCCTATACTCAACATAATTTCACTTCCCCTTAACTTAGTGACTCTTGGATTGTTCTCCTTTGTTACAAATGCGATTATTTTTTACCTTTTAACCGTTTTTGTCACTTCCATAACAATTACAGCATTTACATTTCCGGGAGTTTCTTCTGCCGGATTTATTATTCCAAAACTTTACATTAATACGCTTTTTGCATTTATACTTATAGCTTTTTTTCAGTCCCTTATTGTTACCTTTGCATCATGGATAATAAAAAAGTAGCCTCTGCCCTTTACAATAACAAAAAAATAGTTTGTCTGGGCGGCGGAATAGGTACAAGCGTACTTATCCATGGCCTTAAAAAATACACTCAGAACATAACAGTAGTAACCTCGATGGCTGACGACGGAGGCTCGTCGGGACGGTTAAGAAAAGAATACAATATTATGCCTCCCGGAGATATGGTTTCCTGTATCGCCGCACTTATTGAAGATGACAATAAAGAACTGGCTTCCCTGCTTACTTACAGGTTTCCCGGGAAAAACCGCGAGAATAAAATAATAGACGGACATAAACTCGGAAACTTTATAATGCTGGCCGAGCTTTTAAGGACTAAAGATATTTATAAAGCCCTGGAGGCTACGAAGCAAATGTTCGGTGTAAAAGCCGATATACTTCCCGCATCCGATGTGAGAACGCATTTAAGCGCCATTACAAAGGACGGCAGGCGCATGCACGGAGAGACCGCACTGGATATTCCAAAATACGGGGAAAAATCCGGATTAAAAAAAGTATATTTAACACCTAAATCTCCAAAAGTAAATTCTAAAGTAATTAAAAATTTACTTTCTGCAGACATAATTATCAGCGGACCCGGCGACCTATACACAAACCAGCTTCCGGTACTGATAATTCCCGAAATAAAAGAAATCCTATTAAAAAAGAAATGCAGGAAAATTTTCGTGCTTAACATTGCTAATAAACCATTTGAAACTAAAAACTTTACGCTATTTGATTTTGTAGATACGATTACAAAACACCTGGGAGTTTTCCCTTTTGACACAATCTTTGCTAACAGCAATACTTCTGTCAAAATCCCGGCAAAATACAAAAAATACAAATATATTAAAACAGACAAAAAACCGCTCGACCCTAAACAAAATTTTAGCATTTTGTTAAATGATGTTATAAACAAAGAGTTACCGATTTACCATGATTCTTCAAAGCTTGCAAAAGCCATAGCAGAAAATATATAATCTACTAAATGGTTATCGTTTTTAAGATACTCGAAATTATCGTTTCGGCCTTATTAATCGTAGTTATCCTTTTGCAAATGCAGGGAAGCGGATTGTCGGGGGCATTTGGTGGAAGCGGAGAATTTTACAGAAGTAAAAGAAGCATGGATAAGTTACTTATAGTGGCCACGGTAATTCTAGCCTTTTTCTTTGCTTTACTGTCAGTCACGCTTCTTATAGTCCACTAACAACGTACTATGTTTTTACTTAGAAGAAGAAGATTAATATTCTGGTTAATCAAAGCCTACTTTAAAAAACTCAGGAAGACTATTTTTGCATCATTTATTTTCGGACTCCTGGTTTTTTTTGCGGTTTATTTTGGCTGGGGAATAATCGTACCGGGACTTCCGTTTAACCAGCACGTTGTAATAGGAATGGTCGGTTCATATACTACGGACACTTTGCCTTCCGATATTTTATACAAAATTTCCCAAGGATTGACTTATGTCGCCCCCGACGGTACCGCTAAACCGGATATTGCTTCAAGCTGGAATATAGAAAATAATGGTAAAATCTATGTTTTCCATTTAAAACATAATGTTTATTTTACCGACGGCGAACAATTGACCTCCAACCTTGTAAATTACAATTTTCTTGACGTATCGGTAACAAGACCCGATAAATATACGATTGTTTTTAAACTGAAAGAGGGGTATGCTCCATTTCTGGTTACTGTATCGGAGCCGATATTTAAGAACGGGTTTGTTGGCGTCGGGAAGTATAAAGTTGTATCCGTGGATGTAAACGGAAGTTTTGTTAATTCTATAGAGCTGGAGTCGGTAAAAGATAAAAATAAAACGGTCACATACCAATTTTACCCGACACAGGAAGCCCTTAAAGATGCTTTTGTGGTCGGAGATGTTGACGTAGCTCTTGGATTAAATGATATAAATTTTGAAAATACAAGTTTTAACACATTTTTAAATGCCACAGTAGTAAAAAGCATTGACTATTCGCATTTGGTAACAATATTTTATAACACCCAGGACAAAATGTTATCCGACAGAAGAGTCAGGGAAGCATTGTCGTATTCCGTGCCCAATTCTTTTACCTATGGCCAGAGAAATTATGACCCGTTATCTCCGCTGTCATGGGCCTACCAACCCCAGCAGATAACTTACCAGGAGGATTATACACATGCGAAACTTCTTCTCTCACAGTCCGCGAACGCATCGGGCAGTGCCAAGATAAATATTACCCTGGATACTCTCCCGCAATATGAACAGATTGCCCAAATAATTGCAAATTCGTGGAAAAATATTAACGTAAATACGAAAATTGTAGTGGTGGACTCACTTCCTCCGTCGTACCAGGCATTCCTGGGAGATTTTAATTTACCTCAGGACCCGGATCAATATACCCTGTGGCACTCGGGACAACAAAACAATATTACAAATTATAAGAATTTAAGGATTGATAAATTGTTGGAAGATGCGAGACAAACGGTTAACATGCAAACAAGGATTAACGATTACCAGGATTTCCAGAAATATCTGCTGGATGATGCTCCTGCAACATTTTTGTATTTACCCTACTCTTATACGGTAACCAGAAAGTCCGTTGCAAACATTCAATTATAAGTATTTTTGGCCCTGAGTTTTCTGTGGTATGTAATCGCAAATCTGTGGGCTTCGTCTCTTATCCTCATAATCAATTGCAATTGTTTTGAATGCTTTTTCAGCCTAATTTCCCTAAAATCGGAGGTTATTATTATTTCTTCCCGTTTTGCCAATCCGATAAGAGGAACTGCACCGTTTATAACTTTTAAAGCCGAAGAAACCTGTCCTTTTCCTCCGTCTACTATAATCAGGTCCGGCTTTTCCCATTCGGTATGAGTAAGCCTTCTTTTTAAAACCTCTTCCATCATTGCGAAATCGTTGGGTAAATCGTTATATTTGCCTTTAATCTTAAACTTTCTGTACGAAGATGTATCTTTTTCACCGTTTGTAAATACAACCATAGAGCCCGTTGCATTTTTACCCGATGTGTTTGATATGTCATAACACTCAATTCTTTTTAGCTCACGCACATCAACGTTTTTTGCGTTTAATGTGTTTCTGAGCTCTTGAAGCTCCATTCTTCTTATATCTTCCTTCAGATTCGGATTTTCTTCATATAAATATGGTTTATAAAATTTACCGGTAACCAGTTTTATCGCGTCGATTTTTTCCTGTAGAGCCCCCGCCTGTTCAAAATATTCCGCTCTGCTGTATTTTTCCCGTTCTTTTTCCAAATCTTTGATTACATGTCCGGTCTGGCCGTTTAGAAAGCCGATAATGTGTTTGACTGTAGTTCTATAGGTTTTATCCTTAAATACTTCCGGACACGGACAAAGTCCCAAATGATAGTAAAAGCAGGGTTTTTTCGGATGGTTGATAACAGACTGGAAGGGAAATATTCTTCTGACCGTTTTAAGCACCAGCCTCATTGCGCCCGCATTGGGAAACGGGCCAAAATATAATGATTTCGGGTCGCTTTCCCTTCTGGCTATTAACACTTTCGGGTATTTATCTTTAACCGTGATACGGATTAAAGGGTACGCTTTTCCGTCTTTTAGATTAATGTTGTATTTGGGAAGGTATTTTTTTATAAGATTAGCTTCCAAAAGCAAAGACTCAATTTCGGATTCAACTTTTATGGTCTTTATTTTTGATATCTGCGAAACTAGAATTGCGGTCTTATAACCCAAATTTTTTCCGTTTACAAAATATGAAGCAACTCTTTTTTTGAGGTTTTTTGCCTTTCCGACATAAATCACTTCCCCTTTACTGTTGAGGAACAGATACACGCCTGGACTTTCTGATAACAACCGATAAGACGATGCCGAATATAACAAAGATTACACCTCCTACGCCAAGAAGTACCCATTTATAGAAAAATATGGGTAAAATCTTAATATTTTTAGAATAGATATTGTTTCCGAGCGTAATTTTAACCGTATCGCCGGTATTTGTCAAAAATGAGGTGTCCGTAAAAGTTATCGGAATCTGGGCAAAGCCAAACGGAGGTATTTCTTGAAAATACACTGTTTGGTTTTTGGGACTTAAAAAACCTGTGTCTACGGTTATCCCTTGGGCATTGGAAATGGTATTTCCTGTATTTTTAATATTGATGGTTGTATCAACAGGAAAACCGGAAAAAACGGTATCGGGTATGGAAATTTCAGGTCTAAGAGAAACTTCCGGATTAAAACTATTTGCGATTCTAACGTTAACATCCTTGGAATTTACATTTTGAGGCAACTTATACCCCCCGGCGGGTACGGGATAGCTGCTGTTTAAGCCTTTTACGACAAATGCAAAGTGGTCAAAATCCAGGGTGTGAAAGTAGTCCACTCCGCCCGTCGTATTTCCCCAGGTGGGATCAACCATAATCCAGGTGTTTTTTTGAAAATCGTAATACTCCGGCCACGCATGCAGTATGTCCTTAACCAAAGATAAAGGTCTTTCCTGAGTATTCTGGGTGTAAGCGTAACCATCGACTTCCCTGGCCGGTATCCCGGCGGCCCTAGCAAGGGCTATGAAAAGGTCTGTGAACTCCAAACAAACAGCAGAATCGGGAGAACTTAATACGCCTACGGCTCCAAGCCTCTGGTTATCGGTTGCCGCCCTTGCGTAATCATAGCTTAAATTCCTGGAGACATAATTATAAATTGCTTCGGGAGTTTTTAACTGATTTGCCAAATTTTTAATTTTCGGATCGGTACTTTGCCAATAAGGAAGGGACTTCAAGTAATTCGGGACTTGGTCGTTAGGCAGGCTTTCGGGCTTAGGGTTCAAAGACACTTTTGCCTTACCTTTAACTTCTATATTCAAATCTTGTGAGGGAGAAAGATAGTATGTTGCCAGCCAGTTTCCGTCGCCGTCAAGCTTAACGTTTACGGGTTTGGGCGTTATGCTGTCGATTAAAACATCCTGATAATTAGTTGACGGCGGCAAAGCTATCTCCGTACTGATAGGAAATAAATTGGAATTACCCAGATGATAAATCAGATCAAAACCGTAAATTTGATAGGAGCCGAAAGTTATAGAGATACCCGATGTGCCGAGTTGTTGTTTATTAAAAACCAATTCGTTACCCGATATCGAGCTTACCGGGTAGACTGAAGGTTTTATGAATGCAGGTCTCCCTAAAAGGCTCGGATAAATTACCGTAGTATTAAAAGTATTAAAATCGCTTGTATTTGATAACCCGGGTATGTTTATTTCCCAAACATGGTTTAAATTCTGGGCAACTTCATTGGTATCAAATGAGATGTCCAGCGTATGCTTCCGGCCTATTCCTACCACCCTTTGGTTAAAGCTAACATTAATTGTGGTACCTTTTGAATCCGTTTTGGCTGAAGCTTGAACAGAGCCCGATTCATCGTATGCGCTTAACCCTGTTATGTTTTTAAATCCCATTTGTATCTGATAACTCGGGGTAAAATAAACGTTGGAAAGATTTGTAATAACAATGTTTAAGTTTACGTGTGTTTGAGCATTGGCTCCGATTGTATAGGTTACGTTGTAATCTGTTGAAAAATTTGAATCTGCAAATGACAGGGGCACTCTAAAGAAAAAAAATAAACAAATAATGGAAAGGACCAAGAAAAGTTTTTTCTTCATTTATCTAAAAGTATACAATATTGGGAAAATCAAAGTAACCTATTTTGTTAAAACTTTTTTTAAAAACTGGCCGGTGTAGGAATTTTTAGTTTCTGCGATTTGCTCGGGTGTTCCTTCTGCCACAATTTCGCCGCCCTTTTCTCCCCCTTCAGGCCCTAAATCTATAATATGGTCGGCGTTTTTTATAACATCCAGATTATGTTCGATAACTATTACCGTATTGCCTAAGTCGACAAGGCTTCTCAATACATTTAAAAGCTTTTCGAGATCGGCAAAATGAAGTCCCGTTGTGGGTTCGTCAAGAAGATATAAAGCATTAGTGCCTCTTTTTGATAGTTCGGCGGCGAGCTTTACCCTCTGGGCTTCCCC
>JAMDEE010000012.1 GCA_023487605.1 Patescibacteria group bacterium
AAAATCAAAAAAGGTGAAACAAAAAGCATTAAAAACCCTGTTAAAAAAAGGCCATAAGCCGCAAAGTTTTGCCGGCCTAATATTTGCGAAGAAAAAACTAAGACGCCCATTATCGAAGCTCTTATAATCGATGGCTGGAGACCTGCCAGAAAGGCATAGAAAACTATTCCCAGGATGCTGGCAAATAAAGCCTCCTGCCTTTTTAAAAAAATCACAAAAACCGACGATAAAAACCCTGCAACCATCGTGACATTCATCCCCGACGCCGCAATAACGTGAAGAACTCCGGCGAGCCTTAAATTATTCGCAAACTCTTTAGACATCTGGCCTTTAATGCCAAAGACAATTCCCAATAAAAGACTCGATAAATCCGGAGACAAAGTCTTATTAAAAAGCTCCGTGACTTTCTGGCGGATAAAAATTGAGACTGCTAAAATAGGAGTTTGTTCTGTTTCTGCGAGGCTAATTTTAGGGAAATACATTGAGTAAGTTGGCTTATCAGTTAGCAATTTAAATATTTGACTGCTTGCTCCGTAAGGACCTCCTTCAGAAGAACTGGACCGTAAGCCACCTGACCGGTGTAGAATTCTTATGGGGCCGGAAATATCCACCCTGTCGCCGTATCCATACTCCGGAAACCTTGATATGATTAAATAAGCAGTTCCGCCCGACGGCAAACTTACGGAAAGCTTCTGGTAAGTAGGCGTAAACTGTGGTTCGGAGAGAAGAGTCGCTTCAAAATTTATATCCTGACCGTCTTGATAGATATCGCTTTTTTGGTAAAAGAAGAAAAAACGTACAAATAGCACCAATAACAAAAAGGCTATAAACAATTTGATGAGCATAAACTAAAATAAGCAAATATTCTATTATTTTAGACTTTTTGACGTTAGATACCTTTGACGTTTTTGATCTTGAATCTTTGAAATCAAGAATTCTAGAAGTCGAGAATTCAAGTTCAAAAAAATCCAACGTCCCACTTCAAAAATTTCGTTTTTAATTTTGTCATTTGTTTATTTGCATATTAATTAGCCGTTACCTTATCTTTAATTTGCGAAAAAACTTTATCGGTAACTGCTTTCTTGGAAAGAAGTTCATCAACAGAAGAATACGGCCTGTTATTGATTATTTTTTCCGCGGTTACAGGACCTATCCCGGGCAATGTATCCAACTCGGCACTAGTCGCCGTGTTTACATTAATAAGAGCCGCAGAACCGACAATTCCACCCTGCGGAACACCGGTTTGGGTAAGATTTGTTGCTGCATTTTGAGCTTCACCCGCCCTTGGTATGTAAATCTTTACCCCGTCGGATAATTTCGCCGCCAAATTGAGGTTTTTCTCTACCCAACCCCTGTCGGCAAAAGCAGATAAACCTCCTGCCGAAACCAGTGCATCCCGGACTCTTGACCTCTCTCTCAGGGAATACATACCTGGGTTAATTACGGCCCCCTCTACGTCCACCGCGATATCTGCTGTAATCTTTGCACTTGCCGAAGCGGAATTAGAGGATTCAAACACTAAATCATTGCTTTTTGAGGCTGTACCCAGCAACGCTATCAAACCATATATAAAGAATATCAAACCCAGTAATCCTAGACCTAGAGGAATCCAATTTAGCCTCAAAAAAGGGGCATACTTTTCTAATACTTGCCGAGCATCAAGCATCATACTAAAAATTTCTAATTTTTAATTTTTAATTAACCTAGTAGAGCTTTTATAAATTAGATTAATTAGGGCAATTAGAAATTTAATTTGTCACAAAATTTAAGATTTTTCCCTCCACGTAAATCACTTTTATAATCTTTTTCCCTTCGAGATACTTGTTAGCTTTTTCCGAAGATTTAGCAATCTCTTCCACATTGCTTTGAACTTTGAACTCTGAACTCTGAACTCTGATGGCGTCTCTGACTTTCCCATTAACCTGAACCACAATTGAAACTTCTTCTTCAACCAAATATTTCGGATCAAACTTAGGCCAAGGCTGAAGATGGATAGATTTAAAATTGTTCAATTGTTGAATTGTTAAATTGTTGGCGCGGGAAGACCTTGAAATGTCAGAAGGAGGCAGTTCGCTTTTAGGTGAATCGAAAGCCGTCACATCTTTTGATTCGGACTTTGAAGAAAGGCTTTCGCTTAGCGAGCGGGTTTGTTTTGATGGTTGAGATTGAGCCTGGCGAGCGTCATCCGAAAAGCGTGACTGCCGAGCAGCAAGTTCTGTTGAGTGCCATAATTCTTCAGTAATATGGGGAGCAAAAGGAGCTAATAGTTTCAGGAGTGTTTCATACTCCTCTTGGCAGACAAACTTTTTAGCTGATAAATAATTTAACCATGTCATCAGAGCAGCCACTGCGGTATTAAAATGGAAATTTTCCAAATCATCCCCTACTTTTTTAATCGTTTTATGCATTTGCAACAAATCTTCCCCACTTAGGTCACTTTTTATTTTTGATTTTTGATTTTTGATTTTTGACTGTATTTCCCAAACCCTTTTTAAGAATCTGTATACCCCGGCGATTGCTGTCGTAGACCAGGGCGCAGTTGCCTCATAAGGCATCATAAAACAGAGATAAAGCCTTACCGTATCGGTTCCGTACTCTTTAACAACCTCGTCGGGGTTGACAACGTTTCCCTTACTTTTGCTCATCCTGTTTCCGTCCGGGCCTAGAATTACGCCGTGCTGGACTCTTTTTGCGGCAAATTCATCAAAAGAAACCAGTCCCAAGTCTTTAAAAAATTTCGTGAAAAACCTGGCATACAATGTATGGCCTAAAGTATGTTCTGCTCCGCCGAAATAAACGTCGACCGGCATTAATTCTCGCACCTCTTTTTCTTCAAACGGAGCTTTTTTATATTGCGGACTGACATATCTGTAGTAATACCAGGCACTGTCAAAAAAAGTATCCAGAGTCTCGGCGTCTCTTTTGGCTTTCCCCCCACATTTTGGACATTTCACATTAAGCCACTCCTCATCTGTGGCCAAAGGAGGCTTGCCTTTCGGGGTATAATCAACATTATAAGGAAGCTCCACGGGTAAATCCTCCAGAGGTACAGGCACCATTGCATATTTTTCTCCATCAATTTCTATAAAATCCCTTCCGTATTCAAATTTTGATTTTTGATTTTTGATTTTTGATTTTTCCCAGCATTTACGGCAGTAAATGATGGGTACGGGAGTTCCCCAGTAGCGTTGCCTGGAAATCGACCAATCGCGTAAATGATAATTGACGGTTTTCTTCCCCCCCGGTTTGGCTTTGAATGAAGTTTCAACTATGGGAAGGTTAAATTTTTGTGCAAATTCCCTGTCTCTTTCATCGGCAAAAGGAACTGCCATTATCGCTCCCGTACCATAACCTGCTAAAACGTAATCGGAAATCCAAACAGGAATGTCCTTGCCGGTAACCGGATTTTTCACATATTTACCCGTGAATATCCCTGATTTGCTTCTATCTTCTTTCCTTTCCATTTCTGTCTTCCTCTTTGCCCTCTCAACGTATTCTTGAATCTCTTTCAATTTGCCATTTGCCATTTGCCATTTGCCATTGAGGAGCGAAGCGACAAATTCGTGTTCGGGAGATATAACCAAAAATGTTGCGCCGTCTGCCGTTTCGGGGCGGGTTGTGAAAACCTCTATGCAAGATTGATGATTTACGTCAAAAGGAGGCAGCCCGGTTTGAGGTGAATCGAAAGCCGCATCAGCATTGGATTGTTTTTCAGCTAAATCTGGAGAAAGGCTTTCGCTTAGCGAGCGGGTTTGAGATAGTTTTTTTGGAGAACTTGAGCGAGCGTCATCCGAAAAGCGTGGGTGCCGACTAACGACAGAATCCCTGACTATTGGAAATTGAATGAGCATTCCTTCCGACTTTCCTATCCAGTTGTTTTGCCCTTCCCTGACCTCTTTGGGCCAGTCTATGTCTGATTTCTGATTACTGATTACAGATTCCTGATTTTGGAGACGAGAGGTTTCGCTTTGAGGTGAATCGAAAGCCGTCACGTCTTTGTTTGATGAACTCGAAGACAGGCTTTCGCTTAGCGAGCGAGAAATTTTTGAAGATTGAGATGAAGCTCGGCGAGCGTCATCCGAAGAGCGTGAACCTCGAGTATCCTCTTTCCATATTAGCCTATCTGCGTAATCGGTAATCTTTAAGAACCATTGCTCCACTTCCTTTTGGATAACTTCGCTTCCGCACCTCCAGCATTTTCCCCCTTCGATATGTTCGTTTGCCAAAACAGTCTGGTCAACCGGACACCAATTGGATAATGCTTTTCCCTTGTAGGCAATGCCTTTCTCAAACATTTTTAAAAATATCCACTGGTTCCAGCGGTAATACCCGGACAAACAGGTAATCGCGGTATAATCCCAGTCAATCATTGTGCCCATAGTTGCGAATTGTTTTGTCATGTTTTCGATATTTTTCATTGTCCAATCCTTAGGATGAACCCCGCGTTTTATTGCCGCGTTTTCGGCCGGCAGGCCGAATGCGTCAAAACCGTTTGGAAAAAACACATTGAATCCATTCATTCTTTTATACCTTGCGTGGGCATCTGCCGGAACAAAGGAAAACCAATGCCCCATGTGGAGGTCTCCCGATGGATAAGGAAGTTCCACGAGGTTATAGTACTTCTTCTCTTTTGATTCTTTTTTAAACTTGTTTATCCCCTTTTCCTGCCAAACCTTTTGCCAATACGGTTCTATATCTCGAGGAAAGTACCTTTTCATAATTAATGACAAAGATTGCGGGGAGATTACAAAATTTTTGCGGCACGGAGTAGCGGGAATTATTTTATGGACAGATCATGTACCATCGCGCACGTACCAAAAAAATTTTTGTGACCGACCTCAGCAATCTGTAATCAGCTTTAGTATAGCATAGTTTTCAGCCTGTAAATAGACCGATAGGCTATTAACACTGAATAAGTTACGAAACATATT
>JAMDEE010000005.1 GCA_023487605.1 Patescibacteria group bacterium
CGCACCGGAACACACAGTGGGCTTGTCTCCTTATTTCCATTGTCTCTATTATATCCCCCGCCAAGAAGACTTAGGAACCCGATACACCCCCGCACTTACGTGCGGGGATCTTCTAAGGAACAATTAGATTACGGAATCAAAAGATTGAATTTTTCGTACTTTTGACTTTTGACCTATGCCTTTTGACTTTAATTATTATACCAAACGAGCTTCAAAAGAGCAACTATTTTGTTAATATTACCGGTCCGTTCTTAGTTATCGCAACTGTTCTTTCAAAAAGACCGGAAAGTCTTCCGTCTTCCGTTTTTATCGTCCAGCCGTCATTGTTTCCGTAAACAACATCACTTTTGCCCATGTTATATATAACTTCGATTGCAATAGTCATCCCTACTTTTAAAACAGGCGTTTTATTTACCGGCTCTACAAGGTAACCCGGTATCTCGGGGTCTTCGTGCAACTCTTTGCCTACTCCATGTCCGACAAGGCTTCTGACTACGGAATATCCTTGTCTTTCGACTATATCCTGTATTGTTTTTGAGATATCTCCGACATGATTTCCCGGCTTTGCAGCCTTTATTCCTTCCTCAAGAGCCCTTTTTCCCGTTTCCAGAAATTTATCAACTCCGTCTTTTTGAGGTTTGAGGTTTGAGGTTTGAGGCTTAACGCGGACTGTTTCCGACATATCGCTATGAAAACCTTTATAAAAAACTCCGCAATCTATTCCTACGACATCGCCTTCTTTCAGTTTATAATTTGTCGGGACTCCGTGGACAACAACATCATTGGTAGAAATGCAAATTGTATTATGATAACCTGGAACTTTTTTAAATCCGGGCTCCCCTCCTTTTTCAAGAATCAATTTTTCAGCTAATTCATCCAGCTCGATTTCGGTTGCTCCCGGTTTTACGTGCTTTACAACTTCAAATAAGCTTTCTGCTAAAATATGGCCCGAAATAGACATTATTTTTATTTGTTCTTCGTTCTTTATTTTAATCATATTAGAGCTTTCTGTTTTGCCAACGAGATTATTTTATCAACAGTTTCCTCTTCGGACATACTTGAATTATCCAAAACTATATAACCGTAATCCCCCGGAGTCTTAACAAGAGGATCTGTTTCCCTGTTTGTATCCTGGCTGTCCCTTAATTTCACGTCTTTTAAAACATTCTCAAACTCTGTTTTGTCTCCGCCTTCTTCAATCTGGATTACTCTTCTTTTTGCCCTGACTTCGGCTTTTGCGGTTAAGAAAATTTTTAAATCGGCATTTGGAAAAACTCTTGTTGCCGTGTCTCTGCCCTCGGCGATAACCGGTTTACCGTTTTCAATAATTTCTTCCGCCATGCTTTTTTGTTTTATCACCATTGCTTCACGGACCTCTTTAATTGTGGCTACATCCGATGATCCCATCGCAACGTCCTCTTTCTTTATTCTTTCCGCAACTTCTTTTCCGTTTAAAAAAACTTCCCCGTCGGAAAAATTTATTTCAAAGCCGGGCAATATCTTTATTATTGACTCCTTGTCTTTAGTGCTTATTCCTTTTTCTATACATAAAAGCGCAAGACATCTATACATCGCTCCCGTATATAGGTAAAATCCGTTCAGTTTTTTTGCAAGAAGAGGAGATATTGTTCCCTTGCCTGCTGCGGCCGGTCCGTCGATCGCAATTACAAATCCTTTTGGCATAAAATATTCCTATTCATTTTTCCAATTCCGATAAGATTTCTTGTAAGATCTCGTCTATTGATTTTTCTCCGTCTATTTCTACCAATATTCCTTTCTCTCTATAAAAATCCAGAACCGGTTCGGTAAATTCGTGAAAAAGGTTAATCCTTTTTCTTATTGCTTTTAGAGTATCGTCTTCTCTGACATCGTCCCTTCCCGAAAGTCTCCATAGGGCTTCTTTATCCGAAACTTTAAGGTATACAACTTTATCGATTCCGTTTTCAAAGGCTTTAGCCTGTGCGATAGTTCTTGGAAAACCATCGAGAATATATCCCTTATTGTATTCTGCTCTATGAAGATAATTGCTTACTATCGATAAAGTTTTTTCGTCCGGAAGAAGATAACCCGCATTAATCGTTTCTTTTATATAACGGCCTTCCGGAGTTTTTTCTTTTGCAAGCTCTCTAAATATATGTCCTGTTGAAAGATAAGGAATTTTCAATTTCTCCGAAAGAAGATTGCCTTGCGTTGATTTTCCTGCTCCCTGAATTCCGATTAAAATTATTTTCATTTTGTAAATCCTTCGTAATTTCTCATAACCAGCTGTGCTTCTATTGCTTTTATCGTTTCAAGAATAACCGAAACAACGATTAAAATTCCTGTTCCCCCCAAAATAAGATTTTGGACGTTTGTCATTGCTCTGGCAATTGTCGGAAAAATGGCAATTATACCTAAGAATAAAGCTCCTGCCAATGTTATACGGGTCAGGATATAATTTAAATAATTTGCAGTCGGCGTTCCCGGCCTTATTCCCGGAATAAATCCGCCGTATTTTTGGATTTCTTCGGCAATCTTCTTCGGATTAAAAACAACCGCAGTATAAAAATAAGTAAACCCTACAACAAGCAAGAAGTACAAAGCATTATATACAAATCCGTTGGGATTAAGCCAAACCGTAATAAAAGTTGCAACATTATGTAGAATTGCAATTTTTGAGACCGCAAGATAATTTGCTATCAAAGAGGGAATTAACACCAAAGAAACCGCGAAAATAATTGGGATTACTCCGGCTTGATTAAGACGCAAAGGTAAATGGGTAGATTGCCCGCCATACATTTTATTCCCCCTAACCTGTTTTGCGTAATATACCGTAATCTGTCTTGTTGCTTCATTGATTATTACTATCGAGGTAATTACAACAATTCCCATTATTACAAAAATTCCGGTATTAAAAATGTTTTGTGCATTGGTAGTCGAAACGGTTTGTCCAAAAGTAACCGGAAGCCTTGCAATAATTCCTGCAAAAATAAGAAGCGAAATCCCGTTGCCAACACCTCTTTCTGTAATCAATTCTCCCATCCAAACTAAAAACATAGTGCCTGCTGTGGTGACCAACATAAACGAAAGCAAATCCAAGGGGTTAAAAACGGAAATAATTCCCTGATTTCTTAAAAGGGCATACATCCCGACGGATTGGAGCATTGCCAGGGGAACGGTAATCATTCTCGTATATTGATTTATTTTCTGCCGTCCCGAATCTCCTTCTTTTGAAAGTTCATCGAGTTTTGGAAATACCATAGTTAGGAGCTGCAAAATAATAGAAGCATTAATATAGGGATTAAGACCTAAGGCCATTATAGAAAAGTTGGCAAGAGTTCCTCCCGAAAATATGTCCAAAAGTCCTAAAAATTGGTTTTGGGCAAAAAGAGCTTTCAACTGCAAAAGATTAACACCCGATACGGGAATGTGGGCAAAGACTCTTGAGATTGCAAAAATTAACGCCGTAAATAACAGTTTTTTTCTTACATCCGGTGATTTTATGCTGTTTTTAAAAATGGCTAATATTTTATCCATTTATTTAAGTCTTGCTTTTCCCGTAATATTATTTTATTCCGTTTCGACACGACCGCCCGCATTTTTAATTTTTTCTTCCGCTTGTTTAGATATCGGCAGTTTAATTATCAATGCCTTATCTACCTTCCCGTCACCCAATATCTTTACTCCGTATAATTTTGCTTCTTTTTCTTCGACTATATGACTTTGAACAAGAGCTTTTAAGTCAACTATGCTGTTTGTCTTCAAAAAATTAAGCACTTTAACGTTAATAACTATTGGCTTTTTCTTAAACACCTTATTCTTTCCTTTGCCTCTGTGGAAAGGTAATCTTTTAATAAGAGGCAAAGCTCCTCCCTCGAAGGAAAGCGATCTGCTGCTTCTGGCATTTTGTCCTTTTGTGCCTCTGCCCGAAGTTTTCACACGGCCCGATCCGTGTCCCTGTCCGAGCCTCTTTTTAGTTTTTTGCGTTGTTTTAGTTAAGTTATTTAGATTCATTTTTAACACTCCTCAAACGTTTTTCTCTGTTATATCTTTCCGACAATCTTTTTAAAGCTTCTATAGTTGCATAAACATTGCTCGCCTGATTTTTTGTTCCTAAAACTTTTGACGATATATTTTTTATGCCCGCAAGAGAAACAACGCTTCTTACGGCTCCTCCGGCTATAACACCGCTGCCTAACGGTGCAGGTTTAAGGATTATTTTTGCCGCCCCTAATTTTATGTTAAACTCGAATGGTATCGTACCTTTTATAATAGGTACTTCGATTGCATGTTTTTTCGCCAAATTCACTCCTTTTTTGATTGCCGCCGAAACATCCGGAGCCTTACCCAGGCCGACTCCTACCTTTCCGTTCTTATTTCCTACAACCGTCAAAACTGAAAAACCAATTTTATTTCCGCCTTTTGTTTTTTTGGAAACTCTATTAACCTGAACTATTTCTTCTTCAAACCCGTCCTGGTTTCTTTGCTGATAATCCATTTGTTTAATATTCTT
>JAMDEE010000004.1 GCA_023487605.1 Patescibacteria group bacterium
CCGTATAGGAGTTAAGCTGGATGAGCTTCTTATTTCTCAACCGGACACAGGCGAACAGGCTTTAGAAATTGCGGAGAGCTTAATCAGAAGCGGAGGAATTGACGTTTTGGTTATAGATTCGGTTGCGGCTTTAGTACCGAGAGCCGAAATCGAAGGCGAAATGGGGGACGCGATGATCGGCCTTCAGGCAAGGCTGATGTCGCAAGCTTTAAGAAAATTAACGGCAGTAATATCAAAATCAAAAACGGTTGTTATTTTTACAAACCAGCTGAGGCAAAAAATCGGAGTAATGTTCGGAAATCCCGAGACAACTACCGGGGGTTTGGCTCTTAAATTTTACGCATCGGTCAGGATGGATATCAGGAAAATAGAAACAATTAAAGAGGCGGATAAGGCTATAGGCAGCAGGCACAGGGTAAAAATAGTTAAGAATAAAGTTTCTTCCCCTTTTAGAATTGCCGAATTTGATGTAATGGCAGATACCGGAATTTCCAGAGAAGGCGGAATTATGGATGTCGGGGTAGAAATGGGAATTATCCAAAAATCTGGAGCATTTTTTAGATATGGAGATTTAATGCTCGGGCAAGGAAAGCAGGCGGCGATATTATATTTGAGGGAAAAACCGGATACGGCAAAAAAAATCGTTGACGAAATATTGAAGAAAAATAAAGCCGGAGGTACTCCGGTTGAAGTGGGAGTTGAAAATGAAGAAAAAGAAGAGTCAGACTCCGAATGACGAATTCGAAATAAACCTCAATAGAGCCTTACGTTTTCTTGCTTTTAGGCCGCGAAGCGAAAAGGAAATAAGGCAATATTTGCGAGTCAAAAGTCAAAAGCCCCGACCCGCTTTGCAGGCAAAAACCAAAAATGATGATAAGATAATAAACTTGATAATAAATAAATTAAAAGAGCATAAGTTTTTAAATGACGAAGAATTTGCAAAATGGTGGATAGAGCAAAGAACGGCCGTAAACCCAAAACCGCAAAGAATTATAAAATTGGAATTGAGGCAAAAGGGGATATCCGACGATATAATTCAGAATTCAGATTTCGGAATCCAAAACGATGAGAAAGTAGCCATAAAGCTTGCTGAAAAAAGAATGCAAAAATATAAAAACCTTCCGAGACGAAAAATTCTTGAAAAGCTGGGAAGATACCTGGTTTCAAAGGGCTTTGATTACGATACTATAAAAAGGAGCATTGACGCAGTATTGCCCAGATAGTATAATTAAAGTGACTTAGGACACAGGAATAAGTTTTTATGAAAAAGTTAAACGCTTTTCTACAGAAACTCTTAAAAAGACTTAAAATATAAGCCTTCTTTTAGTGTCCTCTTTATAATATGTCAGATCAGGATTTAGTAACACTGGAAAAAAAACTTCTTGAAAGAGAAGAAAAAATTGAACGCGAAAAAGCGGCAGCCGATAAAGAGAAATCCGAACTCCTAAAGCTTAAGGAAGAATACAAAGAAAAACTTTCAAAAGTTTCGGGAATGACCTCGGAGGAGGCAAAAAAACAGCTTTTGAAAGAAACGGAAGATAGGGAAGCCGCAATCGTAGCAAGATTAATTAAAGAAAGGGAAGAAGAAGCAAAGTTAACTGCGGACAGAAAATCCAGAGAAATACTCGTTGACAGCATGCGCCATGGAGCACTTAATTATATCGCCGAATATACGGTTTCGGAAGTAAAAATACCGGACGAAGATTTAAAAGGCAGAATTATCGGAAAGGAAGGAAGAAATATCAAGGCTTTTGAGCAGGCCACAGGCGTGGATGTTGATTTGGACGAAGAAGGCGTAATCAGGCTTTCGTCGTTTGACCAAGTCAGGCGCGAAATTGCCAGAAGATCGTTAGAAGTTTTAATAAAAGACACTCGTATCCAGCCTTTTAGAATAGAAGAAATTGTTAATCAGACAAAAAAAGAAGTCGAAAAAATAATGCTTGAGGAAGGTGAGAAACTTGCCCATGAGGTGGGTGTATTCAATTTGCCTGCTGAACTTTTAGCCGTATTGGGGAGGTTTAAGTTTAGGACTTCTTACGGGCAGAACTTAATCGTCCATACGCTGGAAGATACCAAAATCGGAATACATATTGCCTCCGAGATAGGCGCAGATGTTAACATTGTCAGACTGGGATGTTTATTCCACGATATAGGAAAAGTCGTTGAGGGAGACGGAAGCCATGTTAAGCTGGGGGTAGAATTATTAAAACGATTCAACATTCCGGAGCCAATTGTAAACTGTGTGGCGGAGCACCACGAAGATAAGCCTTTTTCATCGGTAGAGTCGGTTATAGTTCATATTGCAGATTCGATTTCAGGGGCAAGGCCGGGAGCAAGATATGAAGATGTCGAGGAATACGGAAAAAGGTTAAGAGAGATGGAAGAAATAGCAAAGAAATATGACGGAGTCGAAGACGCCTACGCTTTTGAAGCAGGCAGAGAGCTTAGGGTCATAATAAATCCGGGTAAACTAGACGATGCCCAAACAACACTGGTTGCCCAGAAAATTAGAGAAGAAACAAGCAGAACCCTGGCCGTACCGGGAGAAATAAAAGTTACCGCTATCAGAGAATTCCGCGCGGTTTCTTCCGAATCTAACCTTTAAACGCACTTTGTTGTAAAAATCTTTTTTGACACCTTTTGTTATATTGACAAAATAGTCTTTAGATTGTATTGTTAAGCTAATCGAAAGGAGGTGAATTACTTTGACAAAGAAAGATTTAATAGAATTAGTTGCAAAAAAATCTAATCTTACCAATAAAGCTGCGCGAGAATCAGTTTCCGCATTTTTGAATGGAATCAGGGACTCTCTTAAAAGGGGCGAAAAAGTTGTAATTACCGGTTTTGGGACATTTTCTGTCAGAAAAAGAGCATCAAGGCCGGGAAGGAATCCAAAAACAGGAGAAAAAATTACAATAGCGGCGAGGAAAGCCCCAGGATTTACTCCCGGAAAAACTCTTAAAAAGGCAGTAAGATAAATAAGTATTTGGATAAATAAATACAGGAAAAATAATATTTTGCTATAATATTCCTGAGGATTTATGACAATACGACTTAGAACAGCTTTCTTTATTGCTTTGGGAGTTATTATTACATGGTTTTTGTATATAGAAAGAGCAATACTTGCCCCTTTTATTTTGGCTGCAATTTTTGCTTATCTACTTAATCCTGTTGTTAATTTATTTACAAACAAAGTAAAATTTCCCCGGACGCTTTCAATACTGATAATCTACGCGCTTATAATGTTTATTGTTATAGCCGGAGGCATAAGTTTATCGAAAAGAGCGGTTGAAGAGTCGTCCGAAATTGCCCAATATGCCGCGGTTTTAAACAAAGAAGCGAAATTGCAAATAAATAACTTCCCCGACTGGATACGTCCAACGGTCAACGATGCCCTGTACTCGCTTGAGCATTATAAAATAATTTCATCTCAGCCAACCCTTTCGTTTTTGCCCAAAGTATTCTCCAGACTTTTGAGCCTGATAGTTTTTCTTTTTTCCGCATTTTATTTTCTGAAGGAAGGTAAAAATATGCGTGACAAATTTTTGAATTTCATTCCAAACGAATTTAAATTTGATACGGAAATAATTTTACGTAAAATAAACAGCACTTTAGGAAGCTATTTAAGAGGTCAAATTTTTTTGGTGTTACTGGTTGCCGCTGTACTTTTTATTGCTCTTTCTATGCTGGGAGTTAGATTTGCCCTGATTTTAGCAATTTTTTCGGGACTCGCAGAAATCGTGCCTATAATTGGACCGATTGTTGCAGCATCGATTGCCGCAATCGTTGCATTTGTCGGTGGGACTTCAAATATCGGTTTGTCGCCCTTGTATATGGCAATTGCCGTAGTTGTGGTTTATACGATTGTACGCCAGATACAGGATTATCTTGTTAATCCTTTGATAATGGGTAAAATAACAAAATTGCATCCACTTATAATTTTATTCGCTGTTTTGGCAGGAGAGCATACCGCCGGAATACTAGGTTTAATTTTGGCCGTTCCCATTGCCGGAATACTAAAAATTCTCCTGGAGTTTTCTTTGGATAAGATAAATGATAAGACCGCGGAAGAATAAAAAATGTTCTCTGGAAGATTATAAGCCAGATTCTGTTTAAATCCTTCGACAAAGCTCAGGATTGTAAGTTGCAATCTATCTCTATTATGATGATTGGTCACGTTAGGTCCGATGTTACTTCGGACTGCCCTCAAACCTTGATACTCCCGTAAAGCAGGTAATAACGTATCATTCGGAGGTTGCAGCAGGTAGGATTGCCCGTTTCACTCCCACTCGTCTCTGTTGCTCTCAGATCTTGTTAATTCAAAATCTGTTCTAAGCTTCGTATGTGGGTAAAAAGCTTAGAAACCAGCTATCGCTAGTTGGAGCTTACGCTCCATCCCCGGCTTTACACCTGTCTGGACTTTCCTGTCCGATAAAATATCGGACTAGCAACTCATCTTCCAAAGAACGGCTTTATTTTATCAAAAACAAGGCAAAAAGCAAACTTTTTCTGTTAATTTGAGGCTAATTTTGAGTTTGGCAGAGCCGAGTCAGGCTCGGCAGAGTATTTTATATTCGCAATTTTGGCATAAAATATTCCCGCTGCATTTAAAGTCACTATTTTCAATCTCCTTAATTTTTGCGATTAAATCCCCTTCTAATTTATCCAATTCTTCTTTTTTAAATTCCATAGATGTTTTTGTGTTTCCTTCCAGGAAGTGAAGAGTCAGCTTTATATCCTTAGGGTTTTTATTCAGAATGCCGTCTTTTACCCGTGTTGCTGCAAGTGCATATATTTCCAGTTGAAGTCTGTGAGCCTTATCTGCTTTCGGATTATCCTCCCCTGTTTTGTAGTCGATAATCTCTATCCCTTTTCCGTTTTTATCAACCCTGTCAATTTTTCCGGATACTTTTACACCGTTTTTTAATATAAACGAAAAAGGAAGCTCTATTCCCAAAGGTTTAACCGGAGGTTTACACTCCGTCTTGTAAAACTTATCAAGAATACTGTTTGCCTGCAAAAAACGCTCTTTTTCATATTTTTTATTGCCGTACCCGTCACTAATCCATTCGTTTTTAAGTATCTTCTTCATATCGGAAAGGGATGGGTTAACTCCTTCCAGTACTTGTTTATAAAAATTATAAAGAGTGTTGTGCATAGAAATCCCAAAACTTTGGACCGGAGATATGGGGGTGGGAATATTCAGAATAACCTTGGCTTTGTAATGAAGAGGGCAGATGTCGAACATTTGCAGATTGGAATAAGTTATATAGTTAATTTTAAATGGAGGAGTTTTTTCTTTGTTTTCATCTATTTCCTTATAATCCGAAAGTACTTGGCTAAGAGATAACTGCCTTACTGTTTTTAATGTTTTCTCCTGTTTTTGCAGCTCTGGTAAAGCTTCGTAAACAAAAGGAGATATTTTCTTCTCGCGCTTTCCGGTTCCATAAAAATCTGCTGCCGTAAGATAGAGAAGCTCTTTTGCCCGGGTCATACCTACGTAAAAAAGTCTTCTTTCTTCTTCCAGGTGAAAATCGGTATCCTTTGGCAGTTTTTCTTTGACAATTTCTCCGGGCAATGGTATTTTTTCCGCTCTGTCCCGAGAGGGAAAACGGTCGGACACGAGATTGATTAAAAATACCACCTTAAACTCAAGACCCTTAGAGGAGTGGACCGTTAAGATATTTACGGCATTTCTGTCTTTTAAGTCGATATCCGCTGCGGTTGGACTGTCGCCCATCTGCAGCATTAGCATAAGCCAATCTACCAATAAAAATATATTGCTGTTTGCTCTTTCTGTTTCGAAAGTTTTTATCCTGTCAAAAAATTTGGCGATATTTTGTGCCTGGCGCTCCTGCTTTATAGAATTAATTTCCCTGAAAGTTGTATAAAGTCCGGAATCTATAAGGAAATAATAAAGAATCTGCCCTGCCGATTCTCTTTTGCTCTTTGCCAAATGTTTTTCGGCCATTTTTTTAAAGTTTTGTAATTTTTCTCGGGTTTCGGGTTTTAAAAAATTTTGATTTGTATTTTCCAGGGCTTCGAAAAGAGAAAGGTTCTTCTTCTTAGCAAAATTTAAAAGATAATTTAATTCGATATAAGAAATATTAAACACATCCATAGAGAGAACCCTGAAAAGGGAAACAGAATCCGAAAGATTAGTCAGAAATGTCAGATAGGCTATTAAATCTTTTATTTCTTCTTGCTGGAAAAGATAACCCGGCCCCAAAAATTGGTATGGAATTTTATATCTTTGCAGTGCCGCGGTTACGCTCTGGGCGTGGTTATTTGCCCGTACCAAAATTGCAATATCTTTATATTTATAGCTTTTTCCCAAGTTCTTTATCGTTTTAGCAATGGTATCGGCTTCGCCTTCGGTTCTTTGTTCGTGAATTAAAATTATCTCTTTCTCTATTGCCTGTGAATGACTTTTAAGTTTTTTATTAATCTTTTCAACAACTTCCAGCCGGTTAGGGTTATTATGTTTTATTAGGCGGTATGATGCATCCAAAATTGTCTGAGTCGATCTGTAATTATCAACAAGGGTTATAATTTTTGCTTTAGGAAAAGTTTTTTTAAATTGCAAAACGTTGGATACCGCAGCTCCCCTGAATCTGTAGATTGACTGGTCGTCGTCGGCAACCACGGTAATATTTTTATCGTCTCCTGCAAGAAGCATCGCCAACTCGTTTTGCGCATAATTTGTGTCCTGAAATTCGTCGACCAAAATAAATTTAAATTGGTTTTGGTATTTTTTCAAAATATTGCGTCTGGTTCTAAACAAAAGCAGGGTATTTGAGATGAGGTCAGAAAAGTCCATAACGGATTCTTTGGTTTTCAATTTTTCATATGCTTTATATGCGTTGGCGAGCTCTAAATATTCCGACGTTTCCATTTTTTCCTCGGTGTCATTTTGCTTTTTGCTTTTTGATTTTTGATTTTGAGCGAAGCGGACGTATTCACCAGGCGTGATATCCTCGTCTTTTAATCTTGAAAAATGTGTTAAAAGAGCATCCAGGAATTTAGTGGGGTTTCCTAAGGGCCTGAAAAGCTTTAGCCCTAAATTAAAAATATTCTGCCGCATTAAAAGTACCGATTCAGACTCGGATATTAATTTAAAATTCGGGTCCAGACCGATTGCATGCGCATCATCGTGCAAAACTCTTTCGCAGAAAGAATGGAAAGTTTGAATCCATAAATTTGTATAACCATAAGGAAGGAGAATGTCTACGCGCTCCTGCATTTCAAACGCCGCTTTTTCGGTAAAAGTCAGCGCAAGAACCGCCGAAGGAGAAATGTTTTTTTCGGTGATGAGATAATTTATCCTTTGTGTTATTACGGTTGTTTTTCCCGTACCGGCGCCTGCGACAATAAGAAGAGGTCCTCTGTTATATTTTATGGCCTTGATTTGGTTATCGTTTGGGGATTTCTCTATGTTCATCAGGGTATTGTACCACTACTAACTTTCGATTTCTTTTTTTGTTTTTTCGCCTATGTTTTTTGCGGAATTTATTTTTTGCCCCAAGCCCGTGAAACCCGTTGTCAGGTTATTAAATTGTGAGTATGCGTTATTAAGATGCTTGCCTAAAATGCCGAGGTTTTCGTCAACTTTTTCATAATCAATTTGTAAAGCTCTTATCATATTGAAAAGTTCGCGCGATTTGGCTTCGAGTTTTTTCCCTTCAAAAGAAAGAAGTATGGTTTGCAAAACCGCATAAAGTGTGGAGGGGGAAACTATATAAACTCTTTGTTTTCTTGCGTATTCCATAAGCTCGGTATTATTTACAACTTCGTAATAGACCGACTCGCTCGGAACATACATCAGTGCAAAATCCATTGTTCCCTCCTCCGGTAAAATATATTTTTTGGAGATTGCATCTATATGCCTTTTAACATCTTTTGCAAATTCCTTCTGCAGCGCGGAATATTCCGGGGCTTGTGACTGTGCTTTCATCATCCGCTGAAAATTTTCCATAGGAAATTTAGAATCGATAGGCAGAATTCCGGCATCTGTTTTTATTGCCGCATCTACTTTTTCTCCCGATTTAAATTCATATTGCAGATTAAAACTGTTTTTAGGGAACATCTGGGAAATTAGGTCTTTTAACACCTGCTCCCCAATATTACCGCGGAGTTTCGGACTTTTTAAAAATTCCTGAAGCTCTTTCATGTTTCTTCCGATTTCGTTCATCTGTCCTACTTCTTTTCCTACGTCTCTCATAGCCATTGCCGCCTTGTCCAGCCTATCGTTTAACTGGCGTGAGTTTTCCTGAAGGGTTCTAACGGTTTGTGATGAAGAGCTGTTTATGGTTGTCTGCATGGTTTTTAACCATTCCAAAAGCGTTTCGTCTGTTTTTTGTTTTTCAAGTCCGGAAAGTTTTTTATTTAAAAAATAAGCAAGGATAAAAAACCCCGTAATTATAATGGTTATTAAAATTAAAAATTCACTGGACATGTAAGTATTTTATCACTTTAATCAAAATATAATTCCGGGTTTGCCGTTATTTTTTGCCAGGGTACTTCTTTGTAATTAAAAAATGCGGCGGATGCTATCATTGCGGCATTGTCAGTAGATAAGTTTTTCGCGGGGACGAAAAACTTGACTGCCGATTGCCGACTGCCGATTGCCGATTCAAATTCTTCCTTTAGTTTTTGGTTGGCGGAAACGCCGCCACCCAAAAGTATTGATTTCACGTTGTACTGTTTTGCGGCATTTAAAGTTTTTGTAATCAATACGTCAAATACAGCCTCCTGTAAAGAAAAACAAATATCGGAGATTGTTTCATTGTTTAATTGTTCGATTGCTTGAATCTCTCTCATTGCTGCCGTTTTCAGGCCTGAAAATGAAAAGTCATAGTCATCGGAATCTATCAACGGTCTTGGAAAACGGTAGTTATCTTTTGCTATTTTTTCCGAAAGTTTTTCTATATGAGGTCCGGCGGGATAGGGCAGGTTTAACAACCTGCCTATTTTATCGAAAGCTTCGCCCGCCGCATCGTCTCTGGTTCCCCCGAGCCATTTTATTTTGCCATGTCCTTTTATTAATACCAAATCGGTATGCCCTCCCGAGACAATAAGTGCCATAGCAGGAAAATCGATTTCCTCAGATTCCTGATTTTCAATAAAATTCGAGTAAATATGGCCTATCAGATGATTAACAGGAATAATAGGTTTTTTGTATAGATATGCGAGCGTTTTTGCGGTTTCAACACCTACCAGAAGCGAACCGATTAATCCCGGACCAACGGTAACCGCAATTGCATCAAGTCCTTCAATTTTATTTCCTTTCAGGGCGTCGCTGATAACAGGAATAATATATTTCACCTGTTCTCTTGCGGCAATTTCAGGAATTATTCCTCCTGTTTTTGCATGGAGCAAAAGGGAGGTAGAAACAGAGTTTGATAAAAGTTTTACTTTATTATCATTTTTATCTGCCTCTATTATTGCTGCTCCTGTTTCGTCACAGCTGGTTTCTATTCCCAATATTTTCATAAACTTAATAGTTAATTTCCACGGGTTGGTTTACTTTAAAGCCGTATTTTTGCGACAAATTGGCATTTATTTCCAAAACGGTATCGGCGGCAGATACAGGTTGATAAATAGGTAGTTTTCCATTTACCGACTTCGGGCAAGGAACATTTTTATAAATAGTGACAATTCTGTTATTTCTTATATAGATTATGTCTATAGGGAATTTCATATTTTTCATCCAAAACGAATAAAATCCCGGTTTACCAAAGGGAAAAAGCATCCCGAAATTCAACGGAATGCTTTTATATTTTGCAAGGCCAATTTCCTGTTGTTTTTCCGTTTTCGCAACTTCTAGACGGAAAACATGATTATTTATTTCCGCAAACGGAGGATTAATCTTAAAAAGCTGATAACTTAAGGCAAAAAGTAACAAAACAATAACTAATATTGCAAACAAAAGCATTGTTTTTTTCATAAGTTGTTTTCTTTTGCGAGTATTTCCGCGATTCTGGTGGTGGACCTGTTGGAAATTCTGTTAACAACCAAGCAGACATCTGCTCCTATTAATTTTGCCTGCCTAATATTGTGGATTATCTGCGGGTCTTTTTTTGTAGTCGCAATGATATCGGGTCGAATTGCGGTAATTAACTTATCGTAATCGTTATTATTTTTCATCGCAGGAAGATTGATAACATAATCTACAAATTTTAACGAACTCAAGACCGCCGCTCTTTCTTCCTGGGTATTTATCGGCCTTTGGAGACCTTTATATTTTTTTACGTTTTCATCACTTTCGAGAAGTATAAACAATATATCACCTTTTTTCTTTGCCGCTTCCAGAAATCTAATATGTCCTATATGCAGTATGTCAAAAACTCCGCCGGCAAGAACGATTTTTTTACCCTCTCTTTTTAATTTTTTACTTAGTTTAATAGCTTTTTGATTATTTAAAATTCTGTTCATTTACCGGTCCCCCTTAAATAAACCGCCTGCCATGGCTGATAATCGGAAACGAATTTGTCAAAGATATAAGGCTTGCCGTTTTTCGTTACTTGTCTTGTGAAATAGACGTTTGCGCCCCACGCGGCAAAGTCGGTTTGCTGTAAAACTCCGCTTGGAAGATTCGGGTCATCCTGGTAAAGAGGCGGAGGAGGAGGAGTTTGGTTTGTAATAACAGGTTTACTTATGGTTACCTGTCGTCCGTCGCTTGTTCCATACAGATAGAAAGCCAATGAGTCATTACTTAAGTCTGTTTCGCTTTCAATTAAAATATAATGGCCGGTATCGTTTTTAAATTTTAAATCGACTGTCGGTACGTAAATTGTCGCATCAAACCCGGGAGGCGAATCCTCCTCGTAATATCCCACTCTGTATGCGTGGGCATGCCTTTCCACAATAGGTAACCCTGCGTTTAAGAGTGCCCTAAAAAAGGTTGTTGAAACCTGGCATACTCCTCCTCCGTCTCCCAATACCGTCCTGCCGTTTTGGATGATGTAGGCCTGTTGATATCCCGTAAAAGCCGAAATGTCCCCCAAAGCTTTATCAAAAGAAAAAGTGTCACCGGGAGCAACTAAAATTCCGTTTAATCTTGTAGCCGCAAGTTTGATATTATAAATCCTGCTTGCAATAGAGTCATAAAAAAGAGAATGTCCTACCCCAATCAATTCTTTTATCCCCAAACTGTTAGCCTTATCTGTTGTAATATCCGGAGGTACAGTTTCAACGGTAAGAGGAATTATGATTAAGTCGGTTTTTCGGGCAGACATCGCCATTAAAGATCTGGCGAGTAGTTGATTATTTAATGTCTCCAAGCTTACTTGTTTGCCGTTGGCGGAAGGGGTAAATGTCGTGACTTTACCGTTTGCAAACTTAAATTGTGCATTTACGGGTTTTATATTTATTTTACTGATAACGGGGGAAAGGATATTAATGAGTGAGCTTTGAGAATAAGTATAAGATGCAGGAAGGTCTATGCCGTTAATGTATGCTTCTAAAATTAGAGTGAGGTTCGATAAAAAATTGTCCGAACGGCCGATACTAAAAGCCTGGTTGGCTAAAAGGTCGGAATTATAGCCGAAATTAATTTCTTCTGCCGACGCGGTTGCAATTCCCTGATCGCTTGTGAATATAAAATTTACGTTTCTTGCGGCATAGTTTTTGCTTTCAAAATAGCTTTTTACCTGTTTTTGGGTTTCGCCTCCGAAGCTCACTCCGTTTATGCTCACTCCTGGATAAACAGAATTAGTATAAAGGTTTTTAAAAATAAGAAAGCTAAAGCTTAATATAAAAAATAAAGCTAAAACCGCACCGGTTAAAAACCAGAAAACAATTTTTCCCGTATGCAAGAAATGTTTAGCTTTAATACGAGGGATTCTCATTTGATATGGCGTATATTTGTATTATACTATAAATAACTTTCATTATGGACGAAAATACGATTTTTCAAGGACAGAACGAAGCTCCGGCGCAGAATTTTTATCAGCCTCAACCCCAGGTACAAATTTCCGGTGTTCAGAATCCTCCTCCGCCACCCGAAGTTCCTGTTGATAATTCTTCCTCGAGGTTTTCTCTTATGACGCTGGTAAAGTTATTAATCGGGGTTTTGGCGGTTATTATTTTGGGGATAATTATTTTTGTAATAATAATTCCGCAGTTCACTAAAAATAAAAATGAAAAAGTTACGTTGACTTATTGGGGATTATGGGAAGACAGCAGTATTATGCAGCCGGTTATTGCCGATTTTGAGAGGCAAAATCCGAATATAACCATAAATTATTCAAAACAGGATATTAAACAATACAGAGAAAGGTTGGTTACAAGAATAAATAACGGCAACGGCCCGGATATTTTTGCTTTTCACAATTCCTGGTATCCTATGCTTTCGGGGGTATTAGTTCCTCTGCCCAGCGGTACCATATCGAATAGTGATTTTACCCAATGGTTTTACCCTGTAGCGCAGAAAGATTTAATAAAAAACGGTGCGATATACGGTATTCCTTTGCATATAGATACTTTGGCTTTATACATAAATTCCGATTTGTTTCAAGCCGCAGGGCTTAAGCCTCCGACTACCTGGAATGAGTTTATGAGTGATTCGAGAGCGCTTACCGTAAAAGATGCGAGCGGGAAGATAAAAACAGCAGGTGCGGCTTTAGGCACTTTTAATAACATAAATCACGCCCCGGATATAATGTCGCTTCTTTTTGAACAAAACGGAGTTAATTTAAATAACATATCCTCCACATCTCAAAGCGCAGCCGACGCATTAAATTTTTATACCTCTTTTTCAACCGGAAATGCCAACGTTTGGGATAACACATTAGACCCGTCGCTTCTTGCTTTTTCCAAAGGAAATCTGGCTATGTACTTTGGATATTCCTGGGATTACTTTTCGATAAAAGCGGCAAATCCGGCTCTTAATTTTCAAATTATTCCCGTACCGCAGCTCCCGAACCAGCCCAGCGTAAACATTGCCAGCTATTGGGTGGCCGGAGCTTCGGTTAAGAGCCAGCATCAGAAAGAGGCGCTTCTTTTCTTAAAATTTTTAGCAGAAAAAAGTACGGAAGAAAATTTATACACCGAAGAATCTAAAACAAGAGCTTTCGGAGAACTGTATGCCAGGACAGATTTGGCAGATAAGCTGCAGAGTAATGCGACCATTTATCCGTTTATATCCCAGGCAAAAACAGCAGTTTCATCATTCTTTGTTGACGGAACATACGATAACGGTTTAAATTATCAAATGGATACCTATCTCGGGAATGCGGTCAACTCGATACTTAACAATGTCTCCCCGCAAACCGCCGTAGATACATTATCCCAGGGGGTTTCTCAAGTTTTAAAACAGTATGGGCAGTAGTAAAGAACAGGTATTAAAAACTCTGCTCTATAGCGATATCTTCGATTACCCGCTTAAAAAAAGTGAGATATGGAGATTTTTAATTTCCGGAAAGAAAGAAAATAAACAGGAGATTTATAAGACCTTAAATGCTAAGAATCCTTTTTTCGGAGTTAAGGACAATTTTTATTATCTAAAAGGAAAAGAAAATATTGTTGAAAAAAGAAGAGAAAGAGAAAAGATAAGTACGGGAAAAATAAAATTTGCCCAAAAAACTCTTGGAAAATTTAAATTTATTCCCACGGTGTACTTTATAGGTATCAGTGGCAGCCTGGCGATGAAAAATTCGGACAAAGACGACGATATCGACTTGTTTGTTATAACGGCAAGAAATTCGGTATGGATAACCCGTCTTATTATGATAACAATTTTGAGGGTAATGGGAATTTACAGAAAAAGAGAAGATAAAAATGTTTCCAATAAAATTTGTTTAAATATGCTTATCGATGAAACCGCAATTATTTTTCCCGAAACAAGGCAGGATTTATATACCGCCCATGAGATTGCCCAACTTATTCCGGTTTTAAACAAGAACGGCTTTCACGAAAAATTTATAAGCAGTAATTCTTGGATAAGTAAATTTCTCCCCAATGTTTTTTCACAAAAAAAAATATTTATTCCGGTTTCAAATTCCTCTTTCCCGGAAAGAATATTAAAAAACCTATTGTCTTTAAATTTGATTGAAAACTTTGCAAGAAATATCCAATTTAATTACATGAAAAATCATAAAACCACGGAGACCGTCAGGGACGATTTTTTAGCTTTTCATCCTCTTGACTATAAAGTTAACGTTTTAAGAAAGTACAAAAATAAAACAGTTAATGCTCCCTATAGTAATTAATACTAGAGGTTATTGACAAAAGGTTTGTTTTCCTATATTATTCGATAAATTAAGCGTATTTATTAAATTTTTCCCTCATCTAAAGTTGGAGGGATTTTATTTTAATAAGCATATATATTTATATGGACAGTAAAAAAATTTATTTAACAAGAGACGGTTTGGGAGAGCTTAAAGACGAATACGAAGAGCTTATCAAAACAAAAAGGCCCGATGTTTTATCGAGAGTATCCCAGGCAAGAAGTTTAGGAGACCTTTCGGAAAATGCCGAGTATGTAGCGGCAAGAGAAGAGTTGTCTTTTATCGACGGAAGAATAGACGAGTTGGAAGAGCTCTTGAAACAAGCCGTTTTAATTTCGGAAAGCGCTAAAAATACAAACCATATTGTTAAATTGGGTTCCAAAGTAACCTTGAATATTAAAGGAAAGAAAGAAAATTTTACGGTTGTAGGTGAATGGGAAGCCGATCCTACGGAAAAGAAAATCTCCCACGAATCTCCTTTGGGTAAAGCTCTTATCGGTAAAAAGGTCGGCGAAAAAATTGAAGTAGAAGCTCCAGCCGGAAAAGTTCTTTACACAATCGTTTCCGTAAGTTAAAATAATTGGGATGCCTCAACTAAATTTCTATAAAAAACTTGAATCCGAGTCGGCTTCATTTAAACCTCCTTATGTAATTGAATCGGGACAAGGTGCCTATCTAAAAATTAACGGAATAAATAAGCTCAATTTTTGTTCAAGCCATTATTTGGGTTTTGCGGAAGACCAAAGACTTAAAAATGCCGTTTGCGAGGCTGTTCAGAAGTATGGAGTGGGAACGGGATACAGGACATTGGCCGGAACGCATACTCTTCATTTAGAGCTTGAAAGAGCAATCGCAAAATTTAAGGGCACCGAGGCTGCGGTCATTTTTACAAGCGCTTATATGGCAAACGCCGCAGCAATACAAACTATTCTAGGAAAGGATGATGTCGTTATTTCCGACGAACTCAATCATGCGTCAATCATCGATGCCGTAAGGCTTTCACAGGTAAAGAATAAACTTATATACAAACATACCGACACAAATGACCTCGAAGAAAAACTTAAAGAAGCATCAATAATCATAAAACCCGATGGGAGTAAACCATTAATGCTCATTGTTACCGACGGAGTGTTTTCAATGGATGGAGACCTTGCTCCTCTTCCCGAAATTGTCAGACTTGCCAAAAAGTACGGTGCCTTGACGATGGTTGATGACGCCCACGGTGAAGGAGTTTTGGGCAAAGGAGGAAGAGGAATTGTTGACCATTTCGACTTGGTCGGCGAAATAGACATAGAAATCGGAAGTCTGTCCAAAGCATTTTCGGTAATCGGCGGATTTATTGCAGGCAAAAAAACTTTGATAGATTACTATAATTTAAAAGCAAGGCAAAGACTTTTTTCTATAGCCTTAACGATTCCGGATACCGCAGCGGCACTGGAAGCCGTAAATATACTCCTTGAGTCGGACGCTCCGGTTAAAAAGTTGTGGGAAAATGTTAATTATCTGCAAAAAGAATTTAAACGCCTGGGATTTGATACCGGAAATTCGAAGACTCCCATAATACCCGTAATGATAGGCGACGAGGACAAGGCAAAGGAATTTAGCGCAAAGTTATTCGAGGAGAATGTTTTTGCAACTCCGATTGTTTTCCCTATGGTAGCAAAGGGAAAAGCAAGAATAAGAGTAATTGCTTCAGCGTCACATTCAAAAAACGATCTTTCCAAAGGAATCGAGGCTTTTGGAAAAATCGGGAAACAAATGCAAATTATATGAGTCCCGTTAGAAAGTTTTATTTAGAAATCAATATTTTTTTGTCAATTATAAACTCTGAAAGGAGGACTTTCTAACCGGATGAGTAAAAAAATTCTAGTGACAGGCGCATTCGGGCAGATAGGCTCCGAACTAGTCCCTGCTTTATATAAAGAATACGGAAAAGATAATGTTGTTGCGATGGGGCATTCAAATATAAGTTCCGACTCTTACGGCATAGTGGAAAAAGCAGATGCAAAGGATAAAGACGCTGTTTTACAAATAATAAAAAAATACGATATCGGAATAATTTATCATTTGGTCTCGCTTTTATCCGTAATAGGAGAAAAAGATCCAAAAGTTACCTGGGATATTAATGTCAACGGTTTAAAAAATATTTTGGAGCTTGGAGTGGAATTCGGGCTCCAAATATTTTGGCCAAGTTCAATTGCTGCATTCGGACCGACAACCCCAAGAGAGAATACGCCACAAGAAACAATCCTTGAACCTACAACTATGTATGGGGTTACAAAAGTAACAGGGGAAAACCTTTGTCGTTATTTCAATCTAAAATACAATCTTGATGTAAGATCTGTTCGTTATCCCGGAATACTTTCCTGGAAAACTCCTCCATCTGCCGGAACAACGGAATATACAATCGCAATGCTTTACGACGGAGTGCAAGGAAGGGAAAACACTTGCTGGCTTTCCTCCGAGACAATGCTTCCAATGATGTACGTAGATGATGCAATCAAGGCGACCATCGATATAATGAAAGCTACATCCTCGGAAATTAAAATAAGAGGAAGCTACAACCTTGCCGCTATTAGTTTTACAGCCGGAGAGTGGGAGAAGGCTCTAAGAAAAAATATTCCCAATCTTAAAGTTGTATATAAGCCCGACGAGAGGCAAAAAATTGCGGATTCGTGGCCAAAATCAATAGACGATTCAAGAGCCAGGGAAGATTGGGGCTGGAAACACGAATATGACCTTACTAAAATCACCAGATTGATGGTAGAAAACCTTCGAAAGGCACAATTATAAAACTTACATTTTTGAATGAGCTTTGACAAATATTTTGCCTTATGATATATTTCACATCGTTGTGATAAATAATTTTAGCGGATTACTGAAAAAGACAAAGAAAAACCTCTCCTAAAGGGGGATTTGTCTTTGGTAATTAACAAGACACCCCTTAGAAAGGGGTTTTTTAATGGAAAAAATATGACAGAACAAGATTTACCGGGAAGAAATAATTTAGGTAACGTACGGCAAAGCCGTATTTTCCCCGCCGAGGGAGAATTGTGGACATTAACCGAAGGGCCGGAAGGGTCTCATCTGATTAATGTATCGGGGACAAGAGAAGGGTCCGGAGTTGACACAAGCAGTGTTCTCTGGGCTGTTTTTGATGTTAGCGTGAGAAGAAAAATAGAAGCTCAATTAAACGAAGAAGAAGCAAATCAGCAGGATGTTCCGGCTCATGAAGCCGGATTAACCAGCTCCGTCGGAGGATTTTGGCCTCCGGAAAGAGCATCATTTGAAAGAATAAAGGGCATATATACGCCCGGTATAGTCAGAAGTTCGGATAGTTTAAACCACATAACCGGAGAGATTGAAAAAGCAAGAGAGATCTTTGACGGTGAAGTTAGCAGGGTAAGTTTAAGAGCAGTAGTGGATGTTGATTTTCTTAAGGTAGCTGCACGAAGCGAATCTTTCAGACCTCTAATTGAAGTAGTAATTCCATTAAACGGAACCCAAGCTGCATTTGAAAATACAGCGCTTGTTTATTTCGGCTTAAACCATTCTACCAGACAGCCTATTCAAAAGGAACTGGACAGATATACGGATAACCTTAGAGAGGCTTCATCGCATGTTGTTTCAACGCCTCAGGAAATAAGAAAAAGAGCAGAAGAAAAAGGATACGATATTAAAATACTTTCAAAACAAGCAGTAACAGAAGAATGTGTAGATCAGGTAGCGCTCTTATATGAGCGTTTCGGCTGGACAAGAAACGAAGTATCTGCAATACTGCACAATACAAATAATATTATCGGGATTGCGGTTAAAGATGGGGCAATTGTATCAGCGGGAATAGCGGAAATGGCAAGAATTCCAATCGGAGGAAATAGTTTAAGAATTATCGAAATTACAGAGGCAGCGACACTTGATGAGCATGCAAAAAACGGATTATATACAGCCGTATCATCGGGTCTTTTGGAAGAGCTTTCTAAAAGGTCAAGAATAGACGGAGTTTTGGACGGCAAAGCAGATCTTATATACGGAGAATGCAATGGTAATGCATTGGGTGTGTTAAAAACAGCTCATATTCAGGGAAGAAGATTTGCAAAAGATGCGGGAAGCGAGCTTGGTTTTTCTAATTCTGGGGTATTGCCTCAACATGTTCCCATCGCGGGTTTACCGATAGAGACTCCATATAATGACCTTTTCCCAGCATTTATGACCAGGGAAGATTTATATAGGATTTATTCAAAATGAAAAATACAGAAAGTATATTAAAAAATTTGGTGGCAATTCAGTCCGTTTTTCCGGATGAAAAAAATGTGGCTTTGTGGACAGAAAATTTTTTAAAGAAAAACGGATTTGAAATACAAAAACATAAAATTGCAAACGGAAGATGGAATATTTTGGCGGAAAGAGGGAAAGGAAAATCCTCCCTATTGTTTTACGGACATATGGATACTGTTCCGGTTTACGGTAATTGGGATACCAACGCTCTTGAGTTAGTTGCAAAAGGCGATAAATTATATGGTGTTGGTGCATGTGACATGAAAGGCGGTCTTGCCGCTATTTTAAATGCCGTGGCATCGGTAAAAACAGATAAAAAAATAAAAATTCTTCTCGGAGTTGATGAAGAAAACATTTCCGAGGGTGCATGGAAAGCAGTTCTGGAGAAAAAAGCTTGGTTTAAAGATGTAGCGGCAATTTTGGTCGCCGAGCCTGGAGCGTCGGCTACTCAAACGGGAGGCATAAACGTAGTTACTTTGGGGAGACGGGGAAGAATTGTTTTTTCTGTTGAAGTTTTTGGTAAATCTGCTCATGGGGCGCATCCTAAAAAGGGAATAAATGCAATTAACGAAGCTGCAAGGCTGACGTTAGCTTTAGAAAAGATAAAACTGCAGAAAAATCCCTTACTTGGCGAGGGAACATTATTTGTAAGGAAATTTGATTCCCAATCGACAAGTCTTTCAATCCCCGATTATGCGTATTTAGAAATCGACCGTCATATTGTTTTACCGGAAACAATAAACAGTGCAAAATCACAACTGGAAAAATTAATCCAAAAACTTTATAAAACAAACAAGCTTTCTAAAAATTCCGATGGGAAAATAATAATTTCGGTAAAGAAAAGGAAAACTCCTTACATAGAGCCTTATATTACAAAAAATGATAACCCGTTTGTAAAAAATATTTTGGGTTTAATAAAAAATAATTTTGCAAGAGACTTGATCATAAATTACGGAAAGTCCGTTGCAGACGATAATATTTTT